>CAYOWB010000021.1:2836-14857 GCA_964407515.1 uncultured Bacteriovoracaceae bacterium
AACAGGGGAACCTGATCATACAACCCCTTCAGCGCTTCAGCGTTCTCGACGCAGTCAATCCAGTGACTCATTTCGATTTCTTCTTCTTCTCGAACCCGTAGTGCTCCAATGTTCCAGGAACCTTGCCGTTACGGGTGTCCGCGGCAGGGCGCACATTGAAGTGCGGTCCTTGATCCCCGACTCCGCCTTCACCGAATTCGTGACCGCCGGAGTGATCCTGAATCACGATAACCTTTCCGTCGTCACGACGGAACACGTATTCACGGCTCATGACCGCCTGGCCACGCTCATCGCGGATGACCTGCTCGACGCCGTTCACCTTCTTCGTCATCGGCACACGGCGAGTCTCCACCGGTTGAGCGGAAGCCGGAATTCCGGCGTCGCGCTTGGCCGCATCGAACGCCGCCGACCGTGCGCCGAAGCCGTCACTCTTCGGCGTCTGCACAGCCGCGGACCGAGTTCCACCCGAAGGCCCCTTCTTTGACCGAAGTCCGGGAGAGGTCGGTTCGTCCATCGCGGAGTCAAGCTCCAGCGCGACCGCGGATGCCTCCGTCGGCGCGATCTTCCGATCCGAGCTGAAGAGGGGCTTCACTTTTCCGGACGGATGGAGCGCCGTCAAATCATCGGTCGAAAAGGCATGAAGCATCCCTTCCGGACCACGGAACAGATGCTGATCACCCAACGTCCGCTCGTAAGTCAGCCGATGCGTCCCCTGAGGCTGTACGAGGTCGATCTGATCGCCGGGACCGAAGCCCGTCTGAAGACGCATGCGCTCCACGGCACGCAGCAGCTGGCGGTCTTTACCGGTCGGAAGGGACTTCTCCTGAAGGTGCTTTCCCAGTCTCTCAAGATCGCGAAGAGCCGCGGTCTCCGCCTCGTTCAACTGCGTGTTGAGCTCGCGTCCGGCCTTCGCGATTGCGGCGAAGTGTTTACGGAGCGCTCCGGGCTGAATCGCGCCATCCGGAAGCTCCTCGGGCGGAAACTCGAAGTAGCGGCCACTCGGGAGTCTGACTTCCACCAGGCGTCCGATGATCGGGTCTTTGGTCTGAACGATCTTGGACGCCTCAAGTGCCCCTGGCCTCGTGATCTCATCGATGAGCGGGAGCATGTCGTCGAGGAACCCCTGGGACATCCTCTTCTCGCGAAGCGCGGAGATCAGCGGAGATCTTCCCCGGTAGAGCTCCAGCAACGAATCGACGGAACGGGCATCCGCGCCCTTCCTGAAATAGTCTTCCGTGGCTCGCGAGAACCGAGCCGCACCGACCTTCGCCTCCGCGCCGTACGCGAACGCTTCGTCAAAAGAGTATTCGGGATACGCGGCGGCAATCTCGGAATGGAGAGTTCCTGGACCTTTTCGGCTATGGATCCACAAGCCGGAAACGAGCCCAGCCGACCGCGCTGACGCTTCGGGAGTCTTTCCGATCCAGACTGACTGTTGAAGAGGCCGCATTACCCGCGCGTTTCGCGCGTGCTCCACCTCATGAAGGAGAGTGCTACGAGCGAACGCGTCGGCACTGGGATCCAGCAGACTGGCCCAGCTAACGGAAAGAGTCCCCTCGTCAAAGGCGGCGCCGCCGTGAACCGCTTCGTCGGTCTTGAGCACCAGCCGGCTCGCCAGTTTATTCTTCTGTAACCGGGCCGCCACCCGCCCGAGGCGCGACACCAACCTAGGATCGCTGGGTCCGTCCGTCTGGACTCGCTTGGGCTGTGGCGTGATCTCGATCTCACAATACCCGAGCCTCTTCTCGCAGACGATCTTTCCTTCGACTCCGTACTTTCTCAGGAGCTCGAGCCCCTTCTCGGCGAGCCGCTGATGATGCTCGGGATTCTTAGGATCGATTTCTACCTTTCCGGCAAGCCGATGAAGCTCACTCCGCTCCGACTCGCCGACTGCGTCTTCCAACCGCAGTTTCGCATCCGCCGCGGCGCGCTTTACGCGCGGTGAGACATTTTGATCGACCGCCTGGCTGATCTTGGCGACAATCGAAGGACTCAGTGCCTTTCCGCGCCGCGCTCCGGCCTGAGCAATGATGTGATCCAGCTCATCGCGGGTCAGCCGGAACTGGCGAGCCATTTGCCTGAGGGACTTTTCGAGCGCGACCGGGTGTATCGATGCGGCCCCCTTCAAGCCTCCCACTTCGCCCATCGCAGCCGCGATCCGCTCGGTCAGACGCTGCCTGAGAGCGAGCGAAGTCTTATCCGTGCGCCCCTCCAGAGACTTGAGAAGCTCCAAGTCCAGCGCGAGACGGTTCCATCCTTTGATCTTCGGAGTACGACCTCCCCCTCTGGTCGCGCCCCCCATCCCTCCAATGAAACCGTCGATGAATCCATCGAGCGTCTGCATCGCCACGCTCGGAACCTCATCAGCCGCCGCCCTCAGGCGACTGGCACAGGAGATCCCTCCGACACCCGCGCGGATTTCAGGAGACAAGACACCCGAAGCACAAAGCGTCTCGGCGATGTCCGCTTGAGCTCGCATGCCGGCGGGATCGGCACCGGAAAGATAATTCTGCGCGGCGGTCAGGCCACCCGAAATTCCGGCTCCGATGCCGCCGGAGAAAAGCGCGATCCCGGGCGAAAGTCCGCCACCTTGAGCCAGTGCCGCCGGACCGATGAAACCACCGCCGCCACTCACGGCCCAAAGCTCCATCAAGAAACCCGCAGCCTGCCCGACATCTCCGACTAGCTTCGCTTGCTTCTGCTGATCCAAGCCGCGACTGAGTTCGATACACGCCTGCGTGCGATAGCTCTGGCGGCGCTCGCAAGCTGCCGGCGCCGCCGAGTTCTCGCAAGAGAAGAACTTGGACTGAAATTCCGGATTTGAAATCAGCGATTGACGGATCGCTGGCCACTGATCGCGATCACAGAGTGTCCGGATCGACTTGCGAAGCCCTTCGATCTCATCCGTGCCACTCCGCTTGAGATATCCCTCGAACGACTTTAGATCCTTGTCGCCGGGCTTGAGTCGCTTCTCGACCTGGGAGTTCTCGCCGTAACCCGCAAGATCCATGCAGCTGGAGTGTTTTCCGCTCGGTCCGCCTTGATATGACGCCAGACGCGGATCGATTTCGGAGAACACCGGTTTCGAGGGGTTGCGGCTACGCACCTCGGGATACCGGGCCGCCAGACTTCGCAGCTCCTGGGTCATCGCCAGGAACTCTTCTCCCTTGCGCTTGCAGTCCTGCCTCTGATCCGCCCCGGCGAGCCGTTCCTGAAAGAAGGAGCAGCGAGCACCGGCGTAGTCGTCCAAATTCGAAAGATAGGGAGAACTGAAAAACAGATGCGCGCCCGAGACACTCCAAACGGTGCGCATTCCTACGACTCCGGCGAGCGCGGCCGTCTGACCGGCAACCCCGTAGTCCTTCCCCACCTGCTTCGGAAGCTGCGCCAGCGCGCGATCGAGTCGTACCGCAGCGCCCTCGGTTCCGATGGCGACATCGAAACCGAACTCATGGGCCAGCCGGGCGAGTCGCGCCTGCACGACGTCGGCGCACTTCATCGCGAACAACGCCGAGTCGCGGTCTTGAGCTTTCGTTTCCGCCGGAGCCTGGCTCGCCAGCTGATCCAACGCCCCGACGAGTTGATCCTTCATTGCGATCATCGTCTGGGAGACACCTGCGGGAATCTTCTTGCAGGCGGCCAGTTCGCTCGTCAGCATCTGCTTAAGGGCGGGCTGCTTTTCAGGGAAATTCGAAAACCTCAGCAAAGCTCCCTGAAGTCCCATCTCAAAAGCACTGAGAATCACGTCGTTCGTGTAGCCGTCATAGACACCGGCACTGGCCCGCGTCGAGTCCATCATCGTCCGAAGCGAAAGCACGGCTCCCCGTCCCGAATCACACTCGTCGATATCCTGGGTATCCTGGGCATCCCTGGAACGGAAAAGTCCGTCGCATACTCCGGGTGCTTCGCCATCAGAGCGGCACTCCGAGCTTCCGGTCAGAAACTTGTAAGAGTCGCAGTCCACCTCCACGCCGGAGTCAGTCCCGCCGGCGATGCCGTCGCGGGCTCGTACCTCGGGCTTGCTGCCGTGGCCGTCTCCCTCGAGGCTGCCTTTGCCCTTTCCTTTACTGAGTCCTTCGGTTCTGTCATCCTCGCCGCCACGTCCGGAGTCGGGACGTGTCTCGCCGCTGGATGGAGCCGCCCATGCCGCATCGACGTTTGAGAAATTCGCGTACCACTGAATGCTCCCAGGAGCGCCAGCCCTGCCCTTTTTCCAAATTTCGCCCCACGCATCGGAACATCCGTAAGCTCGTGTGAGTCCTCCTGCGTCCGGAGCCGCAAGCGCACGCGCGGATTGAACAGCGAGATTTTCGAGCGTACGTCCGTACTCCGCCGTGCACGCGAAGGAGGCGCCCCCCAGTTTGGAATCCGATTTGTCACGACAATAACTTTCGACGACAGGCTTGAGCCGGCCGCGAGCCGTCAGACTCCGCAACGCACCGGCGCACTGATTCAACCGCGCACGCGATTCATCGTACCACTCATTAGAAACCGCCGTTTCCGACGGCGAATAGTCGCAGGCCCGGTCCACGCCCAGCTGCACCGCGATGCGGACGGGAAAGGGTAGCTTCTTCTGACTGACCGACGCCAGGTGATTGAGGTCGGCGGCAAGAACGTCGCCGAGCCAGTTCACGCAAGCGCCGCGGGTCTTTTCGCAACTTTCACAGCCTGCCTTCTTGGCGGCGGCGGCCATGGGCAGTTCCGCCAAAGCAGACGGTCCCCAAGTCAGAACAGCGGCCGCAAGCGCGACGGCGCGCAGCCCAGCTCCAACCCAACGACGCAGATTCCCCCTGAAGTTCCCCATCTTCCCTGACTTATCGGAAGTTTCGGGCGCAAAATTGAGACAGGGGTCCGGAAAAAAGCCTTGTCATTACCAGGGGATACACACGAGAAAGTGACGCCTTGACGTTGCCCGGGGTCGGTCGCCCAAGAATGAGGCCCCCTCTCCGTTTACAGGCAGTAACGCTCGACGAGGTCGCAGATCACGTGGATCGCGAAGATGTGAGACTCCTGAATGCGAGCGGAGTTACGACCACGTGCCACATTCAGATTGAGGTCAGCCATCCCCTTCAGCTTGCCACCTTCGCCACCCGTAAGCGTGATGACTTTGCAGCCGCTCTTCTTGGCCTGCTCGGCCGCGAGGAGTACGTTCTTGCTGTTGCCCGAAGTAGAGATGCCGAAGAACACGTCGCCCGACTTCGCGAGCGCTTCGACCTGACGCACGAAGACCTGATCGTAGCCGTAATCGTTTCCGATCGCGGTGAGATTCGAGGTGTCGGTCGTGAGCGAAATCGCCGGGAGGGCCCGGCGCTCCATCAGAAAGCGCCCCACCAGCTCGGCCGCGAAGTGCTGAGAGTCGGCGGCGGATCCACCGTTTCCGCAGATCAGGATCTTTCCGCCCTGACGGATGCACTCGCCGATCGTCTTCGCGGAATCGACGAGCTGTTGCCGGTACTCGGCCACGAACTGCTCGCGCGCGGCCGCGGATTCGCGGGCGGATTCCTGAAGATGATCATGAAGCAATTTATCGTTTTGCATGTTCTGCATCGCAGCTCCTTAGGGCAGGTCTTTCTGCTCGCCTTCCATTACTCACCCTTGACGCGCCGGGCATCAAAAAGGCGCGAGCACCTTTCGGGGCCCTTTTCAAACTCACGGGAACGATGCTAACCTCGGTCGCACTTCAAGTTCAAAACCTTTTTAGGAGAATCTCATGGCTAATTCCGCAAACGTTTTCGAAGCGACCGATGGCAACTTCTCGCAAGAGGTTCTCGGCTCGCAGCAGCTCGCCCTCGTCGACTTCTGGGCCGAGTGGTGCGGCCCTTGCCGGATGCTCTCGCCGACGATCGACACGATCGCCGATGAGTACCAGGGCAAGATGAAGGTCTTCAAAATGAACGTGGACCAGAACCCTGGCATTCCGACCCAATTCCACATCCGCGGCATCCCGACCCTGCTCTTCTTCAAGGGCGGCCAGCTCGTCGGCCAACTCGTCGGAAACCAGCCCAAGGATTCGATTATTCAGGCGATCCAAAACCACCTGTAATCCGAAGGCACCGTTATTTTTTGCTTTGAGCCCGGTTCCGCCTCAGCGCGGACCGGGCTTTTTTCGTTCTCGAAGCTCCGTATCCTTGCGGAAGCGAGCCTCCATGTTATTCTGAAATTACTCACTCGAAACGCAGTAGCTCACTGGACCGGATCCACAGGACGAAACGATGAACCTCTCGACGAACCTCTCGATGTCCACGCCGTTAGATTTCGAAAAACACGACTCCTACTACGCGGAGCTCACCCGGAGGAATCACCACTTCATCGCCCCGAAAGTACAAGCGCGTCTGCGCGGCTTCCGGATGACCGTCGCCGGGTGTGGTTCAACCGGTGGAGCGTGCATCGAGTCCCTCGCTCGCCTGGGAGTCGAGAATTTCGTTTTGGCCGACAACGGCACCTACGAACTCAACAACCTGAATCGCCAACACGCCGGCATCGACAACATCGGCCAGAACAAGGCCGAGTTTCATGCGAGCCAGCTCAAAAGGATCAACCCCTACTCCCGCGTGAAGGTCTACTCCGAAGGCGTGACGCTCGACAACGTTCGCCTGCTCGTCGGAGAAGGCGGCTCCAAGCCGGATCTGATCATGGATGCCGTCGATGTCACCTCGGCTTCCGGTATCGCGATGAAGTGGGCGCTCCATGAAGCCGCCCAGAAGAAGGGCATCCCAGTCTTCACCGCTTACGACATCGGTTATTGCCAACTCGGGATCGCCTTCGACTACCGGAATCCGAAGTTGGCCCCGCTAGGAGGAAAGCTCCCAGCGGCACGCGCCGCCAAGCACCCCATCAAGGGTCTTCTCCAAGCCATGCCTCTCTCCTACGTTCCGCCTCATGCTTTGGGGCTGATCTATGATCTACTCAAGGACGAGACGACACCCGCAACACAACTCGGATGCACCTCGGATCTTCTTTCGGCCATCATCGTCCCTGCGGTGGTTCGCCTCGTCGAGACCGGAACTCTGATCAAAGGCTGGAACGTGAATCTGGAAACCCTCGCCCTGGCGCCGGCGGAGCGACTCAAGCTCCGGCTTCAGGCCCCGATCCTGCGCGCGAAGATCCGAAGAATGGTGGCGAAGCTCCCCTGACGGAAGCGCCCCGCTTTAAGCGAGCACTCTGGTGACGAGGCGCGGATAACAGCCTTTAAGCGCATCGAGATCGTGCTTGCCGCCCGAGAGTTCCTCGTAGCCATGCCGGAGCCCCCGCTCGGTCAGCAGCTGGTGCAGGCGCCGACAGCCTTCGTGCAAGCCGTACTCGTCATGATCGCCGCAGCCGAACTCGATCGTCTTTCCGGCCAGCTCGGCCTCAGGCAGCTTTGCGAGGAGATGGATCGGGTCATGGCTGGCGTAATCCTCGCCACCGACAAATTCCGCCGTAAATTCCGAGACGACCTCCGTCAACGCGTCCCCAACCACACCGTTGCGTTTGGAGAACGCGGCGATCGCTTCTTGGGACGAGTAATCGAAATCGATCAACGTGGGGAACATCGCGGCGACACCCGCGAACTTCGATGCATGGCGAGCGAAATAGCTGAGCGCCGCCCGGCCGCCCATGGAGTAACCCGACAGGAAGCGTGATGCCGCATTCGTTTCGGTGCCCGCTTCCGCGCGGGGCAGAACTTCCTGAGTGAAGTAACTCGAAAACGCACGCGCCGACGAGCCCGGATGATCATGGAGAAAACTTCGTCCGACATACGGCATGACGAACTGTAAGCCGCGGTCGCGCAGAGTCTGCATCAGCTGTTCCGGAAAAGCCTCGGGCAGGCCGATATCCATCGTAAACCGGTCGTCGCCGATACCGCCATGAAGCACGTAAACTGTACCGTTGATTCGCCCGTTCGGCTTAAGGAACCCCAGCCCCACGGTCTGTCCGAGCAGAGCCGAATGAAGCTCTTGCCGGGAATAAGTCAGCCCTCGAATTTCGCGAATGTCAGCGTTGCTCATAGCTCTATTCGCTAACTTCTGAAACGGACTTGAGCAAGAAAAAACCCGTCAGACGCGTTGTTCCTCAAAAGGTCGGGCCGTCTTAACGAGGACATGTTCGATAGCACTATCCAGCTGCCCGATGGTAAATGGTTTTGATAGAAGAACACTCACATGCCCGGAAGACTCAAGCAAATCCATTCCCTCGGAACACCTTTGATCCAAAGGCCCCAAGGACGACATCATGATCACTCCGATAGTAGCTCGGGCATGAAGGCAGATGAGCCGAACCAGTTCAGGGCAATTCAAGTCCGGCCGATCGAGGTCCACGAGCACGAAGTACCGGCCGCTGGATTCTTCCTGAGACTGAATGATTCCGAAAGCTTCGGACACGCTTCGAGCAAAGTGAACCGAATGCCCACCCCTTTTCAGGCGAGCGGCAAGGATCTCACCAACGACTTCATCGTCTTCAAAGAGGAGGAAGCTTGGGGGCATCGGATTCTCCAGTCCTTCTGTTGACAGAAGCACCATTCAGCCGGCCGCTTCAAAAGCAAAACAGAGATTATTCGTTTATTTATAGTCCTTTTTGTGATTGATTGATAAGGACGCGGTACATCTATGTTTGAGCGAACCACTTACAAACATCTCCCGCGACTGATGCGGGCCGCACGAAAGCGCAGCGGACTCAGTCAGGTGGAGATCGCCCGTTTACTCGACACTTCGCAGGCGACGGTCTCGAAGTACGAAAGCGGCATTTCTTATCCCGGTGCCGTGGAGTGGTTCGCGTTTTGTGATGCCACGAAGATCCTTCCGGAAAGTATCCGCAGCGGATTCATCGACCTGGGACGCCCCGCGGTTCTACGAGATGTCTCTCGTCTCGGAAGCTTCAAAATCCCAGAAAAGTACCACCGCAACCAAGGTGAAAAGGTCCGGGGCCTTTATCCAGTTCTGAGCTACCTGACGTCCGTGCTCGGCGGCGAAGCGGAACGCGACGCCTACTTGAAGTCTCGCGGTTTGGACCCTGACTTCTTCGTGTGCCTGGACGAGCAATTGCCCATCGACTTCTTCGCCGACATCGTGAAGTACCTCCTGCTCAATCACCGTCTGGATAACCGCGGATTGAGCATCCTGGCCTCAGGAACCCGAACGCCACACCTTCATGGCGTGCTCCGCAGCCCTACCGGCAGCCAAGCCGGCCCGATCGATCGCCTGACTTTCTATCTGGCGAACATGCAACACTTCGATTGCGACTTCGCGTACGACTTACTGGATCAGTCGGCGCAGCGGATCGACATCAGCATCAAGCCCGAAGCGCACATCGACTCCGCGAGTTTCCGTCATCACCCCGTCCTCCACGATTTCTTCTGCCAATACAAGAAACACTTCCTCCACGCACTCTCCTCGTGTGACTGCGCGCCGGCAGGGAGCGTCTCTTCAGTGCCGATTTCGCCGATTTCAATCGACGAGAAGGAATGCTATTTCAAGGGAGCGTCACGGTGCATTTATCGCATTCGGCAGATCGCCTGACCCTATTCCAAACCCTTGAGCGGCTCCGCGAGTGCATGGGACTCGACACCCAGATCTGGTCCGACCAACTGGGCATGACGCCTCAGGGCTATGGTCAGTTGCGCACGAACCCGAAGGCCGTCTCCATCGACACTGTTCTTCGTCTCTCAGAGCGTCTGGACGTCAGCTTCGAGGCCCTCATCACCGGCCACATCGACTACTCGCTCATTGCCGCGCAACAAGGCGGACAACCGACGGCACTGCCCGAACGGTACGCGACGGCGGCATTCAGCAAGCGCCGCACCTCCATTCATCTCCTGGAATACCTCAGCAAGCGATACAGCCCGGAACTCAAGCAGCACATTCTGAGACATTTTCAACTCAACGAGGCCGTCTTCTCCGACCCGGACGCGGAGATCAGCGTCCGCTTCCTGATCGACCTCTGTGCCTACTTGCGGAACTTAGGCTTCTCCGAAGATGAACTCCTGGCCATGGGCGCCTATTCCGTGGTCACGAACCGCAACACCGCCCTCGCGGAAAAACTGGCGTCAGCCGCGTCCCCCCTCGAACTTCACGAACTGTTCACCACCGATGTCGTCTCGAAGTACTACGAGAGGAACTTCGAATACCGCATCCTGCAGGGCTCGGCGCACACCTGCATCATCGAAGTACGCCCCCGACAGGAGCTGGTGCAGGCTCTCGGGACCCACAAGCCGGGGAACCCTTCGCTCTGCCTGTTGCGCGCAGGCAGCCTCGCGACCTTGACCGGCTATCTGCATCTGCCTTTTTCGTCGATTCGCGAGATCTCGTGCACTCACCGCGGAGATTCGGCGTGCAGATACGAACTCGACTTCACTAAAGCCGTCCGGCTAAGCAGCCAGCGGTAGATCGACTTTCGGCGCGATCGGCTCGGATCCACGGAGAACCAGTCGCTCATTCCAAGCCTGCCGATATCGCTCGGCGATCCGCTCCGCTTCGGCGGAATACCGGTCACAGCGAAGCACCACGGCCTTCTCGCCCATGAGCGATGCCTGTTCGAAAGGCGGCAGCTCTTGCTCGCCGTTCATCATGCGTTCGTATCCCATCCGGCAAAGCAGCTGATCAGTTTTATGCGTGACGGAACCACAGGCGATTCTCAGCGCACCCGGCAGACTCTCGAAATGCAGCGTCATCATGGCGATAAAGTGACGGGTCAAGATGGACGCGAACATGGCGTTCTCACGCGCTTCAGGAAGGATGGTCCAGGAACTCGCGTAAGCGACGTCACGGTCTTCTCGTTTCGCTCTTTCCAGCTCCTCTTCCAATACGTCCAAGTGCGTGCGCGCCCCGGAGGAGCCAAGAATCCCTGTCAACGGAAACGCGACGTTGTGCATCTTACAGCGCGAGAGCGTGATCGCCTTGAACCCCATCAAGGGCGTCAACTGGCCACCCTCTTGGGTGCAAACCAGATGATGGGTCGCAAGGAAGTCCGTTGTATCGACCGGCAGCACGCCATAATCGTAAACCTTTCGGTAGCCGCGAAGCTTCAACCCCACGGTTTGCGAGAAGAGCCTGACCAGTTCGGGATTATCCCAGGCGTCGTAAGGACATTCGAGCGTCACCATCTTCAGATCGGAGGCGGCGGAGAAACTATTCATGTCGTACTTTTCGACAGGGCGTACTCAAACTTAAGGAATTGCGCGGAGACCTCTTCAGCAAGGTGATCTGCCGACATCCGAGTCGACGCTATGATCCGCGCACTTCGATAATTATTCGTTTATTTATATTGAAGTCTGTGATTACTTAATCAGCCACCGAACCTATGACCGACCGAAAAGCTCTCCGGAACCTTCCACGTCTTCTGCGTGCTGCTCGAAAACGCTGCGGTCTCAGCCAGATGGAAGTCGCACGTATTCTGCAGACTTCCCAGGGGACGGTGTCCAAGTACGAGAGCGGACTCAGCTATCCGGGCGCTGTGGAGTGGTTCACCTTCTGCGACGCCACGGGATTGAACCCCAGGAGTGTCTACTCCGGCTTCGTGGACCTCAACCGTCCCGCCACCCTGAAAGACCAGGACCGCGTCGGTGGCTTTCGGATTCCGGAGCGCTATCAGAAGAATCAGGGTTCCAAAGTCCGTGCCCTCATCCCCACACTGAAGTTCTACGAACAGACGATCGGCGAAGAGAAGCTCAACGAATTCCTACGTTTTCGCGGCTTCGATCCGGACTTCTTCATTTGCCTGGACGAACAGGTCTCGCTCGAGTTCTTTTCGGACCTGGTAAAACAGATGATCCTGAACGGGCATCTAACCCCAGGGAATATGGCGGCGCTGACCTCGGGCTTACGAACGCCGTTCATGCATGGGGCGCTTGAGGAGGGGTTGTATCGGGAGCCTTCGCCGTTGAAGATGATTGCGGACTTCATCAAGGATGTGGGGCTTTATGAGTGCAATTTTGCGTATGAAGTGGCCGACCAACAGCCCAACTGGCTGGATCTTGCCATCCGCCCGTTCCCCCATATTGACACCCAGTGCCTCAAATCGGACCCCACGACGCGTGATTTTTTCTGC
>CAYOWB010000021.1:14871-17321 GCA_964407515.1 uncultured Bacteriovoracaceae bacterium
TCTGCGCATACAAGAAGTCTTTCATACGAGAACTCGTCCAGCTTTCGGACGAAAACCGAGGTCCGAGAATCGATATCCACGAAAGAGAATGCTACTTCAGCGGAGCCCAACAGTGCGTTTACCGGATAAGCCCCATCTCCTGAGCATCGAACGTTCTGAGCTCTCCGCGCGTTTGCATGCGACGCTCGAGAGAATCCGGACCTGCCTTGAAGTGAGCACGGAAGAATGGGCGGACCGTCTTCACATTCCGTTAAGGGCATACCAGCTCGACCGCTTCCTCCGGAAAGGTCCGCCGATGGATGCGATATTGCAGCTTTCCGACGATCTGGACTTAAGCCTCGAGAGAATCCTCACGGGCGACGTGAACTATGAACTGCTGGCCGCGAAACAGTCGGGTTCACGAGACGTGCTCCCAGAGAGATACCAATCGGCCGCGTTCAGCAGAAGGAGGACCTCCATCAATCTGCTTCAATACATCGAAGACCACTACGGCTGGCGAGAAAAGGTCGAGATCTTAAAAAGGTTTCAACTCAATGAGGCGGCATTCTATGACGCCGAGAAGCGGATCAGCCTCCGGTTTCTCATGGACCTCTGTGACGAGATCGTAAGAGCGGGTTACGACAACCAGACACTGTTCCGCATGGGGGCCTACTCCGCAGTAACAAATAGGGCTTGCATGCCCAAATACCTTTCATCGGACATCCAGAGAACATCACAACTCTATGAGCTCCTCTGCTCCGGGATGGCAAACGAGTTCTTCGACGAAAACTTCAGCTACCGACTCGAGCGACTCACCCATACCGAATGCATCATCAGCATGCGTGAAAACCCCGACGTCAACGATGCGACCCAGCTGAGGCGTCTAGGAAACCGTGCCATTTGCGTACTGAAAAGCGGGACTCTCGCATCGCTTCCCGCCTACCTCGGCCATCCGAACGCGATCGTGCGAAAGCTGACTTGTACGCACGAGGGCGATCCGTACTGCTCGTACCAGGTCAGCTTCAAGGATACTAGGCTGCCGCAGCCGTCTCCTGAAGATCTGCATTGACCAGACGTTCGCCTAGGACGACCCTATTCTCCCAGGCCTTGGCATAACGACTGGCCACACGCTGAGCCTCATCGGAGTAGCGGTCGCAACGAAGTACCACTACGTCTTCGCCCTTGAGCGACGCTTGCTGAAACACAGGCATCTCGCCGTTCTCATCCGTCAAGCGCTGAAATCCAGTACGAATCAGATAACGGTCGGTCTTCTGCGAAGGCACTCCGCAAGCAAGCTTCACGTCAACTGGCTCCGCTTGTTCATGAAGAACAAGGTACGCCATAACGTACCGATTCAAGATTGAGGAGAACATGGTGTCCCCGCGCACCTCTGGAGCGGCTGTCCATGAACTTGCATACGAGACCGATTGGCGATTGGCCTCCGCCTTCTCGAGAATCTCAGACACTGCTGACGCATGCCGGGTCGCACCTGAGGCCTGAAGGAGCGCGACAAGTGGAAACGTTACGTTATGCATCCGACAACGCCGGTTCGTGATGACCTTATATCCAAGGTAAGGCACAAGTTCCCCTTCACGCTCAGCGCACACCAAATGATGCGCCGCGAGAAAATCCGTCGTATCCACGGGAAGCACGCCGTAGGCATATTCCTTTCGGTACCCCCGAAGCTTAAGCCCGACCATCTTCCCGAACATCGATACGAGTTCGGGGTTGTTCCAGTTGTCGTACGGGCATTCGAGGGTTACCATTCGCAGGTCCGAGGGAGACACCAATGTAGTCATATTCTACTATTCGGACACCCCCTCTCGGAGTTAAGCGTTTTCTCATGAATCGTGGCCGAATAATTCAGAAACGAACTTTGACACCCAGCGTAGACACCTGTTAACTCCATTCACCGGGGACTACCGTGCACTTATTCAGATCCATATTTACGCAGCGAAGGATTTCTTTTGCCTTCCTGGCGATCGCCATCGGACTCGCTTCCAACGGCCATCTGTCCGCGCACGCCGCGTCCACTCCCGCATCCCTGCCGACCATCGAACTGGTCCACTCGACCGACTCGCAGAAGCTGGCGCCAGGCATCTCGTACCTGGAAGACAAGACTGGACAGCTAGATTTGAAGGGCGTCCGGGAACGTCGCGAACAGCTCAAACCCATCAAGGCGCACTCGAACTGCGGCTACAGCTCCTCCACCTACTGGCTTCGAGTCGAAGTGAAGAACATCGACCACCCGGCATCGGATTGGCGGATTACGCTCGCGGACCCCTCGGCTCAGCTCATCGAGATGTACGTCTTCGACTCCGAGAACGCTCAGAAGCCTCTGACGATCGAAAGAGTCGGCAGCACCGTGCATATGGGGGAACGTCCCTTTCCCGCTCGCGCCAACATCTTCACGCTGCACCTTCCGCGGAACACCGAACGTGTTCTCTACTTCTCCTTCCGGTCGCACTACC
>CAYOWB010000021.1:17331-17952 GCA_964407515.1 uncultured Bacteriovoracaceae bacterium
GAGATCACCACTCCCATCAAAGCCTCCATTCGAGCCGACATCGGGTCATTCATTTTGAGCCTGTACTTCGGAACGGTCGGCGCGATCTTCATCTACAACTTCTTCCTCATGGTGATCACCCGTCGCACTATCTACATCTATTACCTGATGTTTGACGGCGCGATGGGGCTCCTCTACTTCTTCGGATCGAGCCAGTTCGGAGACTACTTCCTCCCGATCGAGGGCGGCTGGGCGCGACACCAGCCCATCTTCCGGGCGGCGGCGCTCAATACTTCCATTCTTTTCGCTTACCGGTTCCTGGACGTGGGGCGCACGCTGCGCTGGGCGAGATGGGGATTCGCGGCCTTCGGCCTCGGCGCGCTGTACACGCTTCTTCTGGCACTTCTGCCGGAGAAGTATGTCGAATTCGGGAAGGCATTCGATTCCGTCTGGTTCTATAGCTTCATCTTCATGTTCAGCGCCGCGGCGGTCATCCTCCTGCGCGGCCACAAGCAAGCCCGCTTCTTCCTTCTCTCCTGGTTCCCATTGATCGCCGCCATGTTCATCTTCTTCGCCTCCCAGGCGGGATTGATTCCAGTCACGTTCCTCTCGGAAGGAGGAATCCCGATCGCGAGCGGCCTC
>CAYOWB010000021.1:18035-25279 GCA_964407515.1 uncultured Bacteriovoracaceae bacterium
CAAGAGGTCGAGCACCGGCGAGAGGTTCAAAAGCGGCTCGAGGAGAGCCAGCTGGCGCTCGTGGAAAGCTCAAAACTGAGCGCGCTCGGCCAGATGGCCGGTGGAGTGGCGCACGAAATCAACAACCCGTTGGCGATCCTTCAGGGACTGCTCTCTCTACTCAGCCGCGCGACGGTCGAACCGGAGCTCGATCGGATTCGCATTCAGAACCTTTCGGAATTGGGCGTGAAGACGGTTCAGCGGATCGCGGGAATCGTGAAGAGCCTGCGGCTGATATCGCGTGAAGGATCTCACGATCCGCTGGAACGATGCGACCTCAACGACTTGCTCGACTCCACTCTCGATCTCTGCCGCGAGCGACTGAAGAACAACGGAATCCGCCTGGACGTCGAGCTGTTCCCCGAGCCGGCGAACGTCGAATGCCGTACGGTCCAGATCTCCCAGGTCCTCATGAACCTTCTGAATAATGCCTTCGATGCGATCGAAGGCGTTCAGGAGCCCTGGATCAAAGTGGTCGTCTCGCGGGATGCTGAGCAGGCACGCCATCGGATCCGAGTCGAAAACGCGGGCCCTCGCATCAGCGAAGAAGTCGCGAAAAGAGCGTTCGACCCCTTCTTCACCACCAAAGAGCCGGGAAAAGGAACGGGCTTGGGACTCTCCATTTCCGCCAGCATCGTCCGAGAGCACGACGGAGAGCTCTATATCGATCCGGCCTGCACTCACACCTGCTTCGTGCTTGAACTCCGGGAACATCCCCCATCCCCGGCCTGAGTCTTTTCCGCGTCCTTCTCTCAGGTATTCACTGAAGCAGATCCCGATTGCGGAGAAAAGATTGTCAGCCGTCGGAATTCCGGTATCCTTAATGTAACGGGAACAGTGTTTAAGTTCATGGAACGAAAGGAAACAAGCTCATGGAATCTCCGAGCTTCATGAAGGATATGGTCAGCGCTTTCCAAACGGGCGGTTTCTGGATGATCCCGATCGCCATCGCGTTCGCGACCTCCCTGGCCTTCACCCTCGAGCGTTTTGTCCGCCTCTTCTGGCAGTACAACATCGACGGCCCCTCCTTCATGTTCGAAGTCCAAAAGTACATCCTGGCCAATGACCTGGACGGCGCCATCCGCCTGTGCAACGGCGCGGGCAAGGCCGCCCTTCCCAAGGTCATCAAAGCCGGCCTGCAACGCGCCTCGCGCGATGAGCAGCAGATTCAGAACGCGATCGACGCCACGAGCCTCGAGATGATCCCGAAGCTCGAACGGCGCCTGCCTTACCTGGCCTTGATCGCCAACATCGCTACCCTGCTCGGCCTGCTCGGCACGATCACGGGTCTGATCAAGTCGTTCGCCTCGGTCGCTCTGGCTGACCCGGCCCAGCGCCAAGCGGTTCTCGCGGCGGGTATCTCGGAAGCCATGAACGCCACGGCGTTCGGCCTCGTGACCGCCATCTTCACGATGGTCGCCCACAGCGTCCTGACCGGCAAAGCGACGAAGATCCTCGAAGAAATCGACGAATTCGGCGTGAAGCTCCTCGACCTGCTCTCGGCCCGCAAGTACCGCCACACCTCCGAGAAGGGAACGGAGTGAGGCGACCGTGCTCAAGCGGCCGACTTCCCGACGGAAGACCAAGAACGAGCAGATTGTCCTGAATCTCGTCCCCATCCTCGACACGATGGTGACGCTGATCGGCTTCTTGTTGTTCACGATGGCGTTCATGTCGCTCGTGCACATCGAGTCGCCCTTCCCCGTCACGAGCGCCGAAGAGTCGCAGGCGATGCTCAAGGAACGCCCGCTGCAGCTGACGGTCACGCTGAAGGAAAACGAGGTCGAGGTCTGGAGCCCGTTCGACAAGTTTCCGACCAAGACCATCCCGCACGTCAACGGCAAGCCGGACACCGCGGCGATGCACGAAGCGCTGATCGCCGTAAAGCAGCAGTTCCCCACCGAGACGAAGGTCGTATTCGTTCCGCCGGCGACGGCGAACTATGACACGCTGATCTCGATGATGGACGCGATGCGGACGCTGTCGGCCTCGGATACGCCGATCTATCGCAAGAACCCGGACACCGGAAACGACGAAGCGGTCAAAACGCTGTTCCCCGAAGTGATCTTCGGAAACCTGTTGGGAGACGCCTGAGATGCCGTTCCGCTCCATCCGACAGAGACGCTCCAGACGCAGGATCGACGGAGTCTTCGAGCTCCAGCTCACGAGCATGATGGACGTGCTGGTCATCATCCTCATCTTCCTGCTCAAGTCCTACGCCACGAGCACGAACAGCTTCACCACCGTGGCCGGGATGCAGATGCCGGTTTCCACGTCCCAGGACACGCCGCCGGACAGCCTCCAGGTCATCGTCACGCCCGAGGGCATGACGATGGATAACGAGCGCATCGTGGAGTTCGCGCAGAACGCGGGATCACTCGACGGCGAACCCTCCTACGAACTCAAGAAGAGCGATCTCGACGAGAACGACCTCCGCATCATTCCGCTGTACGACGCTTTGACGAAGGCCCGTGAAAAAAGCGAAGTCCTGCGTGCCAAGGCCCGTGCGCGCGACGCTTCGACGCCGGAGAAGCCCTTCGAAGGAATCCTCGCCATTCAGGCTGATAAACGCGTGAAGTACGACACGATCCGCAAGGTCATGTACACGGCCGCGGCATCGGGTTATCGCGTGTTCCGGTTCCTGGCCCGTTCCGAGAGCCAGTAATCAATCCGCGTTCGAGCACACCGCCATCATAGGCGTCAGCGCCAGGGTTTCGGCCCCGCAATGACCGGGCTGCTTGGCGACGATCTCTTCCCGCACGCCGCTGAAGTCCATCTGATCCTTCGCGATGATCTTGCAGTTCATCCAGCGATTCACCCGGGAATCGAACCACCGGGTACGGACTTCGGGGCACTGGGACTTGAGCCAGGACTTCCCCAGATCCATCACGTCACGCATGTTGGACCCGCGAAACTGCGCGCACTTTCGTTCGACGGAGAGCTGGATATCGCCGTTCGGCAGTGTCGTCATCTCGGCGCTCTTGCGGCAGCTGACGATACCGAAAGCCTGTGTCGCCCTTTCCGCCGCGCCAGAGCCGCCCACCGCCACGGAATCATTTCCCGCTTCGGATGACCCAGACTCGGATCCGCAGCTCGCACAGACCAGAGCCAGGACCGCCGGGGCGATGACGACGAGAATAGGACGCCTCATGTGAAAAACGTATCGGACCGGGCGACCTGCGTCAACCTACTTACCGGATCGGCGCGAACTTGAACGGATAGGTCACCTGAACGATGCCACCGCCGCGCGGGACCGGGAACTGGATCCGCTTGATGACGGTCAGGATGCACCGCTCGACCGCCGCATGCTTAAGCGACGTGGACTCGATGCCGGCCTGGTTCACGCGGCCGCTGGTTCCGATGACGAAACTCGTGCCGACGCGGCCTGCGAGCCGCGGGTTCTCGGCGTTGATCTCCCGCTCGTAACAGAGCCGGAACTCGTCCTTGTGCGCAAGCAGAGCCGCTTCCACGGCATCCGCGTCGATCGCGCCCATGACGATGGCTTCTTCAGGACCGCCGCTCCGAATGGCCACGCGAGCGCGACCACCGACGATGCCGGTGCCATTTCCGGCAGCCCCCATTCCGGTGCCGACGCGTCCGCCGCCCTTGCCGTGATCGGTGAGACCGCCCAGGGAGTCAGCCGTTCCGCCGCCGCCCTGGCCATTGCCGGACAAAGCAAGCCCGCCCGAGCCCGCGGTCGTGAACGCGCCGAAGCCCTGAAGCTTCGAGCCGCCCCTTCCCAGCTGCTGGGCGCTGTTTCCAAGCAGGTTCTGGATCTTCGCACCGGCGCCACGCAGGAAGTCCACATTGCCTTCATCGATGATCTGGCTGTTGCCTTGACCACCGGTTCCCTGTCCGCCTTGCGCGGAAGGACGCTGCGCCTTGACTTGATGTTCGGGCCCCGGCTTCGCGCCCGGTTTGCCGCGCGTGCCTTCCTTGCCCTTGGCGCGAGCTCCCGCGCCTTCCTTCGCCTCGTTCTGCGCCTTCGCCCCGCCGTCCTTCGCGGCACCGTTCGCGCCCTGAGGCTTCTTGCCGTAATCCGCCATCTGAGGAACCGGCTTGCCTTCGTTATTGGCGTTCGGCTTGATGTCGAGCTTGGTCACCTTCGGCGGCTCCGCCTTCGGCTTCGTTTCCGCTGGCGGCGTGGGCTGCGACTTCTGCGCCGTCTTCACGACCACGGGCTTATGCCTCATGGCGACCTTCTCGGGCTGATAAAGAATCGTGGCGATGCGCTCCGGTAGCTGCTCGGCTTCGAGCGTCTGAGGCACGTGAATATTGAACATCGCGATGATCGTCAACAACGTCAATGCAATCGACGACGCCATCACCTTCTTGAAGAAAGGATCGCGTTCGAAAGCAGGACGGCTCTTCAGTCGCGGAGGAGCCGACGTGAAGCTCAGGTAGAAATCCACCTCACCCACGCGGATCTTCGCGAAGTCATTCTTTCCGAACTCCAGTTGAATTCCCGACCCGCCGGGGTTTCCCTGGGTACGCGCAAGCGAAAGCGGCTGCAGCTTGCCCTGACGCTGCATGATTCCAGACATCTGGGTGTCGAGATTCAGGAAGTAGGTCTCGCCCTGCCGGCTCACGAGCGGAAACCGCGCAGCAGAAAGCACCGGCGGAATCCCGAAGTCCACCCGGCGATCGTTGCCGATGGTGACGAGCCGCTGATCCGTGAAATGCTGAACCTCAAGGATCGATCCATGCCACGACATGACGATCTCAAGGGCCGTCTTAGATGTCGGCTGGAAATCGAAGATGTCATCGACTTCGAGCTCGTCCTGAAGCAGCAGGGGCGCCAGATCCTCATGCGGGTCCCAGAAGACGTTGCGGGTCCCGGCACGGCGAACGCGACCGGTGTCCTCCGACTTGGATGCGTCTTCGACGTCGAAGCGCAAGGTATAGAGTCCGACCGTAATCACGTCCCCGGGTTTGATCACCTGCGTGACGGTCTTCGTGCCATTCACGAAAACCCCTGTCTCGCTGGCCAGATCGAACACCGTCGCGGAACCGGCCTCGTCGACCTCCACAACGGCATGAATCGGAGAGACTCCGTCACCGACGACGCGAACGTCGGCCGACTCGACCGATCCGATCACGAGGCGATTCTTCTGAAAGCGATAAGCGCGCTCTCCGGTGAAGCCGCCGGCCCCCTTGGAGTTGACGATAAAAACGGCAACCCGTCCTCCGTCCGTCGTGCCCGTCTTGGGGCCAGACTTGGGACCAGGCTTGGATCCAGGCTGTTTCGGGAACTCAAAGTCCTTGCTCATCCGATAGTCCTCTTACTTACTCAAAACCACGTCCCGCAGCATCTCGCGGCGGAAGTCCGGGCGGCGTTTCACGAGCGAATCAAATTTTTCCTCGGGCTTGCGCTGGAAGTAGAACTCGCCCGGGTTCTTCACTTCACCTTCGATCGCCGTTCCTTCGAAATCAAGTTCGGTCCGGGAGGGGTAGACGGTCCGTCTATCCTTCGCGGTATCCTGCTTCCCTTCAGCGGCATGCGCGTGCACGGCCCAGCTGAACCCGGCTGCGAAAGCCATCAGCACCATCAGGAGAAAAAAGACGACCGCCGCTACTCTGCGTTTTTCCATACCGTGCATGTTCTCCTCAGACGCTCCGCCGACTCGCGTTCAAAGCCGCCGAGCTGAGCCAAATCGAGATCATCCAATTCCGACAAGCAATCGGAAGCCTTTTTCTTTCCTTCCAAAGCCGCTCTCGCCGCCTTCGAATAGACACGCGCGAACCGAGACTCTTTAGCTCCCAGCTTCTCGGCGTTCTGAAATGCGGTCTCCGCCCCCTTCACGTCGCCCAGTCCCTGCAGAGCGACACCGAGTCCGTCATAACCGTCGTCCGACGGAACGCGGGCCACGGCTTGCTCCCAAAGGGGCTTGGCCTTGCCGAAGAGGCGGTAGTAATTAAGCAGCGAGCCGAGATTCATCTTGGCCGCGAGGAAGAATGAATCCTTCGCAAGCGCATCACGGAAGAACACGGCAGCTTCCGATGCGCGGGCCCAATCCTCTTCGCTTCCGGCGCCACTCACCGTCACCACGCCCAGGTTATTGAGAGCGGCGACATTCCCACGCTCAAGCGAGAGTGCCCGCTCATAGGCGATTTTGGCGAGCAGCGGCTTACCTTCGCCCCAAAGCAAGTTACCGAAGTCGATCCAAGCTCCCGCATCGGACGCGTTCTTGGTGAGACGCGCGCGAACCCGGACGAAAGCGGCAGTCTTTCCTTCCTTACCGCCATCCGACGCGATGCCGGCCAGCCGGAATCCACCCCGGGATCCCTGCGCACGAGCGGGCTCACGCACCCCCAGGTCCGCGAGACGATCGAGCGCCGCCGGAATGACCGGACTCAGCAGCTCACTGGCCTGCGCCTGCTGATAAGCGTTCTTCCAGGTCTCGATGGCTTTCTGGCGAAGCGGAGTACTGATCGAACCGAGACTCGCGCGGAACTGGGCGACTGCGGCCGGATCCGCACCCGCGGGGGCGGCGATCGAGTCGACTTCGTTCGCGAAATCGAGAGCCCACTGCGCGAGCCGGTCCAGAGCCGCCACGCTCCACGGACCACCGGCTTCCAGCGCCGCGCCGTAAGCACGGCTCAGCGGCTCCAGGAACGCGAGACGCTGACTCACCGCTTTTTTCAGAGCGGCCTCGGGCAGCTGAATCTTCTCAAAGCGGCCTTCTTCCTGCGTCAGCTCGGCAAGCCGGTAACGGCAATACCCGACGTACGGCGAAGCGGTGTCCGCTTGGGGCGCCTTGCCCTTCTTCGTAGCTCGGGAAGCCGAAGGAAGCTCACTCGCCTTGCGGAACACCTCACGCGCCTTCTCAACCTCGCGGTTCGCGAGATAGAGATCGCCGAGTCTCGCACCGCACTCCGCACGAAGCGCCGGTTCCGAGTCCATGCACCCACGATAAAGCCTGGCCGCCTCGCCGTCCTGTCCCGCGGCCTGATACGACCGCGCCAGGAGCATCGACACGGCTCCACGGCTCTGCGCCTTCGGATACTGATCGAGATAATCTTTCCAGTCCGCACGGGCGCGGTTGAGATCCCCCAACCCTTCGAAGATACGAGCGCTCGTCAACAACGCCTCGGAATCGCGTCCCTTGCGACCGAGGCGATCGAACAGTTCGCCAGCCTGTGGAAAGCGTCCTTGAATCAGGGCGCCGGTCGCGGCCGAACGAAGCGCGTCCATCGCGTTCTTG
>CAYOWB010000021.1:25289-29228 GCA_964407515.1 uncultured Bacteriovoracaceae bacterium
CCGACACGCGATACACGGCCTCGTAATTCGCCGCATGGAGATAGGCCGAAATCGCATTTGCGTAAGCCTTCTCCGCAAGCTCCGTGTTCACCGACTCGCTGGCGAGAAGCTCATACCCCTTGCCTGCGGACTCATAATCCTTGTCCTGCTCGTGTTCGGCGATCTGCCCGACCCTCAGACGGGTCTCGTACTCCGACATCACCAGCTTGAGCTTGGCGCCGGACGCCTGATCGGACTTCATGAGCTCCGCGTTTTCCTGCAGCGCGCGCAGCGCGGACCTCATGTCACGGGCGGCATCATTCGGAATCCTCGCTCCCGACTTCGGGAACCGGTCGGCGATAAGCTGCAACCACAAACGCGCGGCGGTCAACGCCTGCGGCGTTTTCGGGTACCGTGACACGATTCGCTTGGCGCGTTCGATGGCGTCCTTGCGACTTTCCGGATACCCGGCCAGGACCTGCGCCGCCTTGAGCGCGGCTTCGCGCCCTTCGGCGACATCTCCCAACGAATCCTCGAGCGCGTCCGCGGCATCGACGAACTCCCGCTCCACGGTCGATGGTTCCTGGCTCGGCGTCTTCTCGGCGGCAGCCGCCTTTTGAATCGCGTCGGCGAGGCTCGCGGTCCAAAGCGCCCCCGCTTCCTTGGCGTAACGCTTGTCCTTGGAGTCTAGTACGCGCCTGTAAAGTCCGGAGGCTTCCTTGGACTTCCCCGACTCGCGCTTCACGTCGGCGAGATACATGAGGATCTCAGGCGTCTCGCCCCGCGGATCATCTTTCGACAGGAAGTGAGCCAGATAACCTTCGTAATAGGATTCCGCCACGCCAAGCGCGGCGCGATCCGACTTCTTGCGATAGTTCTCGTGCTGCTCGGTCGCCGTCCGGCGAATCATCGCCTTCAGGTTCTGGTACGCGACTTCGGTCTCGTGCTCGCCCTTGGAGTAGAGCTTTGCGTCCTTGAGCCTCGCGAGCGCTTCCTTGTGCATGCCCCGACGCAAGTCAAGATCCACGAGCTTCACGCGAACCCGAAAAGCCGCTTCGTCGTCCGGATTGGTCTTCAGCAGAGACTCATAGACCTGCACGGCTTTCGCCGGTTGAACGTTGCGCTCGTACTGCTTCCCGAGCTTCTCCAACGCCTTCGGATAATAAGCCTTGTCGCCAACGGCGCCTTGGAAGTACGTGATCGCTTCTTCCACGCGCCCCGTCTCGGTCATGAAGATCGCCATGTCGCGCAGGGCTTCCTCGCGAACGGACAAGAGCTTCTCGCCGGCATTCGTCGACTCGGCGATCGCTTTCTTCATCGTTTCGACCGCCTGCACGTAGTTCTTCACGCGATACTGCGACCATGCGAGCCGATGATGCGCGCGCGCCGAGGAGTCACCCAACCCTTTCGCCAGCGCGTTCTGGTAGTAAGTGATCGCCTTGCGGAAGTCCCCTCGCGCGAACATCCCATCCCCGAGCTCGCGATACGCCTCGGCCGCGAACGGACTCGAGGGGTATCTGGTCACCAGGGTTT
Source organism: uncultured Bacteriovoracaceae bacterium (assembly GCA_964407515.1). Lineage (GTDB taxonomy): Bacteria > Bdellovibrionota > UBA1018 > UBA1018 > UBA1018 > CAYOWB01. The sequence goes on from CAYOWB010000021.1 coordinate 26,802, forward strand.
CGAAAGCCTTCAGGCTCTCGGCCGGCCGATCGAGCTCCCCGTAGTTGACGCCCAGGAAGTAGTAGACGCGATCGAGCTGCGAGAACGGCACGCGAAGACCGATGATTTCCTCACAGGCCTTCACTCCGAGCTTCAGGAACGAACGCGAGTACGTCCGGTCGATGAACTCGTCCGGCATCCCTTTCTCGATCCGGCGCTCATGCGCGCGACCTTCGAGAAGAAAAGCCGCCCGGTAAGACTCCAGGTAGATTTCGGCAAGCCGCAGATAGAGATCAGCCCGGCGATTCTCGGCAGCACGCCGTCCGAGCGTGATCCGGATCTGATTGATTTCCTGCTCGCGAAGCTGCTGAATCTTCGCTTCTTCCACGCGCTGCGCCTGCTTCAGTTCTTGAGAAGAGTACGGGTTCGTGCGGCCAGTGGACTTCAAGCCCTGCGCGCTGCGCGCATGGGCCAGACGGATCCCGCCCCACCCGACGCTGCTTCCCAGATCGATGGAGGCGATCAGGGCGGCCGCCGCAACCAAGGCCGTGGTCAATGCAGTGTTCACCATCACGCTACTTCTGGCATTCCGATTCGAGTCCAAAGACGTAGTCCCCCAATTCGTCGTTCCAGAATTCGCCGTTGAACGACCACTTGTACTGATCGTCGCGACGGGACGGTTCGACGTTCCCGCGGTTCCGTTCCGAGGCGTTGGCCTTCTTGTAGATCAGCCGGTCCTTGGCCCGGCTCAGCATTTCAAGCTTGATGAACGCCATCTTCTCGAAGTCCGAGATCAGCGCCGAATGATAATCCATGAGGCTATTCTTGACGAACGCGCCACCGAGCAGTTTGACAGTCTTCACGCGCCAGGCGAGCACCTGATTCAGGAATCCAGGGAATCCCCGTCCCGGTTCGTTCTGAGCGCCCGAGTGCATCGAGGCGAAGGTACGAACCGCTCCGACTTCGGACTGAATCGCGGCTTCCGCGTCGACCAGGTTCTGGAAGTAAGGCCCACGGACGAAACGATTCATCATGCGATGAAAGTCGTTCCGGGTGTGCAGCGGCGCCTTGAGCGCGGACGCACCGGCGGCATAAAACGCCGTCAGGTCGTGCTGGTTCTTCTCAACGAAACGCTTCACTTCCTCACCGACCGCCGCGTACTTCGAGTTGAACTCGTTGATCACCTCATTGGCATCCGAGTACAAGCACAACCCAAGGTAAGCCTGAGCCTTCAGCACGTCGGCTTCCGGAATGAACACGAAGGAGAGCGCGGGACTCCGGTACGACACGAGTTTTCCAAGCGTCCGGTTGTACTCCTGCCGCCCGAACGAGTTCCAAGCCTGCTCGAACAGGATATCCGGCCAAACGAAGCTCGCCTTCGGAATGCGATCATAAGCCCGATCCGCATCCGCGAAGCGTTCTTGTTCATAGAGCACGCGCGACTCGCCGGCGAGGCAGCGCGCCCGCAGGTCGTCAGCTTCGCGCCGGCGCTGCTTCACGCGGCCGTCATCGCCCCTGCCGTTCGAGGAAACGCCCGAAACGTAGCTGTTCGCCTCTTCAGCGCAGCTTTGGAAGTCGTTGATCGCCAGATCCTGTTTGCCCGCCAGCACGTAGGCGGTGGCGCGGACCTGAAGCGCGAAAGGCCAGAGCGCGCTCCGGCGATCGATGCCATTGAGGTAACCGATCGCGCGCTGGGCGTCGCCCTTAAGCAGCGCATCCTTGCCCAGTGCGTAGAGATAGGCGCTGCGATTCAAGGAATCGTAGTCGTCGTAGGTCGTGTGACGAATCATGTACTTCCGCAGGAGATCCCCACCGACCCGAACCAGAAGTTCCTGCGTCTCGCTGAGTACCCGGCGAGTCGCGGCCTTATTCCCGGACTGCAAGGTCTTCACGAAAAAGAACGATGCCGCGTTATAGAGGCGCGCCCGAACCAGACTCAGCGTCACCCAGGAGTAAGCCTCGGCCTGACGGCTCGGGTCCTCCTCGGCGGCCGCGAACGCATAGCGCGCGGCCTTGAAATACTGACCGGACTGGTAGAGAGCCTGCGCTTCCGCCAGACGGCGCGAGCCTTCACCGGCAGTCGCCGCATACGCGCACGAGCTGCCCGGCGCGACGGTCAATGCCGTCGTCGCGACGAAGGACGCGACGGCGGCGGCCACGATCAAAGACGATACCCGATTCCGATTCCGAACGCGTAATTGAAGAACCACGTTTTATCCCCGATAGGTGGTCGTCATGAAGTCGAGACGCGCCACGACTGACTGAGAAATGTGATACTGGTGCCCGGTTCCGAGGAAGAACGCGAACTGACTTTCCTCCTGGAAGTTCGGAGCCTGACTGGCGTTCGTGCGCCGGTCCACCGCCGTGCGGGCGACACCAGCGCCGCCCGAAAAGTACCAGTCGAAATACAGGATCTTGTTGAACACGTTGATCTTCGCGTACCAGGGA
>CAYOWB010000021.1:29286-32298 GCA_964407515.1 uncultured Bacteriovoracaceae bacterium
GTTGGCGGTCGCCGCCTTGAGGGCATTGTACGTGCCGTTCTCACGATTCACGAAGGCGGTGTAAAAAGTCTCGAACCCGAAGGCCTCGGAGAGATAGTACGCAGCGCGCGGCTCGAAGTTAAACGTGCTGCGGTAAGCGCTGGTCGAGGAAACACCACCCAAAGCGCTGAGCATGAGTCGGTTGGCCTTGGTGAACTTGCGATTCTGCAGGACGTAGATTTTCTTGTCAGGATCCAGCCAGTTGAAGTTGTATTCATCCGGCGTCTCCGCCGCGTCAGCCCAGGATGCCGCCACCGCGACAATCCACAGAACACCGATCAACGCGACCGCAATCCGGGTACCCCACCGTTCAAGAAAGGACATCCGTTTCCCCTTGCCTTTTTCCGTGGTTTTTCATGACCTTAATCAGTTTAACAAGGAGTTCGGAGCAGCAGCAAGTTTTTTGCCCGAAAAAGCCGGACCGGAGAGCTCGTTTAGACGTCAAAATGCTGACGTCAGGCTCGCGGCGTATCCGTGGTGAGTTCGATGTAGAACTTCCCCGCATCGCCGTCATACGGAACGACGACGGAAGGCTTTCCGCCGGAAGGCGTGACTTGGACGTCGCGTCCCTGAACCACGGTCGGAATAGCCTGCTTGATCGCGTAGCCCTTCTCGTTCAGCGAGATCTTCACCTGTCCGAGGATGATATTCAGCAGCTCGGCGGCGCCATCCCGGATCTCAGGAACCATCTCAGTGTATTCCTGATAGAGCATCTTCGACATGAGACCGAGGTAGGTCTTGAGCGGAAACGCGAGAATCAGCGACCCGTTGAACGGTAGACTGACCAAACCGACGGTGGCCGCGATATCGACCGGGGGGAGCTCCTGCTGTCCGCGCAAGAAGGTCTTCCCCGGAGCGCATTTCGTATTGGTGGACACCTGGAGCGTATAGACGACCGCTTCGAGCGTCGTATTGAGGAACTCCAGGGTCTGCTCCTTGCCCGGAGCGATCTGGTAGGCCTGAAGCACTTCTCTGAGGTTTCCGAAGCACGGAAACATCCGGTCCATGCCTTGATCGGAGATGAACTTGGCAGCCGTCTTTTGGACGATCATGGCGATCTTGAGCGCCTTAGGCCCGCTCGCCAGCTCTTTTCCCAGAACACGCAGGGCATTCAGGGACACGACCTTGGCCTCGGCAAGCTCAAATACCACCACCTGCCTGCTTTCCGGGAGCGCATGGAGTTTTTCGAGGGCTTCCTTGGCCTCGGGATCACCGAAAGACTCAGCCGAGGAAGTCACCATCACGTAGCTTTTGTCGAGCTGGACCTGTACGGGCATGCTCCAGCGATTGTCTCACGAGTCCGCGATCTGGCAATGCGAAAAATACCGCTTCGCATACTCCACGTCGGCTTAACGGTTTGCCTTCGCCTCTGGAAGACAGGCCCGCCTGAACTCGCAGTGCTCGCAGAACGGCCCTGGTTGCGGCCGACCGTCCTCACCGGCCACGATCCGTGCCGCGCGGCTGGCGAGGTCCGTCGCCTTCCCGGCGCAGTCCGCATCCGAAAAAGGAAGGCGTACTTCGGTCACGCCCTCGGAGGAAATATTGACGATCCAGGCCTCCGTCCGTCCCCGCGCCTCGGGCGCCAGCATTCCGAGCGCATGAACATACAACGCCAGCTGAGCGCCGTATTCGCGAGTCAGCTCATCGGCCGTCTTCGAAGACCGGGTCACTTTGAAGTCGATGACGGAATACCGGACACCGTTCTCATCTTCTTCACGAACCAACCGGTCCAATGCCCCGACCAGGATCTCGCCACCGATCCGCGCTTCGAAGGCGATTTCGGTCCGAACCCGGCGTTGATTCGCTTCCGGCGGCCGCATGAGGGACGATGTCCTCGCCCATTCGATCACTGGATCGGCCTTGAACCGCTCCGGCGTTCCGGCCGCCACGACTTCGGCCTCGATGCCCCGCAGAAGCTCAAAGTCTCCATCCTCCAGACACGCGTGGACGCGAGTCCCGAGTTCCCGCTGCGACAGCTCGCCTTCTTCGGTGCCGCCGCCCAAAGCTCCGGAATACGCTCCGGGCCGATCGGATTGCCGAGGACGGATGTGCTTCCACTCATAGGCGCGCGGGCACCGGGCGAGCAGATTCCATTCCGTCACGCTATGCCTCGGGCGGCGCCAGAGGGTGGCCCCCGCCGAGGAAGCATCCAGCCGCACCGGTTCTCCCGCAAAAAGAGTCGCGTCGCTTCCTGCCGCTGCAGTCGAAATCTCCGGAACGACCGCGGCCGCAACCGGGACACCGGACTCCTGGATCCAACCCCGCCAGAAATCCCGGTCAAAGGCGCTCTCGGGAGCCGATGACTTCCGTTTTTTCTTGGCAGCAGCAGCCTCCGGCACGGCGTCCGCGACGGGAACCTCTTCTTTCGGAGAGCTGAGCTGCACGAGCACCAGGCGCTCCTTCGGCCGGGTCAGCGCCACGTAGAAGACGCGTTTACTCTCGGCGAGAGCCTTGCGCGTTTCGTCCTCGCGCCACTCGCCTTCGGAGTCCTTATCTCGCTCCCCATCCTCATCCCACTGCGCCAGGAACGCGCCCTTCTCGCGGTCCCAGAACAACAAAGGCGCTTCCGAGGCTCGGGCCGCTTTCTCCGGAAGATCGACCAGAATGACGTGAGGGAACTCGAGCCCCTTCGAGCCGTGCAACGTCATGACGACCAGCTGCCCCTGATTGCGCGGCGGCGGCACGTCACGCTCGCGACGGCTTGCTTCGAGTGCCTGCGCGAGTTCCGATACGACGGTCGTGAAGTCGAGTCCGCGCAGACTGAGTTCTTCCACCCGGTGCCAGAGTCCGAGCAAAGGCGCACCGAGTTCCGCCTCGATTTCCGGTCCGGTCAGGAGCGCCATGAGAACCTGCCCTGGACGGATCACACGCCCCCGGAATGCCTCCAGTGCTCGCGCCAATGGATGCCCGGAACGGAAGAACGGCTCGCGGAACGTCGGGTCTTCTTTCGACCACGCCTCCAGCTCCGAGTCC
>CAYOWB010000022.1:0-9417 GCA_964407515.1 uncultured Bacteriovoracaceae bacterium
TGCACTACAAGCCCGCAGCCGACCGCGCGCCGAACAACATTGCGATCTGGTCCAAATACATCAATACGCTGATTCGCAGCTATGAGTGGGACGAAGCGCAAAAAGCGATGGACCGGTTCCGCAAGCTTCCGGTGAGCCAGAGTGCCATCGACAAGGCCGCGGGCGATATGTATGCCCGGATGAGCCGCCATGTGGAAGCCCAGATGTTCTACAAAAAGGCGATGGCGCGCGAGACGATCGATCCGGATGTCTACATCGCGTACGCGAACAGCCTGCTTGCGTCGAAGAACTATCGGGATGCACCATTTTATTTCGCTCTAGCCCTTCGCTTCGATCCGCTGAACACGGAGGCGATCATCGGGACAGCAAAGTGTATCGCTGCTTCCGAGTCGATCGACAGAGCCATCACGATGCTTCAGGACGAGCTGAAGAAGGGGGCCGGTAACAAGGCCCCTTTGCTGGCCCAGATCGCCGAGTTCTACACGCAGAAGGGCGAGTGGGGCGTGGCTCAGCAGTTCGTGGATCAGGCAATGGCCGAGAACCCCGATCAGGCGCACGCGTGGAAGGTGCAGGCCGCGGTTCATCTGAACCGGGAAAACGTCGATAAGACGGCGCTTAGCAAAGCGCTGGATGCCTACAAGTCTTACTCGGATCGCAACCCTTCGGATCCATCCGGTTACCTGGAGCGTTTCAGGATCTTCGTGAAGAAGACTGAGTTCGAAAAGGCAAACGAGGAGCTGGGACGGATCTTCGTGCTCTATCCGAAGTACCCGAACCTGCAGTTCTACACGGGGCAGCTCTACAGCCTGATGGGTAACCACAAGGTTGCCGCGGAGGCGTTCAAGAAGGAGCTGGACAATAATCCCAACAATCCGAACACGCTGATCGCTCTGGGTAAGGAGTATGTTGAGCTCGGAGCCCTGGAAGAAGCATTGAAGTTGTTTAACCAGGCGATGCAGCTTTCGCCCACCGCGCCTGAACCGAAGCATCAGGCCGCGTATACGAACTACCTTCTCAAAAACTACATGGGTGCAGTCGCCCTGTATCAGGCAGCCCTCCGATACGATTCGGGCAATCCGGTCATTTACAAACGCCTGGGAATGGTTTATCGGGAATTGGGTGATGCCGCTGGCGCGCGCGAGGCTTTTAGGAAGTACCTGGAGATGGAGCCTGACGCGCCGGATCGAGCCGAATACCAACGCTACCGCTGAGAAAGAGGCACCTAATGCTAGATTCACGTTTCTTCAATGAACAAGTGGGTGAACTGGAGCATGCGCTGAAGAGACGGCATGCCGATTCAGCGATGATTCAGCGGCTGAAAGAGCTCTCGGAGAAGCGTCGCGAGCTCATCCACAAGGTCGAAAGCCTGAAGGCTCAGCGCAACAAGGCTTCACAGGAAATCGGAGCTCTGAAGGCTAAGGCGAAGAATGATCCGGCTGCCGCCCAGGAAGCCGAACGGCGCATGACCGAGACACGCGCCATGGGCGACGACATCAAGAGATTCGACGAGGAGTTGCGGGCCGTCGAGGCATCCTTTCAAGACGAAGGAATGCGTATTCCGAACATTCCGCACTCCAGCGTGCCGGACGGCGCCGACGCCAATGGCAACGTCGAGGCCCGGCGTTGGGGTGAGCCCCGCAAGATGTCCTTTGAGCCCAAGGATCACGTTGCTCTTGGTGAAGGGCTGGGAATCCTGGATTTCGAAAGGGCCGGCAAGCTCTCCGGAGCGCGCTTCGCACTCTACCTGGGCGCGGGAGCGATCCTGGAACGTGCGTTGATCCAGTTCATGCTCGACCTGCACACACGCGAGCACGGGTATCTCGAAGCGATTCCTCCCTTCATGGTGAATCGTGAGTCCATGACCGGAACAGGACAGCTTCCGAAGTTCGAAGAAGATCTTTTCAAGACGGGCGTTGCTGATCGCGAGCTTTTCTTGATCCCGACGGCGGAAGTGCCGTTGACCAATATCTATCGCGACGAAATTATCGAGGCGGGAAGACTTCCGATTTACCTTACGGCATACACGCCGTGCTTCCGGAGTGAGGCGGGATCGTACGGTAAGGACACGCGCGGCCTGATCCGCCAGCATCAGTTCCAGAAAGTGGAAATGGTGAAGCTCGCCGAGCCGGAGAAGTCTTACGAAGAACTCGAAAAGATGGTGGCGAACGCGGAACGCGTTCTGCAGTTGTTGGGGCTCCCCTACCGGGTGATGACTCTGTGCGCGGGCGACATGGGCTTCGGATCGGCGAAGACCTACGACCTAGAGGTGTGGCTCCCCGCCCAGAACTCGTATCGTGAGATCTCGTCATGCTCGAACTGCGAAGATTTCCAGGCCCGACGGGCGGCAATCCGTTACCGCCCGAGTGCGGAAGCCAAGCCCCGCTTGGTCCACACTCTGAACGGGTCAGGTCTGGCCGTCGGTCGCACCTTCATCGCCGTGCTGGAGAACTACCAGGACGCTGAGGGGAACATCGAGATTCCGAAGGTGTTGCACCGCTACGTCGAGGGCGCGCCGGGCTTTGTCCGCGAGGGCGACAAGATCTGGATGAAGAAGCAGCGGTAGTCTCTAGGGTTGGGGCCGGGTGAATTCCCCTGCGCTGGAAGTGTCATCCAAACTCGCGCATTGACAAAGGGCCGCCAGCCATGTGAAAACTAGTTTCCAGACCGTAGTTTCAATCAGCGGAGAGATGGCTGAGCGGTCGAAAGCGCTGGTCTTGAAAACCAGAGTACGGGTAACCGTACCGGGGGTTCGAATCCCTCTCTCTCCGCCATAAAAATGCCTCCCGGATTTTCCGGGGGGCTTTTTTATTAACGGAGAATGGAATGAATGCGACGTGCGAGCGTCGCACTGCCCCGCAGGATTCGCTAGCGCGCATGACGCAGGCATCATGCTTCGTGATTGAAAAAAGAGACTGGACTTCCAGAAATCGATCGAGCTCTTCTCCGGGGAAAGTTTGTCAACTCTATATAAAAATTAAGGAACTCTTGCCGTCGCGAGTTGCGTCGGATAATGAAACGCTCAGCTGTTTTGAGTACAAACCTTTTACCCCTGGAGATCCCATGAAGCACAAAGCATTCGCTCTCATTCTTCCTTCGATCCTTGCAATGACTTTTGGTTCGCCCGCCGCGCGCGCAGAAATGATCGAAATCGGCAGACAGGGGCCCGCTCCGGAGAAAGCATTCATCCTGAAGCACCCGGATGCTACCCGGGGAGCCGCGTTCGTACGAACGACCGATAGCCAGACGCTGTCTCGCCTGATTGAGAAGGAGGGCAATGAAGTCGTGATGTGCCGGGATCATTCCGGCAAGGCTGAGCCCGTTACCGGCGATATTGTCCCGAATGAAGTCGTCGCAAGTGAAGCTGAGGGCGTGAATGAAGTAAAACAGGCTCATGGTCGAACCGAGATCGATATGGGCGTCGGATTGAATCTGGGCTTCGTCCCCGGTGGTAAGGCACGTATCCTTGCCACTCTCCCCTCGGGCGCCGTCGTAGGCGTGGATGTCGATGCCGGAACTTTGTTGTTCATCACGGAAGCCTCAATTAGCGCGATCTTCGGCTGGAGCTTTGAAGTCGGTCAGCATGTAATTCGGCCTTATGTCACCGTCGGGGGCGGTGGTGCACTCCTATTTGCCATTCTCGCCGCCGCGGCCGCGCCGACCGTCCATACCGGAGTCGGCGTGGAATGGAAACCGGCTCGCTGGTTCGGCTTGGGCATTGAAGGCGGTGTCAGTCTTCTGGTCGGAGAGGAAGCAAATGGCCTGCTTCCCTATGCACGCCTGACCGCGATGTTCTACTTCCTTTAAGGGGGTGCCATCACGGCGTGAAGCTCAAGGGGGGCTGAATCGCGAGGTCCAGCCCCTCTGAATTCACTACCCTCTCCGGCGCCTAAGGCTGTTTCTCAAACTCCGCCCAGAACCCGTATTCAGAGTTCGTCCACAGGTAGTGCGTGGTGTCCCGCAACTCATAGCGGATGCCACCGTTCTCGCAAATCACCTGGCCATCCACAGGATCCTGACACCCGTAGTACCAGGTCACGTCATCCGCCGCGCAGTCTCCGACGTAGATGACCTGAAGCCCGTCCAGCATGCCTTGAACGTAAACCGGTACCACTTCTTGCGGGCAGATCGTCGGCTCATTTCCCGAAGTCGGAACGTAGGTTCCCTTCTCCAGCGTTTGCGCCCAGACCGGGGGTGATGCCAACAGCATCGCGAGCAGGATTTTCAATCTCATCCTAACAGGATAAGCCGCCCGAGCGATCGATGCAAATCGCGGTCGAAGGCACCTTGATTGCACCTCATACGGCATATGCGCTCAAAACTACTTGCCGGCGTCATCGCCGGACTTCTGGCTGGCTTTGTCTTTGGCTTGTTTATGTCCACACTGCCTGCGTCAACGGCGGCGGATCCGCCAAGAGTCATGATGCATCTGATTGCGGGACTCGTGCGGTCGGACAGTCTGGTCGTCGGCTGGTTGGTACATCTCGCCATCAGCATGGTTCTAGGGGGGCTCTTTGGCGTCCTCTTCGGTCGAGCCGTTTGCGGACATGGACGCGGTGCGCTTGCGGGAGCTCTCTATGGCCTGGCGTGGTATGGATTGGGCAGCCTGATCTTGACCCCCATTCTCCTCGGGCTCCCCGCATTTGCCCCGCTCAACGTCGGATCCATGCGTCCCATGGCGATGACCAGCCTCGTCGGCCATTTCGTCTACGGCCTGATTCTCGGTGGTGCTTATGTGACGCTGACCTGCAATCGCGAGGAAGGCCGGACCACAACCACGTACCGGCGAGCCGCCTAATTCAGGTGCACGAGCCGCAGGTAAAGTGCACCCAGCGATGAGATCGAAAGATTCCTCACCGAGTCTTTAACGAGTGCGTTGTTGGCGTCGTAGTAGAGCGGAATGATGGCGGCGTCTTGCTCCTGAAGCAGTTTCTGTGCTGTGAAGGAGATCTTCTCTTTGGATGAGGGCTCCTGAGCATTCTTGGCACTAAGAATCATCTCGTCATACTGAACCTTGCCCCATCCCGTCATGTTGTTTCCTGACGTGGAAAGAAACAGGGATAGGAAGTTGTCGGCGTCAGGGTAGTCCGCCGCCCACGTGTTGTCGAATGTGGGAAAGGTCTTCAAGTCAAGATGGGCTCTGAAGGTCTTGTGATCCATTTTCTGGAGCGTGCACTCTACTCCGAGGTTCTTTTTCAACTGATCCTTCACAAATTCGGCAACCCGGACTGATTTATCCCAGTTGCGCACTAGGAGCTGCACATGGACCTGAGAGGGGGCGATGCCGGTTGAAGAGAGCAGTGCCCGCGCTTCCGGAGGATTGAAGGACACTCCGATCGTCTTGGAGTGTCCGGGGAGTCCCGGGGGAACGAAGGAGCTCGCCGCAGACTGCCCGCCCTGGAGCAGGCCCGGGATTCGGCTTCGGTCAATCGCCATGGCAATCGCCCGTCTTACAGCGGGAAGCGAGAACGGGTACTTGTTCGTTACAAAGCCGATGTATCCTGTCTTGAGGATGGGGAAGTATCGCAGATCCTTTCTTCCCTTCAATTTCTGCAGATTGACCGTCGTTAAGTCATTGATGAAGTGAAGCTGTCCGGACTCATAAAGGCGAAGAGCCACGGAGTCGTCCGGAATAATCATGAGGTTGATCTGATCTATGTTTCCGCGCGTTCCGTGGTACTGAACGTTCTTTCTCAGCACGATCCTGGAACCCAAGTCGTGCTGCGAGATCTTGTATGGTCCGACGGTCACCACATTTCCTGGGCGCTCCCAGCCAGAGCCAAGGCCTTCGACGATATCTTGCCGTAGAGGAAAGGTTACCCAGAATGCAGGGAGGTGGAGCCAGTGCGGTGCTGGTCGGACTAAGCGTACCTGCAGAGTTCGGTCGTCAATCGCTTTTACTCCCACCGCAGAGAAGTCCTTCACGGTTCCCTTGTTGAACGCCTGGGCACCTTCAATGTCGAAAAGAAAGTATGCGTAGGGTGCTCCGGTGACGGGAGAAAGTAATCGCTTCCAGCTGTAGACGAAGTCTTTCGCGGTGAGCGCCACGCCGTCGGACCACTTGATGCCGGGCTTCAGGTGAAAGGTGTAAACCTTCCCGCCATCCGTAATGGACCAAGCCTGAGCCAATGCGGGGACAATCCGGGACTTCTCGTCCCAGCTTACCAAGCCCTCCATCGTATTAAACAGAACGTACGCTGCAACGGAGGTTTGAGCCCGGTGCCAGTCCAGGGTCTCGGGGTCGTCGCGGAGTCGCATGGAAAACACGCGCTCCGCGGCCGCCGCCTGGGTGCCGAACAGCAAAAAAAGGAGTGCGACGGCCCAATGCGTCTTTCCCATCTGAATATTGTCTCCCGCCGCGCGATGGCGAGCAAGGCAAACGCTCAGTGAGGTCGCTTCACCACTATTTGCACTGGATTGGCCGAATGAGCACCTGGGTGCGATACGGATTAATCGCGGCGGCCGGTCTGGCCCCCATCGTCGCGAAAGCCACGGTGTGGAAACGACGGGCATTGCTCGAATCCGAGCGTCGATTCTTCACCATCTTCGACGCAAGCCCGGAACTCATGGTCGTTCGCCGGATTTCCGATGGACGGGCGCTCGTATGCAACACAGCCTATGCCAGCATTACCGGGTTCAGAAAAGACGAGATCGTGGGCCGCACAGCCGAGGACATCGGGATTTGGCAGAGCATTGAAGATCGGGACCGCGCGATTGAGGTTCTGAAGACTGGCCGAACGGTGCACGGGATGGAGGCGAACTTCCTGCGGCGCGATGGAAGCGTCTGGGTAGGATTGTGTTCGGTCGCTCGGATCGAGATGGAAGGAGAGCCGTGCGCTCTTTGGATGGTCACCGACATCACCGAACGGAAGAGAGCTGAGGAAGCACTTCGAACGGCCAAAGAGACGGCCGAGCAGGTGGCTCGCACCAAGACCGAATTCGTGAACATCGCCTCGCATGAACTTCGGACGCCGCTGACCGCCCTGCGGATCATGGCACAGTTGGCTGCCAGAAAATTGACGGCTGGAGACTCCTTGCAGCGCGAGGAAATCGACTCCATCATCACCCAAGTAGACCGCCTCTCCGCCCTGATCAATGACCTTCTGGATGCCTCGAGATTGGATCGAGGCGTTTTGCGAGTGAAAAAGGCCGCGGTAGATCTGATTGGCGCCGTGAAGTCGACGGTGAGTGCTTTCGCACCAATCGCCCGAGGAAGGGCGCTTCACGTCTCCGTCCCCGATGCCCCTGTATGGGTGGAGGCCGATTACGAGCGAATCGAACAGGTGCTGGGAAAGTACCTCGATAATGCGATCAAGTACTCTCCAGCGGGTGCTCCAATCGAGATTCGACTGACTGAAAGAGAGCGTCACGTGGAGGTCTCGGTGGAGGACAGTGGCCCGAGGATTCCCGCCGAGGAGGAAAGGCAGTTGTTTTCCCGGTTCATCCGCCTCAGTTCCGAGGCGACACTGCGGCACCCAGGCTTAGGGCTCGGTCTCTTCATCACGAAAGAGGTCATTCGACAGCATGGCGGAGAGGTCGGCATCCGACATCCGACTCCGGCTGTGGGAAACGTGTTCTTCTTCCGTCTGCCCAAGAAGGCAGCCTAACGTCAATGGATTGACAGAATCCGTTCGGCGCTAAAGGTGTTACCTTAGATGACGATCAGATATTGAGTAATGCTGCCTACTTCACGACGGATTGAACTCATGACTGCGGCGAGAACGCTCTTCGGGCCTGAAGCACGGGTCAACGATGAGTTCGTCGCTCGTTTGGACGAGCCCGGCCTGAAGCGCGTCTTCCGGAAGAGAGCACTCGAGACGCATCCCGATCGTGCCAAGACATTGGGCCGCAGCGAGATGCTCATGCGCGCGCAGTTCCATCGCGTGAATCAGGCCTATGAGCTTCTTGCCGAGGCGATCAAGAGGGGCGAGACTCTGCGGGTTATCGACGTCGAGGCGGTGAGACCGGTGAAGATTCCGACTCCTCCGCCTTTCATACATCGCGCAGAGCCTACTCGCGCCAAAGTAGAGACTCCAAAGGAAGCGCGGCAATCGACGGTCGTCCCGCCTGTTGCTCCGGTCGCCCCGAAACAGGGCGGTTGGTTCCCGGTCCTTGTGATCGGTGCCATGTCCCTCGCGGCAGGCGCGGTGACGTGGTGGCTTACCGAGCCCACACCGAGTGTCGCTGTTACCGCGAGCGCAGTCGAGCCCGCGCCTCGTGCGGAGCCCGAGCCGGCCCCGATTCCGCCAAAGGCCTGGGACGAGGCACTCCGTGATGAGTTTCGTACCGTGCCGGGGGTCCGGGTTTCGTTTGATGCCGCCCGGCAGGCGGTACGTGTCGACTTCGGGGACAATGTTTTCAAGTCAGGACATTATCGGCCCTCAGGCGCTTTGAGAGACGGACTGCATAATCTCGCGGAGATCGCCGCCCGGCAGCAGGAGAGCCTGCGGCTCACGGTGATCGGACACTCGGACAAGGCGAAAGTAAAAAGTAGTCGGAAGCGGTTTAGCGACAACCAGGCCTTGTCAATGGTGCGCGCCAAAGAGGCGATGCGCGTGCTGCGAGAGGCAGGGTTCTCACTGGGACTCATGGAGGCGCGCGGTGTTGGATCCCGCCTCCGGGACAGCCGAAGCGTATCAGTGCTTTTCGAACGACTGACGACCACGGTCGTCGAATTAGCCGATGATGTATTCAATGCCGGGCAGTATCGCATGTCCCCTCGCATCGTGCGCGAAGTGGGACGAATGATTCTCCAGTCCGGTCAGTTGCCGACAGGCACGGTGATCACCGTAACCGGTCACGCAGACAGTATTCCAGTCACCAACGTCAAGTTGCCGAAGGGACTCGCGTCGAACACGGACATCGCGAATCTCCGCGCCGAAAGCGTCGCGCAGTTTCTGAGGGAACAGCTCGGCAATGATTACCAGATCCGCGTCTCGACGGCCGGCACGCTCGAGCGTCAAACGCGATCAGTCACCATTCGCATTGAGCGTTAGCCGTCCGCGCCCTCGCTGTATCACCCGAAATTCTGTGGCCGCCCGCATTCTTCTCCATTGATTGCATAAGCTGGGCTGTTAACTTCGCGAGCAAATGACAGAACTTGTTGTGACCGAAAAACCGAGGGAAGCGCGCGTCAAAAGCCGGACGTCATCACGGCAGGCGATGGTGTCTTACGCGGACTGGTACAAGGACGCGATCATCTACCAGCTTCATGTGCGCGCATTCTCCGATAGCAACGACGACGGGATCGGAGACTTCCGCGGCTTGACGGAGCGACTCGCGTATCTCAAGGATCTGGGAGTCACGGCCCTGTGGCTGTTGCCGTTCTATCCCTCACCTCTTCGTGATGATGGTTACGACATCTCCGACTATACGCGCATTCACCAAAGCTATGGATCTCTGGAAGATTTCAAGGCGTTT
>CAYOWB010000022.1:9435-14923 GCA_964407515.1 uncultured Bacteriovoracaceae bacterium
GATCACCGAACTCGTGATCAACCACACCTCCGACCAACATGCGTGGTTTCAAAGAGCGCGCCGGGCAAAGCCAGGAGACCCAGCCAGGGACTTTTACGTCTGGAGCGACACGGACGAGAAGTACCGGAGCGCCCGCATCATCTTCAAAGACTTCGAGACATCGAACTGGACCTGGGATCCCGTGGCCAATGCATATTACTGGCACCGGTTCTATTCGCATCAGCCGGACCTGAACTTCGACAACCCCAAGGTGCTGAAGGCCGTGATGGACGTCATGGATTTCTGGTTCGATCTCGGCGTAGACGGGCTGCGCCTCGACGCGGTTCCGTATCTGCATGAGCGCGAGGGAACGAGTTGTGAGAACCTGCCGGAAACGCACATGGTGTTGCGCAAGCTGCGCGCGCATGTCGATCATAAGCACAAGAACAAGATGCTGCTTGCCGAAGCGAACCAGTGGGCGGAGTCGGCCGTGGAGTACTTTGGGAACGGTGACGAGTGTCACATGGCATTCCACTTCCCTCTTATGCCGCGAATGTACATGTCGATGGCAATGGAAGACCGCTTTCCCGTGGTCGACATCCTGAATCAGACGCCACAGATTCCAGAAAACTGTCAGTGGGCAAGCTTCCTCCGGAATCATGACGAGCTCACCCTGGAAATGGTGACCGACGAAGAGCGTGACTACATGTACCGGATCTACGCACATGATCCTCGGATGAGGATCAATCTCGGTATTCGGCGCAGGCTCGCGCCGCTGCTCGGCAATGATCGGCGGCGTATCGAGTTGATGAATGGGCTTCTGTTCTCGCTTCCCGGGACTCCGATCGTGTATTACGGCGACGAGATCGGGATGGGAGATAATGTATATCTGGGCGACCGCAACGGCGTCAGGACACCGCTTCAGTGGAGCTGCGATCGGAATGCCGGCTTTTCTCGCGCGAATCCGCAGAAGCTCTTTCTGCCGGTAACGATCGATCCGGAGTATCACTACGAAGCAGTGAACGTGGAGGCGCAGCAACAGAATCCCCATTCGCTCCTTTGGTGGATGAAGCGCCTGATTGCAATCGCGAAGAAGTACAAGGCGTTCAACCGCGGAACGGTGGAGTTCGTCGAGCCGGAGAACCGGAAGGTTCTTGCTTTCATAAGGAAGCATGAGAACGAGCGCATATTGGTCGTCGCGAATCTTTCTCGACACGTTCAGGCGGCGGAGCTGGATCTGAGCGCTTATGAAGGCATGATCCCGAGGGAACTATTTGGCGGAACGGAGTTCCCCGCCGTCGCGCGCTGGCCATTCTTCCTGACGCTCGGTCCGCATGCTTTCTACTGGTTCAGCCTTGAAGAGCGTGCACGGGATGCCGCCGATCTCGCGCGTGAGCGGCGTGTAATCCCGGATTTGGCCATAGAGGTGAGGCAGCCGAAGCTGCTTCTGGAGCTGCTCAAAGAGACGATCGAGAGGGCGCTGGAGACATACCTGCCGCAATGGCGGTGGTTCGTTACGCGCGCGTCCCGGATCAAGAGCGTGGAATTAGTGGATCGTATCGCGGTACCGGAGTCGCATGAGTTCGCCTCGGTGACGTTCCTTCGTGTGGAGTTCGTCGATGGGGATCCGGCGACCTATGTGGTTCCTATGGCTGTCGCGCTCAGCGAAAAGGCCGACCGGATGCTGGCGAAGCGTCCGGAGTCAGTCATTCTCTCCTTCCAGGAAAAAGACTCAGGATCGAGAGGCGTCGTCTATGACTGCGTGTCGGATCCCGAGTTCATGACTTGGCTCCTGGATTCGCTGGTTCACTCACATGGAGCTCGCGGAAACAACGGCTTCACCTATGCGTGGCTTGCCTACGAGGCGAGGAAGCGTCGTGCAGAGATCGTGAAAGCAGCGGATTGCGCGAGCTACATGGGCGGGGAGTTCCAGAACGATACGATTTCTTACGGCGACAAGTTTGTCCTGAAGCTGTTTCGAAGGGTTGAGGAAGGGAAGAATCCTGAGTTGGAGATGAGTCGTTACTTAAGTGAGCGCAAAGGGTTCTCGCAGGTCCCGCATGCCATCGGTTCTTTGGAGTACGCCACAAAAGGACACGACCCGATCACTTTGGCCGTAGCTCAGGCGTTGGTTCCGAATGAGGGCGACGCTTGGAGCCTGGCGAAGGGCTTCCTTGCTCAATACTGTGAATCCGTGCTGATTCGCGGGAATGCGACGAGCCCCATTCCAGTGCCGAACTTCCAGGAGATCGTTCATGCGGCGACCTCCGAAGAGGGAATCCCGACGGAGGTGAAAGAGCATGTGGAGCCGTTTCTTTCCCTGGCCGTTCTGATGGGACGGCGTGCGATGGATCTTCATCGGACTCTGGCAGCGGAGGACATGGATCCGGACTTCATGCCGGAGCCCTTCACGCCGTTCTACCAGCGGTCATTGTTTCAGTCCTTCCGAAACATCGCGGACCGAACCGTCAGCCGCCTCAGAAAGTCGGTGGGAGGCCTTCCGGAAGACATGCGTGATGACCTGCGCAAGCTGCTTGATCGGCGGGATGAGATGACGGCGGTGTATCAGCCGTTTATCACGAAGGACTTCAACGCGAAGCGGACGCGGTTACACGGGGACTTCCACTTGAAGCAGCTTCTTTTCACCGGACGTGACTTCGTTATCGTCGATTTCGAAGGTGAAGTGACGCGTTCCCTCGGCGAGCGGAAGCTGAAGCGCAGCCCGCTGCGTGACATCGCTGGAATGGTCCGCTCGTTCGATTATGCCGCGCGAGTGTCGCTCCAGGGTGGACAGATCCGGCCGGACGACGTTCCGGTTCTGGGGCCGTGGATCGATGCGTGGGTGGGCTGGACGTCGGCCGCGTTTCTCCGGGGGTACCTTGAGAATCGCGGGGATGCGGACTTCCTCCCGCGCGCTGAGCAGGAGATTGGAGAGATGCTGAAGAGCTACGTGCTCGAGAAGGCGCTCCACGAGATCCTGTACGAGATTCAGAATCGGCCGGAGATGCTCAGAATCCCGCTGAGCGCCATTCTTAGATTGCTGGATGAACCGCGTTAACTGCTGTGTCCGGGGCCAGCGGGCGGCATCTGCTGGCCCCGGGGCTATGTGAGCGGGCTGTTGTTTACACGGCGAGGTGCTGATAGGTTCCGAATTAGCACATGAGCGTCATAAATCTTTTGATCGGAACATTGGTCGGCCTTCTTTTGGGGGCGTTCGCCATGATGGTGTTGAGGCGGCGGGAAGCCGAGGAACAATCGCGCGTCCGCGAGGAGGCAGCTGGTCTGCGTGAGCGCCTTAGGGCGGCTGAAGAAGAGCGCACGCGCCTCTTGGAGGAAAGAAAACAGGACCAAGAGCGCGTTCTCGAGTTGAACCGGCGCATCACCGCGACGGAGTCAAAGTACGCTTCGGCCGAAGAGCGCTTGAGGGCCCAGCGCGAGTATCTAGAGGAATTGAAAGGTCAGACTCGTCGGGAGTTCGAGAACCTGGCTAACTCGATCCTGGATGCAAAGGCACGGAAGTTCACCGAGCAGAATGAAACGACGCTGAAGAACGTGCTGGGACCGCTGGACATCCGCATCAAGGAATTCCAGGAGAGGGTCGACTCCGTTTACAACCAAGAAGCGAAAGAACGTTTCGCCCTGAAGGGTGAGGTTCAGAAGCTGATGGAGCTGAATCTCCAGATGAGCCAGGAGGCCAGCAATCTGACCCGGGCTTTAAAGGGCGACTCCAAGTTTCAGGGAGACTGGGGCGAAATGGTCTTGGAGCGGATACTGGAGTCATCCGGACTTCGCGAAGGGGTCGAATACCAGACCCAACAGCAACATACCGATGACGACGGCGGCCGGTTCAAGCCGGACGTGATCATCAATCTGCCCGAGAACAAGCACATTATCATCGACTCGAAGGTCTCGCTGAAGGCGTATGAGTTGTATTGCAGCTCGGAAGACTCCGCGACGAAAGAGCAGTATCTGGCGTCCCATGTGAAGTCAGTGAAAGATCACGTCGATGAATTGGCGGATAAGCATTACGCGAGGCTCAAGAACGTGAACAGCCCGGACTTCGTCTTCATGTTCATGCCGATCGAAGCGGCTTACGTTCTGGCCATGCAGGGCGATCCTGAGCTTTCGATGAAGGCCTGGCGGAAGAACGTGGCCATCGTGACGGCGACTACGTTGTTCACGAATCTGAAGACCGTTGCGTCGATCTGGCGGTTAGACAACCAGAACAAGAACGCTCAGCAGATCGCGCACGAAGCAGGCAGGCTCTACGACAAGTTCGTGGGCTTTATGGAGAGCTTCGAGGATGTCGGGAAGAGCATCGAAAAGGCCCGTACGGTCCATGGCGAAGCGCTTAACAAGCTGAAACTAGGGCCCGGGAACGTCTTCCGGAAGATCGAGCAGCTCCGGGAGCTGGGGGCGACGCCGACGAAGAGAATCAAGGCGGAGCACCTGGAAGAATGATTTACGCGATCGCCTCTTACGCTTGGTGGGGGCTGTTCCCTCTTTACTGGAAGCTTCTCCAAGCGGTCCCTGCGACCGAGATTCTCGCGCACCGGGTGTTCTGGTCCTTTGTGTTTTTTGTGGTCCTTGTCGCGATTCGCGGGAAACGACGTGAGTTCCTGGCCATGCTTTCCAGGCCGCGTTACATGGTGATCCTGCTCCTGTCCGCACTGCTGATCACGAGCAACTGGGGCGTCTACATCTATTCCGTGAATAGCGGACAGATTCTCGAAGCGAGTCTGGGTTATTTCCTGAACCCGCTTCTCAACGTCGTGCTCGGAATGCTGTTCCTTCGCGAAAGACTGACGACCGGTCGGTGGATAGCTGTCGGGATAGCCGTACTGGGGGTGGTTCAGCTGACGGCGGGCACGGGTGCCGTCCCTTTACTGGCGCTCTTTCTCGGGCTGACCTTTGCGCTCTACGCCTTCGTCAGAAAGCTCCTCGGAGTAAATTCGTTGGTGGGAATGACGGTGGAGACTCTGTTTCTGGCGCCCGCGGCCTTAGTGTATTTCTCGCTGTTTTCCGGAAGCAGCGGGGCCGGGCCGGCGTTCATGTGGTCGGTCCCAACGGCGCTTCTTCTGGCATTGGGAGGGGTAATTACCGCACTTCCCCTTCTCTGGTTCACCGAGGCGGCGAACCGGCTCTCCCTTTCGACTTTAGGCATCTGCCAGTACATCTCGCCGAGCCTTCAGTTTCTTCTCGCCCTGATTGTCTTCAAGGAGCCGTTTTCGTTCAGTCGCGCCGCGGGGTTCATCTGTATCTGGGCCGCGCTATTCGTTTACTCGGTGACTGGAAGATCTAACGCAGGACCAGGATCGCGCCTTTCAGTGCCTCAAAGCGCGCTGAGATAGTCCCTTCAGGCTCCGGCTGATCTCCATCGATTTCACAGAAGGGATAGGGGCGTGGGCGGTCCTCCAGAAACTTCACCTCCAGGCATGATCCGCTCGCTGTGACCGCTCCGGACACCTTTTCCCAGGCACCGTCCAAGAAACGAGGAGCGGAGAGCAAC
>CAYOWB010000022.1:14941-31537 GCA_964407515.1 uncultured Bacteriovoracaceae bacterium
CCGGATTGCGAGGAGGCAGAAGGGTCAGATGGAGAAGCCCGTCATCGATTTCAGCCGTGCTGGACCAGCAGATTCCGCCCGCGTTGTACTTTCCGTTCATGGCGAAGCCCGCGAAAAGGGGGCCCGAATAGACCACGCGCTGATCCACCGAAACTTCGGCGCGGATGGCGCGATATCCCGGGAAGGCCAAGGCGGACTGAACAAGATAAGTCAAAGCACGTTTGTTGAAGAGGCTGCGGCTTCTATGCACCCGGTGCACGACCAGCCCCGGAAATCCGAAGCTAGCAAGGTTGATGAAGTATCTGCGGACCTCTTGACCGGTCCTTGAGGTCAGAGCGGCACAACCGAGATCGATCCGGTGCGGACTGCCGTTGCGAAGACGCTGAATACCGAGCGCCCAGGCGGTGCTTTTGTCGTATACGGCTTTCCCGTGAAGGCTCTTGAAGAAGTCGTCGCCTCTTCCGGCCGGGAGAATTCCGAGGACGGCATCGCGTGCGATTGGGCGGTCGCCCTCGAAGAACCCTTGGACCGCCTCGGAGATGCTTCCGTCTCCACCGACGACGACGACCTTCTTGATTCCCTCCTGCAGGGCGGCGCGGACCGTTGCCGATCCGTAATCGTTCTCGGAGGTGAACACCACCCGTGCGGCGCGCTCTCTGAGCGCATCGAGGATCTCCCGCTCCAGCTGCGGCCAACGCTCTCGAATGGATCCGTCTCGTGCGACGGGATTTACAAGGATGAGGATCATAATGTGTCGCCGAACCACAGGACGGGCACTCGTCCCTGGAGTGTGGTTTTGAAGTGTTTCGCGCACCGTTCACTGAAACACAGGATTCCGTCCGCGCGATGCTGGTCGCGCTCCCAGACGGATTCGGCCATGCGTGCCGCGGTTTCGGAAAAAAGTAACCGATAGGCCCCCTCGCCGCCGCAGTCGATGCAGTCCCGGCCGTGCTGGAAGGGCATCTCCACCTGTATACCGGCCTTGCGTGCCTGATCGATCCAGGCCGCGACGCTCGAGGCGAGATCGAGTCTTCGGCTGAGCCAGACCGATTCGTGAATCAGCCACCGCTTTCCGGACAGCAGAGTGATGGCTTCGCTCGAGAGGGGATCCAGGAGCTTTTCTTCCCATGCGAGCTTAACCGTTTTTGCGCCGCGCTCGCGTGCGGAGAAGACAGCTTTTGGCTCTTGGAGGAGGGTGGGCTGAGACTGAATCAGGTTTCCGAGGCGACGTTTGGCGTTCGCCAGATCGCCCAGTTCTTGTGCCAAGTCGCCCGCGAGGTCCTCTTCGTCTCTAAGACCGGCGGCGATTTCGGCCGCGGCGGGATGACGGTGGATCTGACGAGCCGCGAAGAGCTTGTCAGCGACAGGCATCTGGTACACGCAGTATTCCGTGCATCGGCCGCAGCCGGTGCACTGATACAGGGGCCAAAGCGGGCCATCGGCCGATACGCGGCCGGGCCAGCGGTTCTCCTTGTAGAGAAGCGACATCTTGTTGCAGGGGGTGACCGTGTCGTCACCGCTCGCGACGGCGGTCGGGCACGAGAACCGGCACATTTCCGGGCAAAAGGCGCAAACCAGCGGCTGGTGGGGATCGCCACCGGGAAAGCGCAGCAGTGTGCCGTGCAGGATCTTTCTAGAGACCCATTTTATCGGGGTTAAGACGGTTTTCCGGATCGAACCCACGTTTCACCCTTTCGAAAATGCCAACCCAAGGTTTCATCTCGCGACGGATCCATTCGCGCTTCAGAGCTCCTACACCGTGGAGGTGGCTGAGGGTTGCGCCCGCCCCCACCGCGGCTTCAAGGACATTGTTCCAGATGCGATCATACTGATCCGCCGATTTTCCTGTAAAGCCGGCGTGGCTGACGAGCGTGAAGTAGATGTTCGCGCCGGTGTGGTAGAAATGGCTCAAGTGGGCCAGGACCATGCCCATTCCGACGTCCGCGGATTTCACCGCGCGGTATACCGCTTCGAGCCGCTCCCAGGTCGCCGAGAGTTCGAAGGTATCCAGGATCATCCGGTTATGGCTCATGATGAGCTGTTGCTTGTAAGACACGTCGTAGCGGTGCTCCCACCAATGCTGAGCCAGCTCGGGACCGATTCTGCGGACCCCGGCTGATTCCGCGATTCGGGATGCCTCGACCGCTTCGGCCGCAGCCAATCCCGCCCTTCCTTCGCTCGTCATGACGATCGCGGCCCCGCTTTCGAATCCGCTCGCCTTCAGCACTTCGGACTTCAGGGTCAGCGAGGTTTCGAGCGGATCATAAATGCGAATCACTGAAGGCCGTAGGCCGCCTTGCAGAATCGCCCTGGCGAATTCCATCGCGACGTAGACGTCCTTCGCTTCGAAGCTCAGCATCTCTCGTTTCTCGGGCAGCGGATGAACCTGAAGGCATGCGGCGGTGATGAAGCCCAGTGTGCCCTCGGCGCCGAGGAACAGTTGCGTCCAGTCCGGACCCATCGCGCTCCTGGGGGCGCGGCTCGTGATAGAAACCGTACCATCCGGAAGCACGCACTCCAGCATCAGGACCATGTCTTCGATCTTTCCATACTTGGTGGAAAGCTGACCGGCGGAACGTGTCGCCAGATATCCTCCAAGGCTGCTGCAGTAGATTGACGAGGGAAAGTGGCCCAGCGTTAGGCCTTCCTGGTTCAGGTGTCTTTCTAGGTTTTCGCCAAGAATCCCGGCCTCCACCCAGACGGCCATGGACTTGCGATCGATGGATCGCACGCGAGTCATTCTCTTGAGATCCACGACGACTCTCGGACGTGCCTCATCGGTGGCGGGAATCGTTGCTCCGCAGACGCCGGACCCGGCTCCATAGGGATAAAGTGCGGCGTTCGTCGCGGAAGCCCAGCGCACGATTTCAGAGAGCTGCTGGGTGTTTTCCGGCCACAGGACGAGATCGACGGTGGGCTCCTTTGGGGGCCCGTCCTCGCGCAGCTCCAGAAGTTTTCTGGGCCACTGATCCTGGGAATAGGTCTGGAGTGTGATTGGATCCTGGCTGTGTGGCATGGAAAGCCGGTCGAGCTGTTTCAGGTGCTCTGAGCGCGCGGAAGTGGACATAGAGAGATACTAACACACCGGGGGCCAGGAGGAAGCACGGGCCCTCGTGGCGCGTCAGGGCTTGAAGCCGGCGGCAAAGTAGTAAGTGGATTCTTCCAGGATCGTTCCGGTGAACCCGGAGGTACGGAAGAGCCGCCTGATCTCGTCGTCTGATAACAGGACATCGTTGCCGACCACACCGCCGACCTTTTTGTGGTGGAGATCGAGCGCATTACGAGTCATCGAGTGAACGATCGCGAAACGTCCCCCCGAGCGCAATGAGCGGAACGCGTTCTGAAAGACCTGCGCGGGCTGGCGAAAATGAGGAAAAGCATTGAACAGGATTACGAGTGAGAATGACTCTGGCGCGAAGGGTTGCTCCTCGAAGTTTCCGACGATGATGTCGTGGCCCGAAAACTTGCTTCGATAGACCTCAGCCATTCTGGGCGAGATATCGATCCCGACAAAGTCGGTGCAGCCTTGTCTCATCAACAGAGGAGCCAGGATTCCCGTGCCACACCCTACGTCCAGCACCCGATCGCGCGCAGATAACCTCAGGCGCCGAAGCGCCTCATTGGCGTGCGTCAAATCGGACTCCCTGGTGTGGGAATCCCAGTCATGGGCATGTTCGTCAAAGAACTGAATCAGCTCGAGCATAGAGTCATGAGTAGAATTAGAATAAATATACCGTAATATCCCGCATTTCCTAGAAAAAATCCCCTGAAAAAATTGGACACGTGATATAAATATACCGTAATATCCCGCATTTCCTAGAAAAAATCCCCTGAAAAAATTGGACACGTGATGTGGCTTGTATAATATTTCTAAGCGACAGCAACTGGGGAGTGGGCATCATGGATCAAGCTTTGGAGAAAATAGGACGAGTCATGCGCGCGGGGCGTAAGCTTCGTGGTCTCAATCAGACGGACCTGTGCGCGCAGCTTGGTATTTCACAGAGTTATCTCTCGAAGGTGGAGAACGGGCTGGTCGAGCCTAATGTCTCGCTGTGGTTTAACCTTTGTGACGTTCTGAAGATTGGCTACAACGCCTGGCGCGAGGGGTTCATCGATCTACTGACCCCGGCTTCGCTCAGGAGCGAGCTTTCCGAGAACAACTTCAAGCTTCCATCCAAGTATGCCGTATGTCGTGGGACCAAAGTTCGCGCGCTCCGTCCCCTGCTTCAACGATTTGAGAAGACTCAAGGAAAAGAAGCGCTGCACGGGTTCTTGAAGGAGCGGAAGATTGATCCCGACTTCTTCACGATTCTCGACAATCAGGTCAATTTTGAGTTCTTCATCGACCTGACACGCGCGTTGATCCAGAACACCGGCCTGGATCGAATTCACGAGCTGACTTCGGCCGTTTCGAACGCGGAGTCTCACGGGACGCTTCGTGAGAAGTATGATTCACAGCCATCTCCGGACGCCGTGATTTACGCCTGGGTTGGTAACGCGCGCTACTACGACTGCGACTTCAGATACCGCGTAGAAGATGACCGCAAGGAATACCTGGACATCTCTATTACGCCTGAGGAGCACCTGGAAAACTTCAGTCACAAAGATGATGCCCTGATGAAGGACTTCATTCTTCGCTACCAGAAGAGCTATCTCGAGAACCTCGTGGGCTACCAGGGTAAGTTCCACGGCAAAGTAACGCCGATCGAAGAAGTAGGCGCCGGAACGGGCATGGGCCGCCGGGTGCTGCGCGTGAACTTCTGCTGATGCCGTGGTATGGGGGTCCGTATGGGACCTCTGCACGGATTTCGCCTAATTCTCGCTGCTCCGAAGTTCGCCATGAACGTCGGAGCGTGCGCGCGCCTGGCCGCGAATTACGATCTCCGCGATCTGGCCGTCTGCTCTCCGCGTTGTGACATCCATTCCGACGATGCCCAGAAGCTGGCCACGGGAGATGGGGCGCAGTACCTGTCCCGCTTCAAAACTTATCCCACGCTAAAGGACGCCATGAGTGGCTGCCATACGGTGATCGGCTTCAGCAGGCGAACCGGCGAGTGGCGGGTCCCGTCCGTGACTGTGGCCGGAATCCCCGCGCTGGCACAGGAAGGGCACCGTGTCGCCCTGGTGTTCGGAAATGAAGAGACCGGACTCAGTGCTGAAGAACTGTCCCTCTGCACTCATCTGTGTTCGTTATCGACCTCTGATGTCCTTCCTTCACTGAACTTGAGTCATGCAGTGGCGGTCGTGGCTTCACGTCTCTTTGACGATATGTCGGGACCCTCGGGGCCCGTCAAGGCCAAGAAGGTGGCCCCGGTCGAAGAGCTGGAGGGACTCATCTCACATTGGCGTGAGTTCCTGATCGACATCGGGCTGAACGTGGGCGGAAACCCCGATCGGATGATGCGGCGGATTCGAAAGATCCTTCAGCGTTCGTCGCTTGCCTCGCATGAGGTCAACCTCTTCAGAGGCGTCTTGTCCAAAGCACAGGTGGCGTTGGGGCTGAAGTCCCGCGGAAAGAGAATTGGCTAGCCTTTTCGGGACGGCTTTCCGGCGCGCCAGCCGAAGAGCAGGCCCATGAGGGAAAGTACGGCGCATGTCCCCGCCCACAGGCCCAGCTGGCCTTTTTGAATCAATGAGCCCGAAATCAGCGGTGCGACGATGGACGCCATGCTAGCCAAGGATTGGCTTACCCCGAGCACAGCGCCTTGTCGGTCACGTCGGGCGTTTTCGGCAATCAGGCTCGTGAGATTCGGGCGAATCAGGCCCATGCCGCAGGAGTGTAGCGTGGCCGCTCCCACCATGGCGGGGATCTTTCTCACGAAGATGAAGGCGATGTATCCGAGCGTGGAGCTGATGAATCCGGCATGAGCCAGGGTTCTCTCGCTGAATCGGCGCAGGAGCAGTCGCAGCAGGCCACCCTGCATCGCGATGCTGAGCAGGCCCAGGTACATATAGAGGAAGCCCATCTCGCGTGAACCGAAGGGGCGGTCGTTCACGATGAAGCGACGTTCGGCGAAGAGCGCGAACCCGGAAATGAAGCACGTGAAGGCGAGATTGAAGAGCAGAAACTCGATGAGCAAGTTGCGCAGAGTGCGGCTCTCGAAGAATTCGGTCCAACGCTGCCAGCGCCTGCGCCGCGCGACCGGAGCCGTGTCATGAGCCATTGGGCGGGGCTTGTGATCGGGCAGAAAGAAAAGGTTTACGATAAAACTGAAGCCTGAGAGTGCCGTCGCTCCCCACATCGGGGCATGATCGCCGTAGTGCGCGAGTGCGCCGGATAGACCGGGTCCTACGAAAAAGCCGATCCCGAAGGCGATACCGATGACTCCAAACGCTTTTGCCCGGTCCTTCCCCTGATGGAGATCGGAGATGAACGCTTGCGCGACCGAAATGTTGGCGGCTCCGATGCCGCCGAGCAACCGTGCGCCGAACACGGCGGTAAGCGTGTTGGCGGTGGCAAGCCAGGCAAGGCTGCCTGTGGTTACTACCTGGCTCAGCAGCAGGATCGGCTTTCGTCCGTAACGATCCGAAAGCTTCCCCATGATTGGGCCAGCGGCGAACTGCCCGATCGCGAAGAGAGTGATGATGAGGCCGACTTGAGCGGGCGAAGCCCCCAGTCCTTCCGCGAAAAACGGAAGAACCGGGAGCACCACCGTGAAAGCAATGACGTCGATGAGGACGACAAGGAAAAGCGCGGACATTATTTCTTCTTAAGCAGCCCGTCGATCGCTTTGGACCATTCTTGCACGTAGCCGTCGAATCCTTCGACTGACGGTCCGGCGACGATCTCCCCCGACTTGTCGATCAGGAAGGTCGTCGGGACACCCTGTACTTGGTAAAGATCGGCGGTGGCGCTGCTTTCGGCGTCGTCGTTCAGGATCGGGAACTTCACGCCGAAGCGTTTGATGAAATCAGCGATCGGCTCACGTTCACGCGCCTGAAAGGTGCGGACCCCAAGGATGCGGACTTTGGAGTTCTTGGCGTACTTGTCGGCCAGCTTCTGCACGTAAGGCAGTTCTTTCTGGCAGTGTGGACACCAGGTGGCGAAGAAGACAAGGAAGGTTACCTTGCCCTTGGATGCCTTGTCGGCATAGTCTACCTTCACGCGCTTCCCCTTTTGGTCTTTCAAGGTGAACGCGGGTGCTTTTCCAGCGATGTCGGCGTGCGCCGCCGAGACCATCATCAACGAACCGAGAACGACTGTCAGAATGGACTTCATGGAGCCTCCCATTGTCTCTCAACAATGGTTGCCGCTGATTTCAAAAGCAAAGGAAAAGAGGGTGGAGCTGATACTTCGGCCCTTCGCCGGTTCTGTTCCCAGTGTGTCCTGATTGTTGTGAAAAAATTGGTGGAGCTTAGCCGCCGAATACAGAACCTTCTTCCTGCAAAACCCTGACTACAGAGTCAATGATTTTGAGGGCTTAGTGGCGGTGTGATCCACATGCGGTAACAATCCCGTGTTACCGCTCACGTTACCGCTGTTGCCGTGTGATGTTACCGCTTTGGTGCAGCACGGTCGGTTCAACGATACGATACTCATCATACAAGAAAGTGATGCTCAGGTGAAGTTGTTACTCTTTGGATCACTTTGGATCACCTAGCGGCTGCGTCAAAATGGGCGGTCATGGGCTTTTGCTCCCACAACCGCCCACCATTTCTAAGCAGAATCAGTGCATCAGATTGCCTGACGAATCGTCATCATCACAGGAATTGTCATCGTCAGGTTTTGGTTGCTTGCACGTTGGGCAACACGGCCCATCTCCCATTGGTTTTCCATCACGCAGGAACAGATTGGGATGAGTCAGCATCGTGAACTGATGGACGAGAAATACAACAAAGTCGGCTGCGGTAGATGCATCGCCAAAAATTCGAGCCGCACTTTGATCGAAACTCTCGTCGGGTACGGTGATGCCCTTAAATTGCAGAAAGCCACTGATGGCTTGTTCAAGAATACATGACATCTGCTCAACACCTCCGGGAAGAATCCCATTCTGATCTATTTGTTTTTTACTCATAGCTTTGTCTCCTCTCTATTTTGAAAACAAAAAGGCCACGAGAACCCAACCGCTCCCGTGGCCGTCAATATTTCACTTAGATGCTCTCAGCTTCTTGCCGCTCGTCTTGCCGTATTCTGTGGATTACTTTCCGTGCTTTCCGTCTTCCTCCTTCTCAGCCAATTCTTTGATCAATCGGATGGAATTGTTTTTGATGATTTGAAGTGTTTCCTTGCATTCGCCGCAGCGAGGGATGTCCGTGATCTTTTTTTCGCCTCCATAATCCCATATGATTTCCTGGGCGAGATCAATCTCGTCTATGTATTCAAATGCATCCTCAAAATCAGTCTCTTCTTCGCATTCTACAGAGATTGATCCACTCCCTTGGATTTCGTAATCAACCTCGACATGACTAAAGGTGCATCCTTTCGGGCATCCCAAATGCTCACCGGACTGATTCGTAATTACAGTTCCACTGCCAAGCTTAGACTTCTTCTTTTTATTTTTCGTTTTCATATGCTTCTCCTGTTTTAGGTTTCAGATACAAAAAAACCACGGGAGCCCAATTGCCCCAGTGGCCATAGTTAGTGACTCGAAACCACTTCGAGCCGTGGTTGCCCACGCCGACATGGCGAGGCCGTTGTTGGTTACGGCTTCTACTTGTTCGTCTTCTTGATATGCCTCCTCACCGCCAGCATGACTGCCGCCGCAAGCCGAGGCGGCACGCCATTGGCAATCATTTTGGCATTGTCCTTCGGGGCTGTTCCACAAAAGATGAAGTCGTTGCGGACTCCCTGAAGGATGGCCAACTCCCTGACTGTCAGGTGGCGATCCACAAGCGGATGCAGCATATTGTTGTAATGATCCGTAACTATCGTCGGAGATGGTGCCCCAGGATTGAACCGCTGACGGTAATCCCGTCTTTTGGTTTTTAGCCCAGGATAGTACGGATAGTTGTTCTTCGGCTTGGTATCGTGCTGAGGAAGCCCATCGGGTGATTCGATTCCAATTTCCGCAGGAACCCCATACAAAGCTGTTTTGAGTGCAATTCGGTCTTTCCGCTTCTTGGGCCATTCGAATATCCCAAGCCGCTGAAGTGATGTGTCTCTTTTGAATCCAACGATGAACAACCGACGCCTATCCTGAGGAACTCCATAGTCCTTAGTGTTGAGGATGTTTTTAACAGTGTAGTAGCCTGCGGCATCGAACCCCCTCCTCAGTGCCTCCAACACTTCAGGATGACGCTCTTCGAGACCTGCCACATTCTCGAACACGAAACCGATCTTCGGTTTCCACGCCTTCACCATTTCCACATATCGTAGTGCCAATCGGCCATTCGGATCATTGATCCCATGCCCCTTGCCAGCCGTTGAAAATGATTGGCAAGGCGGAGATCCCACGAGCAGATCAAACGAACCAGGTTCATGCTTAGGCAGACGACCACTGAGATCCCAAACGGTCGCTCGGCCAACGCCATTTGCGTTGTAAGTTCTCACCGCCAGGGGCCACTTGTCGTAGGCAGCGATGACCTCGAAGCCCTTGGCGAGAGCGATGCCCTCATCAAGAAGTCCAGCACCACATTATTCGGATACAACTTTGATCTTACTCATGCGGCCTCCTTTTCGGTTTTTTCGGTCTGCCGTTCTGCGACCCATCCACA
Organism: uncultured Bacteriovoracaceae bacterium; assembly: GCA_964407515.1. Classification (GTDB taxonomy): domain Bacteria; phylum Bdellovibrionota; class UBA1018; order UBA1018; family UBA1018; genus CAYOWB01. Next base: position 24,596 of record CAYOWB010000022.1, read on the forward strand.
GATATCAGTGACGATAGTTTGTAGTTCCTTGGGTAACGGCCTCCCCTCGAACTTGGTTTTGATAACTTCAAAGTCTGCTCTGAAATTCCCAATCAGGTTTTTCTCAGCAGACTTTGGAGCACTTGCAGCTTTGCAATTTGAAGTGGCATTGAGAGAAAGCTTTCCTTGGCCCTCCCTTTCCAATGGCTTCGATAACGGCTGCATCTTGTAGGTCTGCACCAACCTCCGCAGTGAGATGAACGGCATCGTGGCGAGCTGAGGCCCAAAGTCCTTGATGAGCTTCTTGAGCGGTTCGTCCTCTATTTTAGACATCTCAATGCGTCGAGAGAGGATCATGCCGTCCATACCCAGCAGAATCGGGTTTTCGGCTACACGGATGTACATCTCCGTGACCCGACGATGTTTTCCGAAGGTCTTTTCAACAAAGGCGTAGAAAACATGGCTGATCGCCTTTCTCTTAGGAGCCTTCCTTTTCGCCTTCTTGAACGCAGCTCGCTCGTTCTTGTCAGCATCATAGAAATGGTCTTTCAACCTCTTGAAGAGCTTGCAGAGTCGAATGCCATTCCTCTCCTCGTCACCGCTGATCCTCCTGATCTCAGCCACTAGCCTGCCTATCTTAAGACACGAGGGCAGGTTGAGGGTTGGGCATTCAAGCGAAGGCAAAGGACTTCTTGGCTGCACGGGGAGCCGAAGAATTTTCGCCAAGCTCTTGTTAGCGGCTTGGGATTCCGTGGTGGTTTTGGGCTGCACAGGCAACACGACAACATTGGATTGTTTCATCCTGTTCATAAGGACTCCTCTTTTTTGGGGATGACGCAGTTAAGCGTCTTACTGGAGAAACGGCGGGAACCGCCGCTTATAAGGGGATGCGGGGGGAAACCGTTTCCCTTTCCGCCCTACACAGACCAATAGCACTGGTACTAAACCGCCCCACCAATCATCTGTTAAGAAGGCTCCAACTGACCGGAACTGCATGTAGAAAATATTTTTACGACTCGTTACATGTTTGCGTCTACGGCAGGCGAGCATATAACCCAGCTTCAGGTTTGGTCTTTTTGAAGATACCCCACAAAAATAGACGCACTACGGATCTACTTTGCCCTCGCAAAACAGGCGATTCTATCCTTTGTTGTCTATTGCCAAGCAGCGTTTACTAGACAACAAAGGAGATCAAGCGGTATCCTATTGAAAGACATGGATGTTTCAAAGACTGTTCGAAACGCAATAAAACGAGCTGGGCATGGTCGAGTTTGGCGGTTGTCGAACTTTGAGGGTCTTCCACCTCACGCCGTTGCCAAGGCGTTGGCACGCCTATGTGATGGCGGGTTGCTAAATCGAATTAAACGGGGGGTCTACTATTACGGGAACGACACCCCCGCTGGAAAGACCGGACCAACAGCTCTTGATTTTCTTCGTTTCAAATATTTTGTGGCAGGACTTCATGCGTACAACAAGCTAGGGCTGACCAATCAGATTCCCGTCGTCATGGTGATCGTGTCATCAACTCAAGCCAAGATCCCAGGCGTCCGAGTTCTTCGACGGGACATCCGACATTTGCGTGGAGCCACGCAGGAAGAATTTGGAGTGCTTGAAGCCTTGAGGAACATCACGACTATCCCTGATTGCTCGCCATCGAAGGCATTCTCTCTGATCCGTGATTATATCAAGAAGACGATAGCCTTTGACAATCTCGTACATTTTTCGAAGGACGAGCCGCCAAAGGTGCGTGCGCTATTGGGGGCGATTGGGCAAGAGCTTAAGGTCAAGAAGGCTTTGCTCGATGAGCTTCATGCCTCCATCAGTCCATTGTCCGTATTTCGACTCGGGATAGATGCCAAGCACGGAAAGAGCTGGAATATCCGCTGATGCTGCTCCACTTCCGAAAGGATTTTCCAGATATTTTGAAAGCCGTCGGGGCCAAAAGAGGCGTGCCCATCCAGCTTGTTGAAAGAGATTATTGGATGGTGGAAGCCGTTCGGGCGATTCAGAGTACCGAGGGACTTGAGAAGTGCTGTCCCATCGGTAGCGATGCGTCGTTGACGATAGGACTTCGGCTTATTAAGCGTTTTTCCGATGTGATAGATCTCGTAATTACTCCCTCTGCATTCCGCTCAGCGGGAGATCTCTGGAAAATTAACTATAAGATCATACATGCCCATCCTGGATTTAGTAAAAGCGAAGGCCTGTCAAAAAAGGGAGAACTTCGTTTTTGTTATCCCTCAATTGATCCCCAACAGCCCCGCCAAGAAATCATAGTGCGGCAACATTGTCCTGACCGTTGTCCATTACTTCCTCAAAAATATCTGATGCGCTCAATGGTAGCGGAAGAAGTTAAAACGAAATCCTACCAGCGGCTACATCCCCCTGTCAGGAACTTGAAAGCGTTTACGGTGATAATCGTCGATCCTGTCGAAACACTGGTTGAGAAGCTAATTGTACTGGGTCTCGCTCAACGGGATGGGCTGCTTCCCCAAAATGAACGGCACCTTTGCGATGTTCACTGCTTGCTTGGCCTGTCGAGGGTGCAGAAATTTCTTTTAGGAAAGAAGTACAGTGAGATCAAGAAATCCGTGATCGAGAGGAATGCTGCGGCGGACGGGCATATGCTCAATACCTCATGCGAGATTTTCACAAGCAGCGTTCGTCGTGCCTATCGGCAAAGTCAGCTCTATTACGGTGAAAGACCAACGATTGAGGAGATCGAGGCATCATTCAAACAATGGAGCGGACGGTTTTGACGATTAACGAAGAATTCCTCGGTAATTGAAAGGCAAAGGCTATGATCCACACCCCCCAACACTCAAAGATCCTTTGGACGGAAGCCCTTCGATATCTCGCCACCGTGGCGGACATGAAGAAGGTAAATGCACACATCTATGGTGCCCCCTCGAAGCCATCAACAGACATCACGGACATCTATCAAGGCATGCTTTCGTCCCTGAGAAATCGGCAAGCGATGGCTAACGCCATTGGCGACATCCCCCGCCTCGCCAAGCTGCTGCACGGATTCTTGCCGTCCAAGGTCGTTAATGCCTACGGAGATGATTGGAAGAAGCTTTTCCGTAACATTCAAACTCGGGTCAAGCCGACATCGAGAATGCAGATCACGAACCCGAAGTGTTTTTGGGTTCATTTCTGCAAAGGCACACTCGATGCTGCCTCGTACTTGAACCAATTCAAGAACGGCAGGGAGTTCATTCAGTATGTGCAGGGCTTTGCAAAAAATCCCGTCGCCGCTCCTGGACTTCCGATGATGATAGCGGAAGAAATCCACGGTTACGGATTCCCTCTTGCTTGCGACTTCTTAAAAGAGATGGGCTTTCAGCAGTACGGCAAGCCCGATGTCCATGTGAATTTCATTCTCAAACATTTGGGGTTGTCAGACGGGACAGATTACAAATCATTCAAGGCCCTTGTGAAGATCGCCGGCCATGTCGGTGAGACAGCGTATACCGTAGACAAGGGGCTGTGGTTAATTGGATCGGGCTGGCTGTACCTACATGAGGAATCATTCAAGACCAACAAGCAGGAGTTTGTGAAATCCCTCAGACACAAACATCCAACACTTTTTGAATGAGACGCACGCCATGACCAATTCAAATGCACTAACCTACACGGGCCTCGTCCCAGATATAATCTTTTGTCATGCTTGATCGGAAGAAACCCACGCACTTGTGCGGTCAAACATGCGATAAAGAAAATGTAAGACCGCCACGACACCAACGGCGACAGACGCCCAGTGAGACCTCCATTGAAGCGTCCACTGAATAAAGCTCAGCACACCTGTCCCGATACCGACCAGAGCAACCGAATACGGCACGACCGCCGAAAGTCTTTCCATTGGGAACAATGGCCTTTCATTGCCGTCAATGTAGGGGGCGAACTTTGGAGTCACCGTCATTGGTGCAAAGCTATCGAGACATCCCACATGAACAAAGCGTACTTTGAAGCCCGATGTTCCAATATTGAAGATCACGGGAACGGCGAAATTATCCTCTACATTCAGAATCACTGATGGGGGTGACTCGAAAACCTCATTTTGAACAAAGGCCCCCTGCTTGTCCACATGGCCAAAACCGAACTCAAGATCGAAATTGGTTCGGACAGCAGGAATACGAAAAAACACGGCCTTTTGGTTGAGGCGGACACTATTGGAATCGAGTGGAATCCAAACACCTTGCGTCCCAGAAAAGGTACGAAGTTTGTTTTGATCCCCGAAAACGAGGTTCCTGGTTTGCGAGATAAAGCGTAACGGTCTCAATCTATCGGTTAACCATGTCCACATTGCCTGTCTCCCCTGTGGGCATCGGTTAACATTTCAGGGGAACTCCCTCAACTGCCATTCGGTCAAGCCGCCAACAAACCCTTCAGCGGCCTCGGGTTCCCCTTGGGTAGGAAATGGAAGCCCATAACGATTTTTTTATCCCAATTCATCACACCTAAATAATAATCAGCCCAGAAGCAATCTGACCTGTTTACATACTGAGCTAGGCGACTATTATCACTATAACATGCTGAAGACTATCCAGACGCATCTCAAGACGGCCCGATTCAATCGCCACGAAATTGCAGGATCACTTGGCGACATGGGGACATTTCTTCCTCTTTTGGTAGGAATGGCTGTCACCAACGGACTTGATTTTGCGGCGGGTGTATTTTTCTCAGGTGTTTTTAATATAATAACGGGGCTTCTCTTTTCAGTGCCTATGGCCGTTCAGCCAATGAAAGCAATTGCTGCCGTAGCCATTACAGAGGGCTTAACGGTTCCTCAAATACTTGCCGCCGGCATTGGGGTCAGTGCCATCGTTTTAGTCTTGGGGCTTACGGGGCTTGTTGATTGGCTAAACCGCCGGATTCCCACTTCAGTTGTTCGAGGCATCCGACTCGGACTTGGACTCTCTCTGCTGATCAAGGGCATGCAGATGATATCAGGCACAAAGGCATTCTTTGGCCTCGATGGCTATCTGACGGGTATTCTATCGGTTGCACTCGTGTTAATCGCAAGCCGATTTAAGAAAATTCCGTCAGCCCTGATTCTTTTTGCTGCAGGATTGCTTCTTGTCGTTATTGGGCACCCAGAGAGTATTGAGAAAATCGGTATTCAAATCACTTTTCCACACCTTGTCAGATTCAATTGGAATGACTTTGCTGTGGCCCTTCCAAAAGCGGCGATTCCTCAAATCCCGCTCACCCTGTTGAACTCGGTCATTGCAGTCTGTGCTTTATCTTCAGATCTTTTCCCTAACAGGAAGACTCACCCAAAATCGGTTGCTGTATCGGTTGGAACCATGAATCTTATTGCGGCTTGGTTTGGTGGAATGCCCATGTGCCACGGAGCGGGTGGAATGTGCGGACAGTACCGCTTTGGGGCGAGAACAAACGGCTCGATCCTATTTCTTGGTGGGATCAAGATCTTGGTTGCGATTCTTTTTGGTGCAACGCTGATGAGCCTTTGCCGAGTATTCCCGATGAGTATCCTGGGGACAATGTTACTGTTCAGCGGTATTGGGCTTTCACTGATTTGCCGTGATCAAACCGAACGCAAAGATGCTTTCGTGATGTTTTTAACGGCGGGAGCAAGCATAGCACTCAACAACATGGCATTAGCATTCATTATCGGATGGCTTGTGGCTTTTGGATTCCGCTTGAACCACTTTGCAGCCGAATGACCTTCGCCACCATGTCCGCCCCGCATGGGCTGGACATAAAAATGGAAGCCCGAAGCGTGAGTGATTGAGTATACCGCCACGGGCTTCCCAGCATTCATCAGATGACGAATCTCACCAATTCCGTTTGTTGCCGAAAGTCTCTTTCAGACTCTTCGGGAAAGACCAGCGGGGCTTTTTCGTGGCGGGACGGGCTTTCATGGTGATTTCCTCGCCCGTGAATGGATTCTTGCCTTTGCCAGCCTTACGGGCGGCGACATCCTTACGGACGAGAGCACCGACGACCGGAAAGCGTACACGCTCACCGCTGGCCGCAGCTTTGGCCCCATTCAAGAAAGTCTGCTCGACGACCTTCTTAAGATCGGAACGCTTCAGTTTGATCTGACCTTTTTTGGTGGTGGTCACGGTTTTCAAAATTTGCTCATGGAGCTGATTGATGAAGTGGTACTTCGATTTCTTTGCCATGTTACTTCCCCGTCCTTTCAAGTTCGGCTGTTTTGCTTAGTTTTACGGCGTTATCATGACGGGCGGCAAGGGGAAAAATGGAACGAAATGACTCCCTCTGATCTGGGATTGACGCTGCCTATTTTGTGGCAGAAGCAAAAAAGTGTTCCTTGTCCTCAATAATCACATTCCTAAATCCTGCGATCTCAAGTCCTGCCCGAAATTCGTCGTCCATGATCAGCATATGGTTTCCAACGATTCCGCCAACCTCACGATGCTTAAGGTTCAGATCATGCCGAGTTTTTGAATGGAAAACGACAAGAAGCCCGTCCTTTTGGAGATTAGAGTAAGCATTTCTAAAAACGGATAGTGGATCACTGAAATGCGGGAAGGTGTTGTAGATGATGGTCTTGGTAAACTGTCCGTTCGGAAAAATTCCAGACCTCTGATAATCCCCGCAAACAACATCTCCGATTGGATATTTCTTCAGGTACTCCTCGACCATGCGTTCGGAGATGTCAATTGCTGCGAACTTTACGCAGCCATGCCGTCGTAAAAACGGCACGAGGATTCCGGTTCCGGCACCGACATCAAGTACACAGTCGTCATCTGAAATGCCAATCCGCTGAAATACCCGCTCGATCACCTCAAAGTCGGCTGGTTTATGGTAGCTATCCCAGTGCGGAGCATGTCGATCAAAGAATTGTTCAAGGGTTTCCATAGCTATACCTTGCCTATAAACTTGTAAGGTGTTACTAGCGTGTTCATTGGTAACACTACAAATATGAAAATTCCACATCCTTCTGGCATTACTCGGTTTAGCGTATCTCTC
>CAYOWB010000023.1:0-15654 GCA_964407515.1 uncultured Bacteriovoracaceae bacterium
TGAAGTCATGTTCGGTCAGATGCCGACGATGGAGCCGACCTTCAACAAGGATTTCGCCGAACTCATGAAGTGGGTTGACGATGTCCGCCAGATGAAGGTCCGTACCAACGCCGATACTCCGCACGACTCCAAGGTCGCGCGTGGCTTCGGTGCTGAAGGTATCGGCCTGTGCCGTACCGAGCACATGTTCTTCGAATCCGACCGTATCGACGCGGTCCGCGAGATGATTCTCGCCGAAGAAAAAGAAGGCCGTGAACGCGCTCTCGCGAAGCTCCTGCCGATGCAGAAGGGTGACTTCCTCGGCATCTTCCGCGAAATGAAGGGTCTGCCCGTCACGATCCGTCTGCTCGATCCGCCGCTGCACGAATTCATCCCGCACACGGATGAAGACCTGCACGACCTGGCTCGTAAGATCGGCGTGCCGTTCGAACGCCTGAAGCGCAAGAACGAGCAGCTCCACGAGTTCAACCCCATGCTGGGTCATCGTGGTTGCCGCCTCGGCGTCAGCTTCCCCGAGATCTACCGGATGCAGGTCCGCGCGATCATGGAAGCCGCTTGCGAACTGAACATGAACGAGGGCTTCAAGATCGTGCCCGAAATCATGATTCCGCTCGTTGGCGATTGGCGCGAACTGCGCTTCTGCCGTGAGTACTGCGAAGACGAAATTCAGCAGGTCATCGCTGAATACTCGAAGAAGGCCGGCAAGAAGATCAAGATCGAGTACCTCATCGGTACGATGATCGAGCTGCCTCGTGCGGCGCTGACCGCTGGCGATGTCGCGAAGTACGGCGACTTCTTCAGCTTCGGCACGAACGACCTCACGCAGACCACCTACGGTCTGTCCCGTGACGACTCTGGCAACTTCCTGAAGGATTACCTCGAGACCAAGATCTATGAGCGTGACCCCTTCCAGGCTCTTGACCAGATCGGCGTGGGCCGCCTCATGAAGATCGCCCTTGAAGAAGGTAAGGCTGAACGCCCGAACCTCAAGTGCGGTATCTGCGGCGCGCACGGCGTCGGAGCTCGCTCTGTGGAATTCTGCCACCGGATCGGCCTCGACTACGTCTCCTGCTCTCCTTATCGCGTACCGATCGCCCGTCTCGCCGCCGCTCAGGCCGCGATCAAGACGCCGCGCAAGGCCGCGAAGAAGGCTGGCAAGGCCAAGGGTCGTAAGTAACAAGTCCAGACGAGATCGGGCCTTCATCGAGGGCTCGGTTACGTGATTGCGGAGCCGGCCTCAGGGAAACCTGGGGCCGGCTTTTTTTGCGCCTAAACCCAAAGGTGGCCCCCACCTTTTGGTATAGCGGTGCGTCATTTGGGCGCACAAACTGTGCGGTATTTCTGTAGGGGCTGTGCGCAGAAATCTAGCCGCCCGCCGATAGGGGTCTTAGACTGGATGCATGACCTCGATGGCGGAATTGAATGACCTGAGCATTTTCAGATTTCAGAGCTACCGCGACTACCTCAATGTCGTCGCCGAGCGGTACCGGGGCCGCAAGGACCGGCCCTTCACGCTCAACATGTGGGCGAAGCGTTTGGGTTACCGTTCCCCGCGCGCGATCGCGATGGTCCTGAAGGGTCAGCGTCTTCCCAGCCAAGACATGATTGAAGCCTTCTCGCGCGACCTGAAGCTCTCGATCTTGGAGAAACGCTACTTTGAACTCCTGGTGAGGATGGAGCGGAGCAAGGAGCGCGGTCAGGCGTTAGAAGCAGTGGTTGCCGAACTCAAGCAGACGGCCCCGCAGGATGCGGCCGCGACGATCGGACTCGATCAATTCACCTACATCTCGGCGTGGTACTGCCTCGCCATCAAGCAGCTGGTGGGGACAACTTCTTTCCGTGAAGACCTGGCGTGGATCCGCAAACGTCTACGTAACAAACTCACGGAGGCGGAAGTCCGTGACGCCATCGCCACGATGATCAAGATCGGCGTGCTGGCGCGGGGCGCGGACGGAAAGCTCGCCGTGGTGGGCGGCCCGCTCGTCACCGCGAGCGACCTCCCCTCGCACGCGCTTCGCAGTCATCACCGCGAGATGATGGAGCGCGCCCGCGAAGCCCTGGTCGAGCAGAAGGTCGATCAGCGCGAGTTCACCGGCCTCACACTCAAAGTGGATCGTCGGCGTATCGCCGAGGCGAAGGAAGAAATCAGAAAGTTTCGGGACCGATTCAACGAACGGTTCGGTGATGGCCACGCCGATGCCGTTTATCAACTCAATGTGCAGTTTTTCGAGCACACGATTTCCGAGGAGGAAGAAGTATGAAGAAGTCAGTTGGGGCATTTGTATGTCTGGCGGGCTTGATGCTCACGACGCTTGCGCAAGCAGGCGGCGGGGATATTTCGGGGAATGGTGGGGATGCGGTGGTTTGCCAGTCGGGGCCGGTCACCATTCCGCTTGCGAGCCAGGACCGAGTCCCGCACGCGATGCTTCTCGATATCTATGAGGGTTTGCTGATGCGAGACATTCATCCGGACCTCGGAGATCCCTCGCTGGATGTGATGCAGAAGGTGGAGCAGGCGCTGAGCCGGATGCATCGTCTCGATCCGGGACGTGCAGAGCGGTACTTGAAGGTTGCACAGGGGTTCATGAAAGACACCCGGATGATCGCGGCTGATCTCCAGGATATCCCCGACTCCGGCTTTGTCCCGCTTCCGCCTGTCGGCGTCTGCAAGATTGTTCAAGCCGTGGTTCAGAAGCCGCGGTCGTTTCCAGAGGATAAGACCTTCACGATTGATCGCAGGGTGTGGGATCTGTTCGATAACGATAGCCGTGCCGGGCTGATCCTGCATGAGATCGTTTATCAGGAGTTGATTCAATACGGGCACACGAATTCGATATCCGCGAGGTACTTCAACACCTTGCTTCTCTCCAATCGTTTCTCTCAGATTGGACTGGCGGAGTATCTGTCCCTATTGGGGTCAGTGGGGTTCCGCCACTACAATTATCATGGCATGTTGATTTCGACTGATCATGCTGAGTTCGATGACTCTGGAAAGTTGATCTCGTTTGATTTATCGGGTGGGCAGATTCCCTTTAAGGGTGGAACGGTGGAAGGAGAGGGGAGAGGCAGCACCTACCTCGATGGTACGGTTGCTCGACTGGGAGGTTTTTTTTCCGTGAGGCACGGAGAGACAGCCCTCTGGGGCGGGGAGATCACCTTCTATCCCTCTGGCGAGTTGCGGACCGTGCAGACTAGACTAGATTACTCGGACCAAATCATCGTCGTAATTCAGGGAAAGTCAGTACCGGTCGACATTCGAAGGGGACTTCTTTTCGACCGCGAAGGATGGTTGAAGGCCGCGACATTGATTTGGGATCCGAATGTTCAAGTGAACTTGGTGACGACTGAAGGGCAGACGGTGTCGGTAGCGGGAGGGACTGCAATTAGTCTAGATCGGCAGGGGCGGCTGACCCATTTCAAGTCGCTGACGGATGCTGCCTTAGTCTGGAGCTGTCGCGATGATCGATTTAACTTGGAGATCACCGCGAACGTGATGAAACATGAAGATTTTGGCTGGGCATTCAACCTGAGCTTCACTCTGTGGCGACAGGGCGCTCCCGTCGAGCAGCCTGAATGGACCTTGAGCAAGAAATTCGGGACGTACACCCCCGTGTGGGAGGGGAGTGAATCTTTCTTTAGGGTCAGTTGGGATAAGCCGTTCCGTGAGCCGTCGCCCTCGGGTGCGGTCGAGTACCCCGGTACTTTGGACTTGAATGTTCCAGGTGTTGGAGCGGTGAAACAGACGTTTCGTTGTCAGTCGATGTTCGGCGCATCCATCGGCCGCTAGTGGATCGCCCAATTCATCCAAAGCCCGACCTCGGCGCGCTGAAGCGATGTCGGGGCTGGGCGAAGGGCGAGATAAGGCCGCAAGTTCAGGTTCTCCATCGGAACCCAGAAAAGGCCTGGTTCGAGCGCCACATCATCGCCGTTCATGCGTTTCCAGCCGCGGGCCTTAATATGATGATAGTCGATGGAGACCGTAAACTGCCCGTAGACCTGCTTCCCCAGGTGACGAGAGACGGCCGGACGGACGTTTCCGGTCACGTCGATTTGGCGCTCGGAAGTCTTGTACGGGTAATACCGAGTCGTGTGTTGCAGGCCGAAAGACCACGCCGAGGCCGTCGGATAGATCCACAACGCGAAGTACGATCCTGGCGCGATGCCGGTGCCTGCATTCCGTGAGGCGCTCGTCAGCGGTAATTCGAGGTTCACATTGCCCCAGAGCAGAATGTTTCGTTCTGACAGGATCAACGACGAGACACCCACGCGTGGATTGCCCATGCCCCAGCGCTTAGCCCCGGTGAAATTCAGATCTCCGTGAAGAAGAAGATCGGCTTGCAGTCGATCGGTGAGTGCGTAGCCGAGTGTAAGCAGGTTCCAGGTGTAGGCGTGGCTCTTGATATAGGACTCGCTGTAATAGCCCAGCCGAAGACGAGACTGCGTCGGTTCGGCAAGACAGAGCCCGCTCGCCAGGAATGTCACGATCCCAACCCACCACGCGAATCGCATCTTCAAAGGCCCCGCTCGCTTTCTGCCTCAAAAGGCCGGTAGACGTGTTTGATGCATGGCCGCGTCGAGCAGGGTCCATGCATAGTCCAGGTTCTCTCCATCCGAATCCTGAAGTCCGAGACCGCGAATCATGTCGGCACCCACGGCGGGATGGAGTCCTGAGATCAGGACGAAACCGCTCCCTGACATCGTTTGACTGATAGCCGGTGAGCCATCCGCATATCTGGCCACGACCGCCCCCGGCTGATCGAAAGTAACGGGACCGCCCCACCACAAGAGATCTCGAAACGATCTGTCGCCAAAGATGGCCTTGATCATCGCGAACTCCTTTCCATCGCGATGCATCGACGTGAAATCCAGGAACACCGAATCGAAGAGGCCTAGCCCGAAGCGAAGATCCTCTCCTGCAGGGGGACTTGGGCCCACGGCGATCCACGCACCCGCGCAGAATCCGAGATAATTGAGGCCGCGTTCTTGAACCGCCTCACGAAGTTTCGCGCGCGTGTCGGGAGTTAATGCACCGACAATCGTATTCGAGTCCCCCCCTCCCATGACTAACAAAGAGAAGGACGCAAGCTGGTCGAGCGACATCTCACTCAACTGTGATTCCACCACCTGCCAAGCCGGAACACCGTGCTGATGAAGAATGTCGAGAAGTGCTCTGGACTCGTAAGGCCAGGAGCCAGTTCCCGAATAGACGAGCGCGCCGCCGTTTCCGCGGGGTGGCACATAGGGAAGCGGAGCGGTGCCGGCTGGTTCGTTGGGGGTTTCAGGTGGGGCGCACCCGCCCAATAAGATTCCGGCCCAGAAGAGCAGTCTCTGGAGGGTCCTTCTCATGGCTTGCTCCGATGCAGACCTTAGGCCGCTTCCTTCGTCTCCTCTCCCCCACCCGTCCGGTCCGTTCTTCGCGTGACCCGCAAGCGACCCACGGCTTCCTCAGCGCGCGAGAGTGACTTCCAGCCCAACGCCTCCGCGCCGGCCCAGCTGAGACTGACACGAGGAGTTCTGCTCAGCGTCGCCAGCCAGACGGTTAGTACGTACGGAAGACTGAGAATCGGAAGCTGCAGCCGACTCAGCAGTGTCCCTGCGGCGATGGTCACAAGCGAGGAGAGGACACAGAAGAGTACCAGTGTTCTGGGGCGGAACTTCTCCGGAAAAGACGCGAGCGCCAAGCCCACGAGGCCCGCGCTAAAGGTCAGCGTTCCTTCCTGCCACGAAGAACCACCGGCAGCCGGAATCCGAAACAGCGCGACGGCCAGCAATGTCCCTAGAAGGAAAGCTCCGCCTCGTTTCGGACTGAAGGCGACGAGGAGCGCAAGCGCCGCCAGCCCGAAAGTGGCATCAGGGAGAAACAGCAGACGCCCGGTGCTGAGAAGCACCGGAAGAAGGAAGGAAAGGTATTGGCGTGAATCCAGATAGACGCTGAGCGCGCTCGGCTCGGCGACGAGGGCGAACGGGTTGGGCTGGAGGCCTTCAAGTCCGCTGGATGCGTAGAGCGAGAACAGCCACACCACGATGATATAGGGAATGATGAAGGGGCTGAGCTTCCAGTGTTGGAGAATCTCGTGAACCGCTTTCGTCATGGGCGGAACCGCCAGCGCTCCGAGAAGGACGCAAAGGTAGTACTCAGGAGAGGGCTCAAACAGAGCGGCCATCGCGATCCCGAAGAAGAATCCATTGACCGGGATCAGCCCGAACGCTCGAAGTGTCGTCGGGGTGCTGTATCTCACCGAGTAAACGTAGCCTGCGAGCGATGCGGCCAGGCCGCTCACGAACAGGTCCGGACGAAAGACCAGGAAGAGTGTGAGCAAGAGTGCTCCGAAAAGCGCGTTTTCGAGGAAGAACGTCTGACTGATTGCACGTAGATAGGCCATCGAATGGCGTTTGATCGAGTTCATAGGTCCACCCATTCACCGCAGCTGAAAGTTTTGTCGCCCCAACTCAGAAGACGTGGGCATTCGGTTCGAAGAGCGAGAAGCGCGCCATAGCCAGTTCTCCGGTGCGGCACGTACCAGTTGCCCCACGTGGAGTCGTAGAAGCGTGCTTGGCCGTCGGGCATCTCCAGGACACACAGTTCGTGATAGACGACCTGAGATCCGATCCAAGGGAAGATGCGGTGCTCGTCCTCCTTGCCCATCGACCAAAGCTCGCGCCAGTGCTTCGTGCTCGCATCGTTGTAACTGAGCAGCGCTTGCGCGGGGTGTGCTTCGTGGCCCTGCGCGCGGAAGACCTCCCGTGCGAGCGCGGCGAAGACGCCGCAGTCGATGACCTTTTCTTTCACGAGCCCGCACCAGGAGATCGGCCACTCGGTCGGTCCCCACTTGAAGAGCTGGGATAACCACGTGGGCGCCTTGATATTGAACTGCGAGATGGCGCCGATCTCCATGGACCGTGCGTAGGCGAGAAACCACGTGCGCGCTTCGTCGCAGCAGCGGTCATCATGATGGACGATCGCCGATGCAGGGTGCGCAAGCCATCGGGGAAGAAATTCCTCCCTTCCAACCAGATCGCGGATCACTTCCGAACGGATTGCCGGAAGCTGCTCTTTAACCGCGGCCAAAGTCATAACTCATGCTCCTTTCGTAACCGCCAGCGTCACCGAAGATGACGAAGTCGCCGATCTGGATGTCCTCCGGGAGTTCGACTTGTTGGGCGAGGATGTCGTCTTCCATGCAGATTCTCCCGAGGATCCTCGCTGACCCTTTTGTTAGGGGGACGCAGCCGGCGTTTGTCGCTTGTCTGGGACGGAAGTACAGCCGATGCGGGAACGATTGCGCGAGAGGTAGCTCGGCGATGCAGGCATCCACGACCGCCTCCAGCTCGTCCTTTCCGGGTTGCTTCCGGACGTCCAGGACCCGCGAAACAAGAACCTCCCCGTCCTGGGTCAGTGACCGACCCGGCTCGAAGTACAGGGCCTTGACGTTCGGGAGTGCTGAGTGAATCAGCGCTTGAACGGACTTCAGGTCCATGCGGTGAAGGTCCTCGGGAAAGAATCCTCCGCCCAGGTCGAGAGCTTCGATCGGTTTGTCGGTAAGGCGTTCGATGCCTCGGCACCAAAGCAGAAGAGATTGCAGACCATCGATCCATCTTTCGACGCCGATCGACCAGCTGGGCATGTGGAAGTGAAATCCAAGCGCTGATTTGGCCTTGCTCTGCCGGATCGCGCGCATCATCCGTTGGAAGACCTCGAAGTCGGAAATGGGTGTTCCGAAGCGGGAGTGCAACTTCGGAAGCCTGAGTCTGAACCCGAGTGTCTTCGCCATTCCCGGAGTCTTTGAGACACGCTCAAACTCTTCCACCGAGTCGCAGAAGAGCTGATGAAGTCCCAGGACCGGATCGTTCGTAATCGGCCAGAATTTCCCGGGCCCGTTCAGGATGACCTGGTCCGGGCGGAAGCCGAAGTCGAGGGCGCGCTTCACTTCCATCTGACTGATGCACTCCGCGAAGAATCCGCATTCCTTTGCCTTGCGAAGGTGCATGTCCGTGGGGCAGGTCTTCACGCTGTAGCCGATCCGCACTTGAGGTGTGCCGGATCGGAGTGAGGCCACCCGGTCGGCCAAGGATCGGAACCGCGCGAGCGTCCAGTCTTCAAGGTGAATGCGTGCTGGCGTCTCGCCGTTAAAGGAGTGGGCAATCCGCCTGACCTCCGCGAGCATCGCTGGGGGAATGTCGAGAGGAACGGGTGCAAGAGCGCCGTCCTCGTCATCTTCCTCGACATCAGGCAGGTAATCGGAGAATGACGGGCCACCCTTTCCGAGTTTTCCGTCAGCTGACCAGACAGAAGTCGTGGGTGCGGCCGGAAGAGGAACGCCGACTGCCTCCTTCGCGGCAATCTCGTAAACCACCCGCGTGAAGAAATGCTGCTTTTTTAGCACCTCCGGGAAGGGTTCTCCCCAGGCGTTGGAGACGACACGGCCGGGCAGGTTGAGTCCCGCCATTGCGGCGCCATAGATCCAGGCCGGGAATCGGGGGTTACACTCGATGATCCAGCGGTTGCCGTCGGAGTCACGCACGTACTCCAGCTCTCCGCCTCCGGTCCAGTTCAGGTCCCGGATGATCTCCGCGAGTTGCTGGGCCTCTTCCGGCGGAAGCGGGCTCACGTGTCCGGCCCACGTTTTTCCTTCCGGAGTGAGTTGCCGTTTCTGCAGGTGCGCTGCGCCGAGGGACTTGCCCTGATAGGCGGCGCGGGCGATGGGTTCCTCTGTCCCGGCGCCGTGCCGTTGAATGAAGAGCTTCGACGTTTTCCAATTCGTCTTGAGGTGTTCACGCGTGCGTTCGAATACGCCCCAGGATGTAATCCGTTTGGCATCGTGATACGGGCTTTTCATCCAGCACTGCCAGGAGTGGTGCCTGAGGAAGGCATGGATGTCGTCATCGGGAATGTCCGCCTGGATGTACTCCGGTACGCGGAAGTCCATTCCTCGAAACGCTTCCACCGAGGGTTTCGCGGTTCTTTCGAGTGCATTACCGTCTGGAACCAGGAGGCTCGGATGCGTGCCCAGATTCTTGGCGATCCAATAGACTTCCATGTCCATCGCGCCGATCCAAAGGTGTCCCGCTTCGAGGATCTCCATGAGCTGCTTTTTCAGTAGGGGGGCGTCGACCTGTTTCCATTGGGGGAGCAGCAGGACCTCATCGATGAGGTCGGCATGAAGGCCGGAGCTTCCCTGCCAGTGGTCCACGCCCACGAGGTGCGCCTTGGGAAATGCCGTGCGGAGACACCGGTGGATCCCGAGGCCCGACGACGGATTCTGGCCTGAGTTCATACCGGTGACGTAGATCTTTCTCATGGATTCTCTTATGGCAGCGACGGCCGGCATTATTCTACTAAAACTAGATATCGCGGCGGGCTGAGGTGGTGCGTTGGGCCGTGACTGCTCGATGGCAGGCCGGTTGCAGAATCGGGACCCTTTGTGATGACTCGGTCCCATGCCGCCGTTTCCCAGGAGCATCCCTTGGGCTGTGCTGTCGCCTGCGTTGCCTCGCGGGCTCGTCTTTCGTATGCGCGGGCGCTTCTCTTGTTCTCGGACAGGGAAGGAGCCTGGACACGGGGTTACTTCTGTGAGGAGGTCGTGCAGGCGTTGGCCGCGGCGGGGCTTTCGTATGGCTACGAAAGGTTTGATCCGGGGCGGCATTCCCACCTGCTGCAGCGGGATGGGACTCTGGTGTTTATTTCCCGTTCCGCGCGTTACCCGGCAGGGCATTATCTCGCGCGGCTTGGCGGTCGGTGGATGAACCCCTGGTCAAACTACCCCCAGATGGTTCCTGTGGAGGCTGCCTTCGAGGAAAGCCTGCCTGGCGGGGTGGAATACGTGCTCTTTGAGGAGAAGGACGGGAGGTTTTAGCCTTCTATTTTCTGTCCTAACCCACTGATTCTTAAGATTAACTAAAATACCTGACCAAATTAGTTGATTTCGCCGTCAGTGTTAGGTAGTCTCAACTTTATCGGAGGACGTTAGATGCATACCCAACTAGATCGGCATGTTCTCAAGGCTCTGCTGGATACCGGTCCCCCGCGTTTGAGCTAGCGTGGGCGAAGCCGGCCGAGATTGAGACGTCTACGGCGCTCACGGACTGTCGGATGGTTCCCTGATCAGGAGTTGTCGCGACAGCGATCAGAAGTGATTAAAAATTTATGTTCTTTTCGAAGCGCTTGTTCGGCGAGGTCCCCGATGTGAATCGGCCCTCAGGGCGCGTTGTTCGCCACTAGCCCGAGAAGCGTTATATTAGGGCGGTCCTAAGAGACCGCTGTGTTTCGACACTAATTTGGGCCCGGATCTCAGTTGAGCGCAACTGATCCGGGCCCAAGACTTTCTGGGGGGCGTTCGCGGGTCGTGATTAAAGTTTTCTTTAAGTGACATCATCTTGATTGGCATCATGGAAGGAAGCGGGGAGAATCACATTATGTCCATAATCCTGGTTGCCCAAGCAGAACCTAAAGAACGGCCCATGCTCATGGAGCAGCTGCACCCTCTGAATATGGAGGTGCGGTGGGTGACGACCTTCGAAGAGGCGCGCGAGGTCCTGGAGAACTACGACTGTGCGCTCGTGATCTCCGATCTCCCCTTGGGTACCAAGAAGACCGGGCTCGATCTCTGGCAGTATTGCAAGAAGGAGTGCCCTAAGACACCCTTCCTGCTTGTTACCCAGTATATGGATGGCCTCTTTGAGGAACTCGTGAACCGGCAAATCGCCTGTCCGCCGATTCTGGATGAACCCTACTCGTCAAAAGGCCTGCAAAGCATTCGCACTCTGCTGGATGCAGAGCGTCCAGCTGGCAGTCCGCTCTCGTAAAAAACGGCCGAAAGCCTTGTATTTTTGAGGTCCCTTGTTAAATTACCCGTACGTTATCCGTACGGTTTTCGGGGGACCGTTGTAGATGCGCGTCAAGCGGTTGGACGTGCAGGGCTTTACGTCGTTCAAAGACAAGACGGTCATTCATTTCGACTCGTCCATCACCGGTATTGTCGGGCCCAACGGCTGCGGAAAGTCCAACATTGTCGACGCGTTCTTCTGGGTCATGGGCGAACAGTCCTATAAGCACATGCGCGGTTCAGGCAGCGATGACCTGATCTTCAATGGCAGCTCGAAGTACTCGCCGCTCGGCATGGCCGAAGCGACCCTGGTCATGGAAACCGATGTGCCGGACGCGGATGCCGCTCCCGCTGGCGCAACCACGCGCGACATTCCCGTGCATCTGCGTTCCAAGGAAGTTTCCGTTACCCGCCGCGTCTACCGCTCAGGCGAAGGTGAGTATTTCATCAACGGTATTCCCGCCCGCCTCAAAGACATTCAAGAGCTCTTCATGGATACCGGTGTCGGTGCGAAGGGCTACTCGGTCATCGAACAGGGCCAGATCGGCAAGATCGTCAATTCGAAGCCCGAAGAGCGCCGTCTTCTGATCGAAGAGGCGGCAGGCATCGCGAAGTACAAGGCGAGAAAGAAAGAGTCGCTCCGCAAGATGGAGGCGACCAACGCCAATCTCTCGCGTCTCAATGACGTCATCTCGGAAATCGAGCGAAACCTCGGCTCCTTGGAGCGTCAGGCTCAGAAGGCCCGCCAGTACAAGAAATACAAAGAAGAACTCTTCGATAAGGAGATGACCTGGGGCCGTCGTAAGAACCAGGTCCTGCGCCAGCGCCTTGAGGCGCTTCAAAAGGAGCGTGAGGCGCTCGAGCAAGAACTCGTCGGTCTGCGCGCCGAACTTCAGGTGGCCGAGAACGCCATCGAATCCGACCGCGTGAATCAGCTCACCGACCAGAAGCTGGCCGAAGAGCTGCAGGCTCGCGTTCAGACGATGTCGGATGAGTTGACCCGTCAGCGCAGCGCGCTTGACCTCTCCCGCCGCCGTCAGGTCGACCTCGCGACGCAGGTCGAGTCTCTCGAAGCGGAGAAGCAGGAACTCGAAGTCACCATCGCGGAACAGCAAGAAGTTCTCGCGACTCGTGATGAAGAGGCTTCGGAATCCGCCCAGGTATTTGAGTCGATCGCTGAGCGTGTTCGCGAAGCGACCGAGCGCGTTTCGGTTGCCCGCAGGGCAGCTGAGCAGACCCGTCGCGCCGTGGAAGACATGCGCCGCGAACTCATGTCCGGTATCGCCGCGGCCTCGGACCTCACCTCCCGTTCGGCTTCGCTGATGGGACGCATGGAGTCCGCGCAAGAGCAGGCTCAGAAGCTCGCGCAACAGGTCCAACAACACGAGGAGCGCCTTGAGGCGGCCCGTGAAGAAGCCGAGAAGGCCCGCACCGCGTTTGAACTCGTTCAGGTCCAGCGCGAGGAGGCCCAAGCCGCCCGTAAGGAACAGGTCCGGCTCGTTCAGGACTCCGAACAGAACCTCAGGCAGCTTGAGCGAACGAAGGATCAAGCCACCCGCACGCTGACCCAGATCAAGTCGCGTCTCCAGAGCTTGGAAGAGCTCGAAGCCGCGCACGAAGGCTTTGCGGACGGCCCGAAGGCCGCCCTCGACTGGGCTCGCGAATCCGGACGTACCGAGAAGCTTCGCGCGATCGCGGACGGCTTCGACGTGAAGCAGGGTTTCGAAGGCGCGCTCGAAGGCTGGCTCGAAGGCAAGTTCGAGAGCCTGGTGTCCGACGATGCGAGCACCGCGCTGGAGGCACTCGAGAAGATTCAGCAGGACAAGCAAGGCCGCGCTTCGATCTTCGTGGCGTGCCGCGAAGAGAAGACGGATATCGATTTCGCCACCGTGAAGCAGCGGCTCGAGGCCGCGGGCTTCGAAGTGATCGGAAAGCTGTCCGAGAATGTCAGCGTGAACGACCGCCTGGGCGATCACGGCCACAGGATCGCGTCGGCGATGTTGACGCAGGTCTGTGTCGTCCGCGCCATCGCTCCCGTTGCCGCATGGTTGACCGACGGAAGCGCGCTCGAGAAACTGGGTGGCTGGGCCATTGTCAGCATGGAAGGCGCGGCGCTTGATCGCGACGGCATGCTGCGCGGCGGCAGCGCCGATAACGATCGCTCCGCGGTGTTGCTGGCTCGTAAGCGGGCCATCGCCGAGCTTCGTGACCAGGTCGCTGAGGCCGAAGCGGCTCTCGAAACGGCTGAGACGGCTTACACTGAAGCGCGCGAGAAGCTTGAAATCGCTCGCACCCGCGCGGAAGAACTCCAGGCTGAAGTGCAAAGCCTGGAAGTGCAGCGCGCGGCATTGGAGCGTGACGTTCATCAGTCGAGTCGCGCTCTCCGCGACGCCGAAAGCCAGTTGGAACTCTCCCAGCTTGAAAAGCAGGAGATGCAGGAAGAGGCGGAACGCGCGAAAGTCGAACGCGAGAAGACTGAAGAGCGCCTGCGTGAAATTCTCTCCAAGCGGTCGGACCTCGATACGACCATTGGCGCGAAGGAAGCGGAGCTGACCGAGCGCGAGAACGAAGTCCGCGCCGCGGACGAGGCCTCACAGGCCCTTCGCATTGAAGAAGCGTCGCTGCGTGAGCGCGCTCAGAGCGCCAAGCGCGAACTCGAGAGCGGACGCGCGATGTTGGCAAGCCGCCAGCACCGGCTGTCCGAAGTCACCCGCATCCTCGACCGTGCCTCGCATGAGCGCGAAGAGCATAGTGGTGGCGACGCGGACCTCGCTGCGCGCATTGAAGAGCTGACGTTGTCCCTTGCGGACGGGCGTAGCGAACTGGCGATGGTGAAGGATCGCCTCGAGCAGTCGAGCGCCAAGCTCAACAGCACGCTCGAACGCATCAAGCACCTCCATACTACGGGCGATGCCAAGAACAATGAAGTGACCCGTCTCTCGCTCGAAATCGAGAAGCAGTCCGGTGAGCTGAATCACCTGGTTCTGAATCTCGAGGAAAAGTACGGCCCGGGCTGTCTCGAGCGGCCGGTCACCTCCCCCATTCAGGAAGAGATGTCCGAGCCGGTCATTACGACCGAGATGTCGGCCGAAGAAGAAGCGAAGCTCGGCGAGGAAGTGGAACGTCTGCGCGAGCGGATCCGCCGTTTGGGCGAAGTGAATGTCATGGCGATCGAAGAGTTCGAAGAACTCAAGAAGCGCTACGACTACTTGCTGACCGAAAAGGGCGACCTCGAGCAGTCGGTGGAGAACCTCCAAAAAGCGATCGAGCACATCAACAAGACGTCCGAAGAGCGCTTCAAGAAGGCGTTCGATGCAATCGCGGACCGCTTCGAGCGTTTGTTCCCGATCATCTTCGGTGGTGGATCGGCGAAGCTCTCGCTCGTCTATCCGGAAGGCAGCACGGACATCCTCGATGCCGGTTGCGACATTCTCGCGTCGCCTCCGGGTAAGAAGGTGTTGAACATCAATGCGCTGTCCGGCGGCGAGAAGGCACTTACGGCAATCTCGCTGATCTTCGCGATCTTCATGGTCAAGCCGTCGCCCTTCTGTCTGCTGGACGAGGTCGACGCTCCGCTTGACGACGCGAACATCGGCAAATTCAACGCGCTTCTCAAGGAGATGTCGGCGAAGAGTCAGTTCATCCTTATTACGCACAATAAGCGGACGATGGAACTGAACGACACCTTGTATGGCGTCACCATGGAGGAACCCGGTGTTTCAAAAATGGTGTCTATTGAGATGCACTGATCTTCTGGCGCTCGCGCTTGCCGCGGTGATGGCTTATCCGGCCTTCGCGGCGGAGGCGCCAGCCGTGAAAAAGACGGCTTCGAAGAAGGCGACGGCTTTGCCGGAGATCCTTCAGGAGATCGAAAAGAAGTACGCGGACGCCGGGACTCTCGCGGCGAAGTTCACGCAGGTCACCGAGTCAGCCACGCTTAAGAGCAAGAAGAAAGAGACCGGCATGATCATGGCCAAGCGGCCTGACAAGGTCCGCTGGGAGACGGTCAGCCCGGACGCCAATCTGCTGATCAGCGACGGCAAGCGATTCTGGTTCTATACGCCGCCTTTCGAAGAGGGCGAGCGCGGTCAGGTGATTGAGCGCAAGGCCTCTGAGGTGCAATCCCGCGTTGCCAACGCGTTGCTCTCGGGATCCTTTTCGAGCGTCGGCAAGGTTCAGCCCAAGGGCAAGTCAGGATCCGAGTTCACGCTGACTTTCAGGCCCGGGACTGCCGGGACGGTCCAGAAGGCCGAGATTCACGTCAATCCTGAGAAGAAGCTCATCGAAAAAGTAGTCCTAGAGCATCGTGGCGGGAATCGCGCTGAGATTTCGCTGACCGACATCGAGCTGGGTCGCAAGATCCCGGATGAGGGCTTTCGTTTCGTGGCGCCTCCGAATACCGACAAGGTGACGGAATGAGAGCTCGGATCGTCGAGGTCTGCCGGCGACTCCATGCCCGAAACATGCTGGCGGCCGGAGACGGCAACATCAGCTTTCGCGTGTCCGACGACGAGATTCTCATCACGCCCGCAGGGCTTGCGAAAGCCTACATGCAGCCCGAAGACATTGCCGTCATGACGCTGGATGGACGTCTCGTCGAGGGACGCGCCTCGACCGAGCGCCTGATGCATCTCGAAGTGTTCCGTTCGTGTCCCAAAGCGCGATGCGTGATTCATGCTCATCCGCCAACGGCGATCGCCTGGACGGTCGCCCATCCGGAATTGGAAGCCCTGCCCTCGGATTGCATGCCGGAAGTGATTCTTGCCGCGGGCGAGATTCCGATTGTTCCGTATGCCCGGCCATCGACGGTGGAGATGGGCACGAATCTGAA
>CAYOWB010000023.1:15696-20022 GCA_964407515.1 uncultured Bacteriovoracaceae bacterium
TGTTGATCTTGGCGCGGCACGGTGCTCTGAGTTGGGGAGAGACGCTGGATGAAGCTTACGGAGGGATGGAGCGCGTGGAACACGTGGCGCATATCCTGTCCCTTGCTCATATGCTCGGAGGTTTGTCACGGCTTCCGCAGCACGAGATCGATGAGCTGAGAAAAATGCGCGCTGCGATCGGAGAACGGACCCTGTGAAGAACCTCTCGTCCATGGGACTTAAGATCGAAGACGGGCGTGTCCTGGTCCTTGATCAGCAGATGTTGCCGGATCGTGAGATCTGGTTGGAGTGCACATCCCCGGAGCAGATGGCGTCATTTATCCATTCGCTCAAAGTTCGTGGGGCACCCTTGATCGGCGTAGCGGCGGCAGTAGCGGTGGCCGCCTTCGCCGAGAGGAATGGAAAGCCGGAACTAGTCCGCGAAAAGGCTGCTTTGGTTCGTGCCGCACGGCCCACGGCGGTCAATCTGATGTGGGCCATCGACCGCATGATGCGTGAGTCCACAGTCGAGGGTTGGACGAGGACTGCTGAACGGATCTTCGAAGAAGACATCGAGCTTTGTGATTCGATCGGCCGACATGGAGCCGACCTCATCGCCGACGGTGACGGGGTGCTGACTCATTGCAATGCCGGGGCTTTGGCGACAGCCGGGATAGGAACAGCGGTAGGCGTGATCCGTCGTGCACACGAGCAAGGAAAGCGAATTCACGTTTATGTCGATGAAACGAGGCCGCTGCTCCAGGGCGGACGTCTGACAGCGTGGGAAATGCAGAAGCTCGGGATTCCCTTCACGCTCATCTGCGACAACATGGCGGCAATCCTCATGCGAAAAGGGAAAATTCAGAAGATCGTTGTGGGGGCGGACCGGATTGCAGCCAACGGCGATTTCGCCAATAAGGTCGGAACCTATGGTGTCGCCGTGAATGCGCATCACCATGGCGTGAAGTTCTATGCAGCCGCACCCTATTCGACTGTCGACCTGAAGTGCCCCTCGGGTGACGCGATCCCCATTGAGGAGCGCGCGGCCGACGAGGTGCGCGGGGCATTGGGCAGCTTCGGTAACGTGCGCTGGGCGCCGGAAGGCTCGCATGTCTTCAATCCGTCGTTCGATGTCACCCCGGCGGACCTGATGGAAGGCTTGATTTTGGATCGCGGCTATCTCAGCCGTGCGGAACTGAAACACGGAAAACTGAAGGAGCTTGCGTCATGATCGGCGTAATTGGCGGTAGCGGGCTGTATAGCATCGAAGGTCTTGAGATTCAGCGCAAGGAGAGCATCGAGACGCCCTTCGGAAAGCCGTCCGCTCCGCTCGTGTTCGGAAAGTTCGGTGATCGTGACGTCGTGTTTCTTCCCCGGCATGGTGAAAACCATGAGCTGCTGCCGAGTGAGATTAACTACCGGGCCAATATCTGGGCACTGAAGAAGGCGGGTGTCCGGCAGGTGATGAGTGTGTCGGCGGTGGGAAGCCTGCAACAAGAGCTCGCGCCGGGCGACATTGCTTTGCCCACACAGTATGTCGACTTCACAAAGGGTATTCGCCGCCATACCTATTTCGGTGAGGGTGTCGTGGCTCACATTTCCACGGGGCAACCGGTTTGTCCCGCGCTGGTCAAAGCGATCGAGAACGCCGCGGAGAAGGTGGGTGTCCGTTGTCATTCCGGCAGAACCTACGCCTGCGTTGAAGGCCCTCGGCTGGGAAGTCGCGCCGAGAGCTTCTTCTTCAAGAATGCGGGTTTCGATATGCTTGGGATGACCAATGTGCCCGAGGTTTTCCTGGCACGCGAGGCACAGCTTTGCTACAGCACCATCGCGGTGATTACCGACTACGACTGCTGGCTGGATGATCCATGTCAGCATGTCACCGTCGATAAGCTGATGGCGCTCTACAAAGAGACGCTGGGCAGGGTCCGTGAGGTGCTCCGGACTGTGTTGGCCTCCGTGGATCCGATGAAGCGGCACTCGCATGGTTGCCAGTGTCCCCGGGCACTCGAGGGTACCGTGATGACGGCGGAACAGGCGTTGCCGGCCGCGAAGAAAGAGTTGCTCGCGTTTTTGCGATCCTAAGACAAGGAGAATTGAACATGCCTTCGTTTGATATTTCGTCGGAAGTGAATTGGCAGGAGCTCGATAACGCCGTCAACCAGGCGGCCAAGGAGTTGTCCCAGCGCTATGACTTCAAGGGCGTGAAGACCGAGCTAAAGCTCGATAAGAAGGAAAAGACTGTCACTCTTTGGTGCAGCGAAGAGGGCAAGTTGGATGCGTTGAACGACGTCTTCCAGAACAAGCTTATCAAACGCGGCATTTCGCTCCTTTCGCTCGAATACAAGGACCGTGAGACGGCCTTCGGCCAGAGCGTCCGCCAGGTGGTCGTGGTCCAGGCCGGGATCTCCAAGGAGAAGGCCAAGGAGATCATCGCGGCGATCAAGGAAACGAAGATTAAAGTGCAGGCGCAGATCCAGGATGAACAAGTCCGGGTTACAGGAAAGAACCGGGATGACCTCCAGGCGGCGATCGCGGAGCTGCGCTCCCGTCAGGATCAGCTCAAGGTCCCGCTCCAGTTCGGAAACTTCCGCGATTAATCGCTAGGACAGCAGTACATGACAAAAACGCCGTTCCATCTCGTCAGTCTCGGATGCCCGAAGAATCTCGTCGATTCCGAGGTCATGCTGGGGCTCCTTTCTCGCGATGCTTACCGTTGGGTGGCCGATCCGGCCCAGGCGGAGGTGATCATCGTGAACACCTGCTCCTTCATTCACGATGCGAAGGAGGAGTCGATCGCGACCATTTTAGAAATGGCGCGTTTCAAGGACATCGGCGAGTGCAAGGCGCTGGTGGTGACCGGATGTTTGCCGCAGCGGTACGCGGCCGAGCTAGAAAAGGAACTGCCGGAGGTCGATCTCTTTCTTGGTACCGGAGATTATCCGAGGATCGCGCAGCTGTTGAACGAGAGGCGCGCGACGAAGAAGACCTTCGTTTCCGAGCCGCTCTACATTCATACGGAGAAGGATCCGCGCGTTCACAGCGGCCCCTTCTACACGGCCTACTTGAAAATCTCCGAGGGTTGCAACCGGCGTTGCGCATTCTGCGCCATCCCGGAAATTCGTGGCCGCGTGCGATCGAGGACGGTTGCCTCTCTCGTGGAGGAGGCAAGAAACCTCACGGCTCAAGGTGTCCGTGAGTTGAGTTTGATTGCGCAGGATTTGACCGAGTATGGAATCGATACCCAGGGGCGTGAGACGCTCGAAACGCTTCTGACGGAACTCTGTAAGGTGGACGGAATCGACTGGATCAGGCTCCACTATGCGTATCCTGACCAGTTCTCCGACGCGTTGATCGATATCATCGCGCGTGAGCCGAAGATCGTGAAGTATCTGGATATGCCGATCCAGCACACGAACGACCGCGTGCTGAAGTCGATGTGTCGCGGACTCAATAAGGCGAAACTGTTTTCTGTGGTCGACAAGCTTCGCGAAAAAGTCCCGGGGATTGTTTTCAGGACATCGATCATCGTCGGATTCCCAGGCGAGACCGAGGAAGAGTTTGAGGAACTGAAGTCGGATCTCGAGAAGCTCAATCTCGATCATGTGGGCGTCTTCACCTACTCGAAGGAAGAGGGCACTCGTGCCGCGGAGATGAAGGACCAGATCCATCCGGCGACCCGGCGGAGACGCTTCAAAGTCTTGGCGGAGTCACTCGATCGCCTCTCGCTCGGAAACCAGCAGAAGTATCTGGGCGTCACTGTGCCAGTGCTTGTCGAAGGCGTCAGCGAAGAGAGCGATCTTCTTCTTCAGGGGAGAACCCCCGGGCAGGCTCGAGAGATCGATGGTCACGTGCTGATCAATGACATCGGCTCGTTCGAGGCGCCACAGCCCGGCGATTTGGTGGAAGTGACGATCGACGAGGTAATGCCTCATGATCTTGTGGGCCGCATGACCGGAATGATCTCCAGAAGCCGACGGCATGAATGAATTCGCGCGCGACTTGATCCGAGCTGCTCATGACGAGGGTTTTCCTCTCGTGGGCGTGGTGGATCTTGCTCCGGCTCTCGAAGAACGCTCCCCTTTTCACGAGCATGTCCGAAAGTACGAGGAGTGGATTCGCACCGGAATGCATGGTGCGATGGAGTATCTCGTGCGGGGATTGGAGCGTCGAAAGAATCCTGCGCTGGTATTCCCAGGGGCCAAGAGCGTGTTTTGTGTGGCGCTGCCCTACGGCCTAAGCGCGCCTCCCCAATACTCGTCGATCGAAGGACCTCTCTTCGCTAAATACCTCGAGGGCCGGGATTACCATCTTGAATTGCCGGAACGTCTTGAGCGTGTCCTGGGA
>CAYOWB010000023.1:20054-21488 GCA_964407515.1 uncultured Bacteriovoracaceae bacterium
GCACGCGGTTCAGTGGAAGACTTGCGTCGACACGAGCGCGGTTCTTGAGAGAACCTGGGCTTGGCTCAGTGGACTCGGGTGGATCGGAAGGAACATGCAGCTGATCCATCCGGAGTTTGGGAGCGAGCTGTTCCTCGGGGTGGTGTTCTTGAATCGCGAAACGGACGCGGAGCCTTCGCCCATGTCCTCGCGGTGTGGTGACTGCCGGAACTGCTTGAAGAGCTGTCCGACAGGAGCGCTGACTGGTGATCGTGGCTTGGATGCGCGGCTCTGTAACAGCTATCTCACTCTGGAGAAGCGAGGAGCTTTTGGGATAGCCGGGGAACGGCAGAGGCTTCTCGGTCGCTGGGTTGCTGGCTGCGACATTTGCCAGGATGCGTGTCCCTACAATTCAAAGGCGTTGAAGGCGTTCAAGCAGGCCGAGGAGGCTTCCCTTGTTCGTGCGAAATGGCAGACTCTACTGGAGGGGGATCTGATCTCCAAGCTTGGCAAGGAGAGCGCGTTGAGTCGCGTGAAGCCCGCGCAGTTCAGAAGAAATGTCGCCACGGCTTTGCTCAATGGTCTGCGGGAGCTTCCCGCCCATGAGCGGCAGCGCCTGGCCGTGGAATTGCGGGCGCTTGTAGAGCGGCATTCGCGCGAGGAGACCGAGGAGGAGACGCGGCAGTCGTGGCTCCTCTGTCTGGAGATGATGGCATGAGAGCCTTCGTGACGGGTGCCACCGGATTCATCGGAACGCCGCTCGTTCGGACGCTTCTTGAAAGCGGGGACGAGGTAGTCGCGCTCGTGCGGGATTCCGAAGCGGCACGGAAGGCTTTTCCTCAGTTCAGAAGCCAATCCCGGCTCAAGTTAGTTCAAGGAGACATCTTCGACCAGGATGTCATGGCAGAGGCCATGAGAGGATGCCGGGCGGTGTTCCATCTCGCCGGGTTGATCTCGTACCGTCGATCGGAACGAGGAAGGGTCTGGTCCACGAATGTCGATGGAACTCGCAATGTCGCGCAAGCGGCCCTCAAGGCGAGAGTAGACCGGATGGTGCACACGTCCTCCGTGGTGGCTGTCGGAGTGTCTTGGGACGTGAATGTGACGCTCAACGAGCAGGCCATCTACAATGCTCAAAGCCTCAAGATGGAGTACTTCGACTCCAAGCATGCTGCCGAAGAGGCGCTCAAGCCGATGATCGGAGACGGGCTGGATGTCGTGATTGTGAATCCCGGAACCGTCGTGGGGTCTGGCAAAGACGCGGGAAGACCCGGAGGCGTCCAGGGCGCGTTGCGGATGTTGGCGCGGTCTCCGGTGCTGTTTCCCGGAGGAAATTGTTGGGTCGATGTCCGCGACGTAGTTCATGGTGAACTTCTTGCCCTTGAGCGTGGAAAGACGGGAGAACGTTACATTCTCGGGGCGAGGAATCTGACCAACGCCGAGGTGACTCGCCGT
>CAYOWB010000023.1:21498-21820 GCA_964407515.1 uncultured Bacteriovoracaceae bacterium
AGCCAGGGCCATTGGCAAGAAGGCGCCGGGAGCTTCGGTAGCTCCGGAGATCCTCCAGCACGTTTACCGGGCGGCGGCGTTCGCCGAAAGGCTGGGAGTGCCTGTTCCATTTGGCAGCCAGGCCATCAACCGAATGATCGGATTTTTTCTCTACTTCGATTGGAGCAAAGCCAAGCATGACCTCGACTGGGAGCCGGGCTCTCCTTGGCGGGCCATGGAGTCCATGGCGATGCACTACGATTGAAAAAAGCGGAAGCCGTAGACCGCCACGGCGGCGCGATCCGCTTGCGGAAATCGTAGGATGATTTCGCGATAGTCGTCC
>CAYOWB010000023.1:21830-26004 GCA_964407515.1 uncultured Bacteriovoracaceae bacterium
AAGCATCTGGTAGAGCTTCGCGCTATCCGCCTTGATGATCGCGTGACCGTCGTCGTCTACCGTCAGGTCGCTTCCGCCAAACGCTTCGCTGGCATATGTCTTCTCGAGTTCGACGACAATGCGTGCCGTTTCCGCGCTGGAAAGGGATTGAGCGACCACCGCCAGGTTTTCCGATGGGCATCGAAAACCGATCAAAGCCCGGGGATCTGACGTGGCGATTCGGTCGGTGTCTTGCATCCAGTGGCCCGAAATGAAGAATCCTTGTGGAGCTGCGGGAAGTCGCTCGGGTCGCGGTCCCTGAAAGTGAGCTGCGTGGACGATGCCGCTCGCGGACTTCACCGGAGCGAACCCCGGCTTCGGGAAGGCGTTCTGGTGAGATGACCCCAGGTTCAGTTCGCCGAGGTCCTGTCCCTTGACGGTGAAGTCCCAGCTTGGTTCAAGCGGCAGGCCTGGGTCGCGGAGCCGGAGCAGTTTCTGGATCTGCAGTTCCATGTCCTGAGTCCAGTTCACTCTCGTACCCATCTTCTGTTCGAAGATCTTTCCCTCGCTTACGAGAAATGCCGCCGGGAGCGACTTGACCGCGAACGCTTGGTTCAAGAGGCCGTCTTTATCGACGACAAGCGGAAAGTCGAACTGCTGGATGCGGCGAAGTGCCTCAATGGATTCGGGACGGCCCTGGAACCCGTATTGCGTGCGGAAGATTACCAGCACGCCGAAATTGAAGTTCGAGTAACGGCGGTGCATCTCCTTGGCGTAAGCGAGCATTTGCTCGCCCGTGAAGCTTGCCAGATTCAGGAAGATGAGGAGCCAATTCCCGTCTTTGAATGCCGGGTCAAGCGGGTGCGCAGTGACCTGGTTCCCGTTCCGCACTGCTGCGACGAGAGGCTCGCGGCCAAACCAATAGGGACGAAGCTCCTTCTTGGCGAGGGCGACGGCTTCTTCGGGTGTTAGTTCTTTCTCTTTCGGCTTCCAGACCATTAGCGGCGCTCGCCTTTCCGTGGGGCGCGGATATGCTTCGGGCCGTGCCGGCGCAGAAGCGAAACGATCATGGCGAGAATCGAAATGATGCCCGCCACGAAAAGGGTGATATGGAATGATTGAATGAAGTCGCCCGTGACGCGTTCGCGCCAGGCGAAAAGGCCCGTCGCAAGTCCGGTGCCGCTCACCATTCCGAGATTGCGGATGGTGGCTAGAAGCGCCGACGCCACGCCGAGTTTATCGTGGGGAACCTCACCCATGATGGCGTTGTTGTTTGGAGACTGAAAGAGTCCGGTGGCGAGGCCCATGGAACACAGCCCGAGAATAATGGCGGCGCGTCCGATATTCGCGTCAATACCGCTTCCGAAGACGCCCGCCATGGCGAAGAGCGCAAGGCCGCTAATGAGAGCGCCCAAGGAACTCAGGCCTTGGCTTCCAAGCTTGTCCGAGAGATGTCCGCTGATCGGTGCGACGACAAAGATCGTCAGCGGAATTGCCGTCATAAACAAGCCCGCTTTATCGGGAGTGAAATTCATGACCTCCTCGAGAAAGAAGGGCATCAGGACCGCGATCGAGGAGTAGGAAACGAAAGTCAGGAAGCCGGCCAGGTTCGCCGCCCAGAAGGTGCGGTTCTTCAACAGGGCGAAGTCAACGAGTGGCGCTTTTGCCTCTGCCTCCACGCGCCAGAAAACAGCGCCGATCACGACGATCAGCACCGCGGCGATGATCCGCGAGAAGTGGAACGGCATGCTGCCGGAGATGGAGATGCTCGGCGGATCTACCAGGACGATAAATGACAGCAGAAGGACGAGTTGCAGGAATGCGCCCGCCCAGTCGAAAGAGCCGTGATGCCGATCTGACTGATCTGACTGCACGAAGCGTTGCACCATGACGATGCCGAGAAGCCCGATTGGAATGTTGACGAGGAATATGCTTCTCCAACCGAAGTGAGTGATTAAAAAGCCGCCGATGCTGGG
This sequence comes from uncultured Bacteriovoracaceae bacterium, assembly GCA_964407515.1. Classification (GTDB taxonomy): domain Bacteria; phylum Bdellovibrionota; class UBA1018; order UBA1018; family UBA1018; genus CAYOWB01. Next base: position 23,786 of record CAYOWB010000023.1, read on the forward strand.
GCCTGAAATCAAGCCAGCGCTGACTACCATGGCAAGGGTGCCGAGCGCTTTCCCTCTTTCGCCGGTCGGGAAGACGCTGGTAATTACGGCTGGGCCGTTCGCCATGAGCATGGCGGCACCGATTCCCTGAAGGGCGCGCGCCGCCAGAAGGTATCCGAGAGAAGTCGCGGTCCCGCAGAGCCCGGATCCCATCGTGAAGATCAGAAAACCGACTTGGTAAGTCAGCTTGCGACCGTAGCGGTCGGCGATCCGGCCAAACGGCAACAGGAAGCAAGTGATGATCAATAGGTATGAGATCACGACCCACTTGATTCGGTAGAGGTCGGTATCCAACGCTTTGGTCAGGGTTGGCAGTGCGATGTTGACGATGCTGGAGTCGAGCGTGGACATGAACGTACCGCATGCCACAGCCGTCAGCACCCACCACTTTCGGGGCATTGTTCCAATTTATCAAGATTGGCTATGGCGTCAATCTAATGATAGTGTCCTTGCTATGAGCAAGCCTGTTTCTTCCGCCGAATTGGCGGCAATTGCGTGTGAGCTTCGGACTTGGGTCATCGAGATGCTGTGTGAGGCGAAATCCGGCCATCCCGGAGGGAGTCTCTCGGCGATGGATCTGCTGACCGCACTATGGTTCTCCGAAATGCGGGGAGTCGAGTCGGCGCAGAGTCTGAAGCCGGATCGTGATCGCTTCATTCTCTCGAAGGGGCACGCGGTGCCTGCTCTTTACGCCGCTCTGGCGAAGAAGGGCTTCATCGGAGTCGATGAATTGAAGACGCTGCGTAAGCTCGGCTTCAGGGACATCCCGACCGTGTCCGTTTGCCGATCGTGGAAGCGTCGACTGGATCTCTCGGTCAGGGGCTCTCCGTGGCTCAAGGCATGGCGCTTGGGTTCAAGATGGACCGAAAGCCGTCGATGGTTTTCTGCATGCTCGGTGACGGTGAAATTCAGGAAGGCCAGATTTGGGAAGCGGCGATGTCCGCTCCGAAGTTCGGCCTCTCAAACCTCGTCGCGATTCTCGACTGCAATGGCGGCCAGATCGACGGCCCCACCAGTCAGGTCATGCCGCTCGAACCTCTTGCCGACAAGTGGCGCGCATTCGGCTGGCATGTGATCGAGATCGACGGTCACGACATGGATCAGATTCTCAGGGCCTATCACGAAGCTCGCGAGCTTCACGAGAAGGGCGCCAAGAAGCCGGTCTTCGTGCTCGCCCGTACCGTGAAAGGAAAGGGCGTCTCGTTCATGGAGGGCAAGATCGAGTGGCACGGTGTCGCTCCTAAGCCCGACGAGGCGAAGAAGGCTTGTGAAGAGTTGAAGAAGCACGGAGGTCAAAATGGCTAAAGCAACCCGTCAGGCATTCGGTGAAGTGCTGGCGAAGCTCGGTGAAAAACATCCTGAGATCGTCGTTCTCGACGCGGACCTCGCCAAGTCGACCAAGTCGGAAATCTTCATGAAGAAATTTCCCGACCGGTTCTTCGAGATGGGCATCGCGGAAGCCAACATGATCGGCACGGCGGCAGGCCTTGCTTTGACTGGCAAGCTTCCCTTTCTCTGCAGCTTCGGCGCCTTCATCACGGGTCGTTACGATACGATCCGCATGAGCGCGGCTTACTCTCAGACGAACATTCGTCTCATTGGAACGCACGCAGGCGTCGGTATCGGTGACGATGGTCACAGCCAGATGGGGCTCGAAGATATCGCGCTCATGCGGGTGCTCCCCGGCATGGGTGTTTTCCAGCCGATGGATGCGCGCGAGACTGAACTGATCATGGATTACCTGGTCAACGTCTGGAAGGGACCGGCGTACCTGCGCCTGACCCGCCAGAACCTCCCGGATCTTTTTCCGGAAGGCGTGAAGTTCGAGCCGGGCAAACTGATGGAGCTTCGTAAGGTTCCGAACGGCAAGCCCGAGATCGTCTGTATCGCGAGCGGCGGCACTGTCGGTGAAGCCATGCAGGCCGCGGAAATTCTCTCCGGACAGGGAGTCGAGATGGCCGTGTGGAACTGCCATTCACTTAAGCCGTTTGACGAGAGCACGACGGTGACGATCGCGCGTGGCGCGAAGCTCGTCGTGACGGTGGAAGATCACTCGGTCATCGGTGGTCTCGGCAGCTGCGTGGCGGATGCATTCGCCCGCATTCCGAACAATCCGCCGTTGTTGAAACTCGGCATTCAGGACGTATTCGGCGAGAGCGCCGAGCCTGAGGAGCTTTACG
>CAYOWB010000023.1:26029-30308 GCA_964407515.1 uncultured Bacteriovoracaceae bacterium
AAGGCGATTGCCGAGCGCGTTGGAGCGTACGTCGCGGACTAACCGTGTTTTTACTGGCGCATCTGGGAATCGGAAGCACGATTGCGAGGCCCTTCAGTGGCGGACTGCCCAAGCGGTACCTGCTTGTCGGGACGATATTCCCTGATTTGGTCGATAAGCCGCTTTACTACGGCCTCTCGTTCGTGACCGGGAGACGCGCCGCGGAGCTCGGCCTCATCAGTGGAACGCAGACCTTCGGGCACACCGGTCTCCTGCTGTTGGCATTCGTCTTTTATGCCTGGATGCGAAAGTCGCGTGTAATGGCGGCGTTGGCTTTGGGGATCGCGACTCACCTGCTGCTCGATAACTTCCTGGATCACTATAACGGTGGGCGTATTCCTGGTCAGGGAAGCGCGCTCACCGCGCTTCTCTTCCCTTTTCTCGGTGCGCAGTTTCCCATTATGCCGTTTCGGGATGCGGTTGAGCACCTAGGCAGGGGCTTCAAGCCCATCGTTCTGTGGGGCGAGGTCGTTGGGGCCGCATTGCTGGCCTGGGACTTCTGGCTGAAGTACCACCTCGAGAGCGTTCGCCTGGGGTGGCGTCGGCTGCGAGGTCGCCGTCTTCGCCAACGCGAACCGCTCTAGGGCGAATTCCCGTCCATCCGTTTCAGCGCCTCTTGCTGGAAGTATGCGCGATTCTTCACCAGGTAGTCGGCTGCCTGTTTCTTCGAGGTGGCGAATCTTTTTCCGAGCGGACGTGAGAGCCAATCGGCGATCGTGTCGGTTTCGTGTTTGTACCAGCCGTTATTGAGACACCACTGCCGTGCCGATTTCGGCTTCTTGCTCTGGCAGCTGGGGAATTTCTGCGCCACTCTCTGTAGAAGGATCTCTTCCAGTTCCTTGATGGCGCGCGACCAGAGGCGTTTCGGAGCGCCTGCCATCCAAGCCTGCGCGGCTGGCGCCTTCAGGCTTTCCGTGCAAATCGTCTCCGCCCATTCCGGATACGCGTCAGCGAGTTGGACATAACGCAAGCCCAGTGGCGCGGCTTCGGCGGGCGCTGTTGCTTCAATCACACCCCTGGCCACCGGGCGGCAGAGATCCTGCGCTTCCGTTTTGCTTTCGGTGTCACCCAGCCAATCTACCTTCTCTGTCACGCGTTTCGTCCAGGCGTCCAAATTGTTCCGGAGAATGACCGACCGAGCGTCCGTTTCCTTTCTAACCACGGCTGCGAGCTCATCGCTAAGCACGGCAAGATATGTCTCTTGCAGAACGCTTCTGACGTAGTTCGCGGTTCCTGGATCGGAGACCGTGATGCCAAGTCGAGTGAAGTACTTTTCCAGGATTCCGTCCAAGTCGGCAACGACGTTGCCGTTCGTGCAATTCAGGACATTTGCCGGAACGAAATTCGCTCCGCCATTGAAAGGAGACATCAGAATCGCTTCGGCCGGAACCTGGCCCGGATCCGGTGCAGATTGGCAGGATTCCCAGCGAGCCCTGGCGGCCCTTCCCACCATTCCTTCCGCGCCCGAGACCAGTTGCAGCCAGAAGCTGCGTACGGCCACTCGAGTTTTTTCGAAGCTTTGCTCCGCGAGGTAGGCCTTCCGCTCCTGTTCCAGCAGCCCCGGTGTCAGGTCCGGGAAGGCCCGCGCTGCATCGTCGAAAGCCGCGGACAGAGCGGTGGTGAAGCACGTCTCCGAGTTAGACTCATTCCAGCAGCGGATCCAGAGCTGCCGCGGATCTGTTTCCTCCTTCAATCGGTTCCGAACCGCGAGTGCCGCTCGAACGGCGGGATACTCCTTGGCGGCAATTTGGGCCAACTCAGAAAGACGTGGGGAAATCGCAGCGCCGATGCGGACTCCGAGATCCTTGTCCTGGTCTTTCAGAAGAGTGCACGCATCCATTTCCGTCGCCCGAAGAAGGTCCAGGGCTTCGGTAAGGCGGATGTTGAACTGCCGGTTCAGGCAGTCTGTCCATCCGGCCGGGAGGATGCCATCGATCTTAAGGACTCCTGAGCCCGCGGTAGGGGCTGTGGCGTCTTCGGAGTTTGAGCAGGCGCCGACCATATCGAGAAGCTGTCGATCCATCTGGGCTCGGGCGAACTCCTCGAAGTATTTCTTCTGGCCTTCGGGCGTGTAGCTTCGACCGCCAAAGACTTCCTTCTCAATGTAGGCGGCCTTGTTCGGAATCCTCTGGAGGGTCGCTTTCGGATCGTAGCGGAACTCCGCGATCGTCTCCGACCAGTCTTCCATGGGGGAGGTGCTGGCGTAATCCGTGACGAAGACCGCATCCTTTGCACTATTGCATTTAAAGTGCTGATAGCCGTCTTCCACATAAGAGGTGCATTCCCATCCGCTGAAGCCTGTCCACTTAGGGTCTTTGGTGCTGAAGTAGTCGTGCTTGCCTCGGAGAACGTCGAGCCGGTGGCCGAGTTCGTGCGTCAAAACTTTGCGCATCCGATTTTCTCGACTCAGGTCACAACCATGCTTACCCATCCGGATAAAGCCGCTTCCCCCTTCGGCGCCCGCATCCCCGGCGGTGTAGGAAGAAGTGGTTTCAATCCAATCCGCGGGAAGGATTCTATCCGGTACGCGGTGGACTGTCGCGAGAGTCTTGAGGTACTTGAGTGACTCGGGCAGCTCGAACGAGATTCGCCAGAGTTCGTTGAGCTCTCCATCGTTGAAGAGGTGGTCTTTCAGGGTACTACTCATTCCGAGCTGAGGAACCTGGTTGGTCATTGAGAGGAAGTAACCGGTACGTAGATACCAGCCATAGACCTTCGATGCTTCGTTACCCGTCGCCGAACCGTAGATGCTGTTAATCACGCAGTAGACGTCGGTGCAGTTCTCGACTTTGCTTCTTTCAGCTCGAATCCATTTCCCGTTCTGGAAGCTAAGGAAGCGAGCCTGCGGGGCCGGCAACTGGGAAAGCGAGATGCCGCCAGCTTCCCATCTTCCCTGCACTGCGGGACCGGCCGCCGCGGTCTCTTGGCGTTGGACTTCCCGAAGGATGTTTTCTGGGGTCATTCGGTCGGCCAGGCACTTCGGTTCATTCGCCGCGATGATGCGATAAGGAATCGGGGCTTTGACTCCAAGATGTTGTTCGATGGAGCGAAAGACACTCTGCTGTCTGCTTGTCGAGTGTGGCGGCACCGGAACGAACAGCGCGGAGATGAAGATCGCACTGGCGATCAGTCGGGGGTTAGCGCGCATACTCAACGACCTCCGTCACGCGGCTGATTGCCGGGTCATAGAGAACTGCCATACCGAGGGTTGGGGCACGCAACTCCATGCGGGGTTGTCCGGTAGCGCTCAGCGTCCCTTTGACCGGCACGAATTCCGGGTGCTGATCCTTCCAGCGATGTCGCCAGTACTGAAGAGTCCTCTCGTGCGCCAGTGGCGCTCGGCGTTTCGCGACGACGAGTTTCTTCTTGGTTTGGAACTCGAAGCCCTTGTCGTATTTGAGAACCTTCTCGGAATTGCTTCCAACCTGAACGGTCGTGACGGGGGCTCCCCCCATCACCTTCTGCACATCCGCCACCGTGCTTTGCCCGGGGACGATGCTCTGCGCAGGATTCCCGCCACAGGCGGATAGGCTGAGGGCCGCTAAAGCCACCAGTCCCCATCCCCCGATTCCTCTCCAACGATTTTGAGTCGGTACCATTCAATACCGGATCGGTATGAATGGTGGCAGGGTTGACTCCGTCCGCAATATCTGACCTTGTAAGTTTGTTATTGATATCGCGCGAGCTGTTGATATCAAAAGACGATTCTTCAGTTTAAGGCGGTTAAGAATTATTTTACTTTACAATTATCTGACTATATCGCACGATTATTTTCATCATCAAGATTAAGCTTCTACGATGCTTCGGGTAGACGTATTCAGAAGAGCGTCGTGGATCATCGTGCTCCCGATGATGTGAGAAAGACGTTCGTCAGGAAGTACGTGTACGATGGCGACGACGTACTTTTGGAGTACGACGGGTCCAACCATCTGGTGGCGTCCGACAGCGGCACTTACGTTTACCTTAAGGATGCACAGGGCACTGTTACAGATATCACGGACGCCTCGGGCAACCGACTGCAGCACTATGTCTATAGTGCATTTGGAGTCCTGCTTGGCGTTCGGGATGCGCACGCAGCGGACATCTCGGCATCGCCGAGACTGAATCCCCGCTACACCTATACTGGCCGTGAACATGATTCGGAAAGCGGTTTCTACTTCTATCGGGCGCGGTATTATGATCCGGGAACGGGAAGGTTCTTGCAGAGGGATCCACAGGCAGGGCGGCTGAGCGTTCCCGC
>CAYOWB010000024.1:0-30025 GCA_964407515.1 uncultured Bacteriovoracaceae bacterium
TGGCTCGCTAGTCGCGTACTGCCTCAAGATCACCGATATCGATCCGATCGAGTTTAATCTGCTCTTCGAGCGTTTTATCAATCCGGAACGTATCTCGATGCCCGACTTCGACGTCGATTTCTGTCAGGATCGTCGCGGAGAGGTTATTGACTACGTGGCCCGGAAGTACGGTCGCGACAACGTCTGTCAGATCATCACGTTCGGCAAGCTCCAGGCCAAGGCCGTCATCAAGGACGTAGGCCGCGTACTGGGGCTGAGCTTCGCCGATACGGACCAGCTCACCAAACTCATTCCCGAAGACCCGAAGATGACGATCGAGAAGGCGCTCGAACTCGAGCCGCGCCTGCGCGAAAAGATCGAAAACGAGCCCAAGACCGCCAAGGTCATGGAGTATGCGCGCACTCTCGAGGGCCTGTATCGCTCCGCGGGCATGCATGCCGCGGGCGTGATCATCACGGAAGAGCCCGTCGTGACGTACTGTCCGCTTTACGTGGGCCGCGACGGCGACGTCGTCACGCAGCTTGACAAAGACTCGGCCGAAGCCGTCGGTCTCGTGAAGTACGACTTCCTGGGCTTGAAGACCCTCACCGTGATCGATCTCGCCGTGAAGCTTGTCCGGAGTGTCGCGGAGCCCGGAACGGCCGATGCCGACTTCGCGCTCGAGAAGATCAATTATCGCGATCCGAAGGTCTATGAACTGATCGGCTCAGGCGATACCGACGGCGTGTTCCAGATCGAAAGCGACGGCATGAAGAACCTCTGTTCTCGCATCCTGCCGAACTCGCTTGAGGACATCACTGCCATCAACGCGCTCTATCGCCCGGGTCCGCTCGGGTCGGGCATGGTTGATGACTTCATTGAGCGTAAGCACGGCCGCAAGGAGATCGTCTACGATACTCCTCAAATGGCGCCGATCCTCAAGGACACCTACGGCGTCATCCTGTACCAGGAACAGGTCATGCAGATCGCCCGCGAACTGGCCGGGTATTCCCTCGGTCAAGCGGACATGCTCCGCCGCGCGATGGGTAAGAAGAAGAAAGAGGAGATGGATCACCACTGCGGGATCTTCGTCAAAGGCGCGACTGAGCGCGGCCTGGCGAAGGAGACGGCGGAGGGGATCTTCAACCTCATGGCTAAGTTCGCCGAGTACGGCTTCAACAAGTCGCACTCGGCGGCGTACGGCGTGATTACGTACCAGACGGCTTACCTCAAGACGTACTATCCGGCGGAGTTCATGGCGGCGTTGATGACGACCGAAATGGACAATACCGACAAGATCACGCGCTACATCAATGACTCGCGTGCGCACGGAATTCCGGTACTGCCGCCCGACGTGAATTCTTCGCAGAAGCGCTTCAGCGTGGAGCGAACGAAGAACGAAAAGGGTGAGACAATCAAGGGCATCCGCTTCGGACTGGAAGCCATCAAGGGCGTGGGCGGAATCGCGGTCGACGCGATCTTAGAAGCTCGTGGGGAGGCCCGCACGCAACAGAAGTTCAAGGACGTGATGGACTTCAGCCGGCGTGTCTCCACTCGCAAGGTGAATAAGAAGGTACTGGAGTCTCTGACGCTCGCCGGTGCCTTTGACTCGATTGCCGAGGTGAATCGCGCGAGCTTGTTTGCGTCGCTCGAAACGCTGCTGGAGTTCGCCGGCGACGAACAGGAAGAACGAGAACTCGGGCAAACGTCGCTCTTCGACTCCTTTAGTGCCGAAGAAGTGAAGCTCGTGACTCCTTCGAACGCTGTTTTCAAGACCGAGGAAGACTGGCCGCGCTCTCAGAAGCTGATTAAGGAAAAGCAGGTCGTCGGATTTTACGTTTCTGGGCATCCCATGGATACCTGGCAGAAGATCTGCGAGGACTGGCTGGGGTGGAGTACCGAGAAGATTAAGCTCTACGCGGAGGAGAAGGCGGCCAGCAAGCCCGCGCCGCCCTCGGGCTCAAGAGACACTCAAGGCGGTCCGGGTGGGGGCTTTGTCCCGCGTCACCTGCGTCCGCCCAAGATGGAGGTCCGGCTCGCGGGTCTTCTGGGCGAAATGCGCGAAGTCATGACTAAGAAGGGCACGCGCATGGCCTTCGGTCAGCTCGAAGATCTGAAAGGCCGTCTGGAGGTCGTGTTCTTCCCGGATACCTATCAGCAGATTCAGGAGACGGTGAAGAAGGCGAGCGCCGAGGCCGAGCCGATTGTCCTGACAGGGGATCTCGAAACGGGCGACGAGATGCCCAAGATCATCGTTCGAAGCCTCGAATGGGTGGAAGAGGCGCATCGGAATCGCGTGCAGCAGGTGATCCTGCATCTTGCTCCGTCGAAGATCTCCGGCGACCAGCTAAGAGCCTTGAAGAAAAGCTTCCTTCAGTACCGGGGGAAGTGCCCTGTGCGCATTGATTTCGTCGATCCTCAGTTCCGGACGACCCTCACTCTCCCGAATACCGTGAAGATCGCCCCAAGTCCGCAAATGGTTGAGGCGGTAAATCAGATTTTCGGTCACAACGTCGTTCGGATGCAGTGACCGTCCTATTTCGCCGTGCTAAACTCAAGACATGAACGGTTCCAAGCAGTTCCTGCGGTGGGTCGCATGTTTGTCGGTGGGGATGGCAATGGCTGATAGCGCCTGGGCGGCGCCTCCGGTGTCCCCTCAAGCTTCTCCGTCTCCCGCGTCTACGTACTCCATGACGTCCAAAGAAGTTCAGGAAAAACTCCGGAGTGCAGTGGCGGAATGGAAGACGAAGCTTGGAGCCTTGGAGGAATGGCAGAGGAAGATCTTCGACGAGGAGGTTGTTCCTCAGTACTCTCGCTTCATTCGGGATTACAAACAGACCGGCACTGGCGCCATGTCCGTGGAGGTCGATTCCGAGGTTCTGCGCAGGTATCTGAGCTTCTATGCGCCCAAGGCGTTCAAGCGCAAGGAGTACCGGGCTCAGATCTATCTCTCCGCGGATGCGGACTGCAAGAAATGCCAGGACGCCATGGATGAGATCAAGGCGCTGGCCAAGGCGCGGATCGAGCGCCGTGGTTTTCTGGGGTCTTGGTTGACGCCCGGCCAGCTTGGGGTTTCTTCGGAGCTTAAGGGAAAGCCTCTGGAAGACCGGATTGCGGATCTGGTTCGTCAGAAGGACGACGGCGGCGCCTTGGTCATGCAGTGGGGAGTCGCTCCGGTGGACCCGGAGCATCCGGATGAAAAGCACTACCTCGTACGCTCGTATCTGTTGGTCCGGAAGGACGCCACGGAAGTCAGGCAGCAGGGGGAGCTTGAAGTTCTGCCGAATGACAGCCTTTCGACTGCAGCGGCTCGATTGCTGACTGACGCCATGAGCGAGCTGGGAGTGAAATCCCAGGTTTTCGCGGATGCCGCACAGGAGCACGAGACGCCTGAGGTTCTCGTGACTGTCTCCGGATTCAAAGATTTCGCTCAGTTCAATCGAGTCAAGTCGCGTCTGCAGGAGTCGTTGAAGGACGTTGCTCCTCTGGAAGAACGACGCTTGATGAGAGGGCAGGTGACGCTCGCGGTCCGTACGGAAAGGCCTCTCGCGCTAGTGAAATCGGCGCTCGATGCCGCGGCGGGGCAGCAGGGCGAGGATAGGGTTTTCGTGACTCATCCAGATGAACAGACTGTAAAGGTGGAAATTCGATGATGGGCTATACCCGGAGAGTTCAAGTCTCGGTCGTCGTGATGACGGTGCTCGCGGCAGTGTTCCTGTTCGCATGCCAGCGTTCGGCCGGATATCGCAAGGACCAGGATTACTTCAAGTCCGAGCCGGAAGGGTATTACAACAAGACGCCGCAGCAGGGAAAAGGCTCGGTGGCACGGCGAATTGAGTCGATGGGGCAACCCAAGAAGCGCATCGTGATTCTGAGTTTCTGGAACGATACGCCAGTGAACTACGGTGATCTCGGCAACTTTGCCGCGGACGAGCTGAAGCGCGCCGTCTCGCAGACGCAGCGTCTGATCGTCCCTCCGGAGATCAAGCCGACTCAGGGGACCGCTGATTTCGTTCAAGGGGACTCTGTCCGCGTGGCGCAACTGATCCGCGAGGGGCGAAAACTCGGCGTGGCGGCTCTCGTGATCGGACGAATCTCGAAGGCAGTCTTCCGACAGCGTGGCGACGAGGTAGGTCTATTCCGTCAGCGCCAGTCGCTCGCGGCCGTCGAGGTTGAGATCAAGCTCTTTGATGTTGTCGGGGGGCGTGAAATCCTGGCGATCGGCAAGGCTGGAGAGTCCTCAAGCAACACGCTTGTGGCGCTCGAGAGCTCAAACCAGGAGAGTCAGGAGTTTCGTTCAGAACTCTTGAAGCTCGCGTTGCGAAATGCGGTCGCATCGCTCGTGCCGCCAGTGGTCCAAGGGGTGGAGAAGATGACTTGGCAGGGGCATATCGCCAAGATCACCGGAAACAAGATCTACGTCAGTGCCGGACGGGCCTCTGGACTCATCAGTGGGGACATCCTCAAGGTTATGACCGTGGGTGAGGAGATCTACGACCCGGTAACGGGAGCTTATCTGGGGCGTGCTCAGGGGCAACTTAAAGGGACAGTCGAGGTTGTCGACTTCATTGGCCTGGACGGAGCCGTGGCGGTCATTCATGCAGGCGGCAACTTCCAGGAAGGCGATCCGGTTCAGCTCTATTAAGGCGAATTAGATCGAGTCTGACTGACGTAGAACAGTTCAGGCTCAAAAATAACTTCGCATATCCTCAGCGGACCGGCACCGGTCCTGCGCCGATGCAGACACAAGACCGGTGCGCCGAAGGAAGAAAGAGTTTAGAGGTCCGTCAGATCGCCTTGCTTGCAGGAGGACCACTCCGCGTCGCTGCCGCCGAGTGCTTCGAAGGAAATCGTGATCGTGTCGGCCAGCTCCTGGGTGCTGACGCGGAACGTTCCTGCGTACAGAGCGCTCCAGTAGTCGTAACGGGGTACCACGTTCTTCTCGCCCATGACGAGCGTGAAGGGGTACGTACGTGCATTGCTGCAGTAGTAATGGGTTGCGTGGCGCGGGCCCGAGTACGGAACCGGGCTGTCGGACTCATTGAGTTTGCGGCAGTCGGACTTTCCGATCCCGCCCGGAACTGAAGTGAGTCTCACGTCCTTGTAGCCGTAGAAAGAGGTCGGTCTCACCTCAACCAGGGAGGGCGAGAGCGTGGCGCTGTAGAAGTACTCCGTGTATCCGTGAGAGGTCTTTTTGACATCCAGAGTGAAGACCTGGCCCGCATCGTCCATGCAGCGATACTGCGCGAACTTCGCTGTTACTTCGGCCGCGAGGCTTACTTGAGTTGCAAGGGACGCCGTCAAAATCAATATCTTCATCATCGCGAGTTCTCCTTCGTTGGTTTCCGAATGATACGCGAATAGCCCCTGCGGTGGCGCGGTGCAATATGAATTTTCAGTTGCACGTGAATGGGGGTGTAGGGTAAGTCACTGGAACAATCTGATGGCGCGTAGCTCAGTGGGAGAGCACCACCTTGACACGGTGGGGGTCGTTGGTTCAACCCCAATCGCGCCAACCACTTTATAAGAAAAGCAAAAAAGGCCGGAACTCTGGAAAACAGGTTCCGGCCTTTGTGCATTTTGGCCTCTCGGGGTCTATTCCGCCATGAGCAGCCGCTTCAACCCCTCGTACATCTGGTTCCCCAGACGCTCCACTGCCTCGTGTGATCCCCAGGCGATGTGTGGGGTGATCGTGATGTTCGGGCGGTTGCGAAACGGATGATCCACTGAAGGCGGTTCTTCCTCCAGAACATCCAGAAACGCCCGCGCTTTCGGGTGAGCCTCAAGGAATTCGAGAAGCGCTGCCTCGTCGATCAGCTTTCCCCGCGCGACATTGATGATGGCGACGTGATCTTTCATCAGGGAAAGTCGTTCCCGGTTCAGAAAGTGGCGTGTGGCCTGGGTCAGCGGCATATGCAGGGAAACGACGTCCGAGGCACGAAGCAGATCTTCGACTTCCGCGTGTGACGACTTGGAAGTGACCCCGAGGACCTTCATCTCGAAAGCCTCGGCGAACCGCTTCAGCAGCGCCCCTGTCGCTCCGAGTCCCAGAATACCGAGTGTTTTTCCTTCAAGCTCGTGTCCGAGAAAGGACAGATAATCCCATCGCCCGTTTTGGACGCTTCGAAGGGCGGAGGGGATCTCATTCATGGCCATCAGGATAAAGGCGAAGGTCTTTTCGGCCATGGTCCGGATGCAATAAGAAGGAAACCAGACGACTTCAATTCCTCTTGAGCGGAACGCGTCCAGGTCTACATGGTCGATACCGGCGCTTCCAGAGACGACATGCTTCAACTGGCTGCAGCGCTCCGCCACTTCTTCTGGCAACGGGGTGAAGGTATTCACCACGGCGATCTCAGCATCGCCGATCCGGCGAATGACTTCGTCCACGGAGTGCAGTGGAACATTGTCCGGGAATACCTCCAGATCGCACTGTTCTCTCAGTGCATCGAGCTGATGGCGCCGAAGACAGGTGCGTCCGATGATCTTGACCTTTTTCACGTCGTCACGTTCCGCAAGAGCTTCCGCTCTGCGAGTCCTGGGGCCCCGAAGGGAGGCAGGTGTCACCCTGAGCAGGGGCCGTGATGGACTCGATCTCCGTGGGCACCTTGCCCACTCCGGGGCAGGGCTGTCCGCTCAGGGTGGAAAGGGCCTGGATCAAGGTCTGCTCCGACTGTTCGCCCACCAGACGGGCGACTTCGAGTCCGTGCTGATCGAAGAATACGAAGGTCGGAACTCCGGAGATGCGATAGCGGTTGATCAACCACCGGTTTTCTGCCCGGGTGAGATCGATCTTTTCCACTTGGACGCTGTTCTCGCTGCAGCGCTGCCCGATACTGGCCAATACCGGCTCCATTCTCTGGCAGATCGAGCAATCCTTCGAGAAGAACTCCACCATGACAGGGGTGCCTCGCTTGATTGCAGCAGTCACCACATCAGGCAATGCTGCCGTGAGCGGAGCCTTCGAGGAGGAACGCGCTACCATGGCCACGGAACTGAACATGCTGAACGATACGACGAGCAGCAGCGCGCCAATCACTTTTTCGATCTTGGGAAGGTGCGGGCTGATACGTCTCAGAAGTGCGATGGCCGGATTCACGAAGACCGCAGTCAGAAGCAGCGGAAGCGCGAAGCCCGCGCCGTAAACCGAGAGGTAGAGACCGCCCATGAGCGGATTGGCGGTTGCCGATGCCGCGTAGGTCAATGCCGAACCCAGGATTGGACCGATGCATGGCGACCAGCCTGCGGCGAACACGAAGCCCATCACAAAGGCGTTCACAGTGGCGAAGCGTGTCTTCAGCTGCGAGTCGTTGGTGCGAATGACCCGCTCCATCCACGGAATATGAATGATGCCGGCGAACTTCAGGCCGAACAGAAGAATCAGCACGCCGCCTGCGAGTTCGAAAATTACGCGATTGTCCGCCAGAATCGCCCCGGCAGAAGACGCTGTCATTCCGAGAAGGGTGAATACCAGCGTGAAGCCGACTGAGAAAGAAAGTGCCCGCCAGATCAGCTGTCCGCGCGACGCTCGGTTCAGTTTGCGGATGTCCGTGCCGATCAAAGCGGAGAGGTAGATCGGAATCAGCGGAAGTACGCAGGGAGTAACGAAAGTCAGCATGCCGGCGGCAAAGAGGCCAGGGAGCGTCAACATAGGGCAGATCATACGATAAACGTCGACTGAGTCCAACCTATCCGGTAAGGTCTTCCCAGTAAGGTCTTCGACGATATGACGCCAGAAGCCATTCTGATTGCGACGTTTCTTCTGATCACTTCTGTTTTCGTTCTCAACGGGATCGCGGAGATGCTGAATCTCCGAGCGTTTACGCCCCGCGTACCTCCGGAATTCCAAGGGGTTTACGAAGCGGACCGCTACCGCAAAGCAGGGGAGTACCTGGGAATCAACACACGCTTTGGGCTGATTCAAGATTCGTTCTTTTACGCGGTCGGAATGGCTTTCATCCTCTTGGGGGGATTCGGCGTGGTAGATGCCTTGGCGCGGTCCTTTGCGCTCGGGCCGGTTTGGTCAGGTTTGATCTTCTTCGCGGTGATCGGCATCCTTCGGCAGGTGCTCGCCTTGCCGTTCACTGTCTATGACACCTTCGTGATTGAAGCGCGCTTCGGATTCAACCGGACGACTCCGAGAACCTTCCTGATGGACCTCATCAAGGGGACAGTGCTGGGTGCGCTGCTTGGGGGCGCTGCTTGTGCACTCGTTCTCTTTGTCTTTGAAAAGGCAGGCACGCATGCATGGTGGATCGCCTGGGCAGCGCTCGCGGCGTTTCAGCTGCTCGTGGCTTTTGTAGCTCCAGCCTTGTTGCTTCCCTTGTTCAATCGCTTTGAACCGCTGCCGGAGGGGACGCTGAAAGAGGCGGTTCTTCGCTATGTGTCTCGTCAGGGATTTCGTCTCAAGGGCGTTTTCACCATGGATGGCTCCCGTCGTTCGTCAAAGGCGAACGCTTTTTTCACCGGCTTTGGACGGTTCCGGCGCTTGGTGCTATTTGACACCTTGATTGCGCAACAAACCGAAGATGAATTGATGGCGGTTCTGGCTCACGAGGTCGGGCATTACCGGCACGGCCATATCGTCAGGTCGATCCTTTTGTCTTTGGCGCTGTCAGCTGGCTTGTTCTTCGTAGCGGGTGTTCTGATGCGAGAGGATGCGCTCTATTCAGCCTTTGGCGTAAGAGTTCCGTCGATTTATGCTGGATTAGCGCTGGTGGTGGTGATCGTATCGCCGATCCTGAGGTTCCTGGGGATCCTGACGAACTGGCTTTCCCGGCGCTATGAGTACCAGGCGGATGCTTTCGCGCGGGAGACCACGGGACGTCCGGATGCCCTTGTTTCGGCTTTGAAAAAGCTGAGTGTGGATCATTTGGCGACTTTGACGCCCCATCCGCTCAAAGTGATTTTTGATTATTCCCACCCTCCCGTCCTGAAGCGGATCCAGGCGCTACAAGGCGAAAAAGCGAGTTGAATGCGTCTTTGAATGGATAAAATGTTAGATTGACAGGTTCAAACGAACGTTTGACTTCGGTGCTGAATGGGCGCATATATCCGATATGGCACGTAAGAAGTCTCCCGCCAGTCGCCGATCTCAAGAGCCCTCTCCTGCGTCTCGTGGACCGCTCAAGTCCGAACGCTCTCGTGAGCTACTTTTGGTTGCGGCCAAGAAGCTGTTCGCCAAGAAAGGGTTTGACGGGACTTCCGTGAAAGAACTCGCGGAAGAGGCGGGCGTGAATGTCAGCTTAGTGAGTTACTACTTCGGAGGAAAAGAAGGCCTCTACATGGCCTGTCTTGAAAACTACAGCCAGAACAAGTTTGCCGTGGTGGATCGGATTCTCAAGCCACCAGCGACTTACGAGGAGATGCGCCTGCGTCTCCGAATGCTCCTGGACGAGAAGGTAGAAGCCTTCTTCCAGGAGCCGGAACTGACCCGAATCATTCATCGGGATCTAGAGTTGGAAAACTCCCTGACGGAAGAGGTCTTTCGGCGGCGGTTCCTGGTGGTCTTCGAAAGAATGCTGTCGTTCATTCAGGCCGCTCAGAAGAAGGGGTTCTTCAGGAAAGATCTCGACACCTGTATCACCGTCCGGCTGTTGTTTGATGCCATTACGCAGATCATTCGAACGGACTCTCTTGTTGAAAGACTGACAGGAGATACGCTCCGGAACCGGCAGTATCGCGAGAAAGTATTGGATCACGTGATTTCCGTCTACCTTGAGGGCGTCGCGCCCCGGAAAGAGTAAGAAAGAGGAATATATAGGATGAAAACACAGCGCCGGAATACGCTACTCGGAAGAAGGACCGCGACCACTGTGACGCTGGGTCTCCTGCTGTCGGTTACGGTATCGGCACAGACTTTGCCGCTGGAGGGATATCTCCAGCAGGTGAAGCAGAAACACACCGGCTACAAGGGTTCGCAGTTAGTCAGCCAGGGTGCGGTGGAACGGTCGGTGGAGAGCGATTTGCTGTTCTTGCCGAGCTTCCTGGCCTCCGCCGGTTACAGCAGGGACAAGGCACCCGCTGCTCCGACGGAACCGGCGGATTTGAAGGTCCAGTTTCTTACGGGTGGCCTCAGACAGCAGACACGGTTCGGACTCGGTGTGGACCTTTCTTACTCGCTGAGCAAGAAAGAGGCGTTCGCCGTCAGTGGATACGAGGGGAAGCCCACTCTTGGTGTAAGTATGCCATTCTGGCAGAACGGATTCGGTCGGTCTGTTCGCGCAACCGAGGAGCTGCTTGAGGCTCAGGCGCTTGCCTCCGGGTACGGCGAGAGCTTCCGGCTGAAACTGATCCTGGCGGAAGCGGAGAATACCTACTGGCGATTGGCGCTGGTCAGGGAAAATGTCGAAGTGCAAAAGGACACGCTCGTGCGCGCCCAGAGAATCCGCGACTGGAACCAGCGCCGTGTTCAACTCCAATTGTCGGACCGAATCGATCTTTTACAGGCCGATGCCGCCCTCGAGTCACGCAAGTTGGATCTCCAGGCCGCCATGGACGAACAGCAAGCGGCCGCGCGTGCATTCAATACCTTACGAGGGGAATCTCAGGACGCGGTCGAAGAAGCGTTGACGCTCCCAAAAGCCGAAGTGATCGACGGGATGTCAGCTCCCCGCAGGGCCGAGTTACGGGATGACGTGAAGGCAGCCAAAGAGCTGGCCCGATTGGCCGATGCCAATGCCACGGTTGGTCGAGAGAAACTCCTGCCAAAGCTTGATCTCAGGGGCTCGGTCTCGTTTTCAGGAACGGACGCTTCGGCCGGTTCAGCGGTCAAGAATTCATTCAAGACCGATCGGCCCGAGTACTCCGCGGCGCTTGAGTTCAGCGTGCCGCTGGCCTTCGGAACCACCTCCGACTCCCGTGCGGGCTACGCCAAGGAACAGCTCGGCGCGGAGCTGAAGTACGAGCGGCAGTACTTCGAGCAAGAGCGCGAGTGGAACGATCTGCAGAACCGGCTGGGTGAGGCCAAGAAGCGGCTCCAGCTTGCCCGGTCAATCGAGCAGGCTCAGCGCGAGAAGGTGCTCCACGAACGGGATCGCCACACCCGGGGTCGCACCACGACGTTCCAGGTGCTGCAGTTCGAACAAGAATACGCGTTTGCCCAGCTTGCCCATATTCGGGCACAATCGGACGTTCTTAGAATCATCGCTCAGATGAAGACCTTTGGAGATGCACAATGAATCTCGCTCAAATCTCGATCAAAAGACCGATCTTCGTAACCTGTCTGGTCATTTTGATGCTGGCTCTGGGGTACCTGTCGCTCAAGCGCATGCCCGTGGACCTGTTCCCCAATATCACGTTTCCGATCGTCATGGTGAACACCGTGTACCCGGGTGCCGGACCCGCAGAAGTCGAGACCCTCGTTTCCAAGGTCCTGGAAGACGAAATCAGTACGCTCCCTGGTATCAAGACCCTGCGGTCGACGAACCGTGAAGGCCTGAGTACCGTGGTCGCTGAGTTCACCCTGGAAACGGACATCAAATTCGCCGAACAGCAGATCCGCGACCGGGTCGGTTCCGCGAAGATCCGCCTGCCCGAAGACATCAAAGAGCCAATGATTCGCCGCATGGACCCGGCCGACCAGCCGATCTTGATTCTGGCGCTGACCGCGGACCTGCCCGAGGGCAAGAAGTATGACTTGGCGGACCAGGTGCTGAAGCCCAAGATCGAGCAGGTCCCACAGGTAGGGTCCGTGGAAATTCACGGTGGACGGAAGCGCGAAATCCGCGTGGAACTCGATCGTCGGAAACTGAAGTCGCAGGTGGCTCAGCAGATCGGCGTCGCGGGACAGAACATCCCGGCCGGTAAGGTGGACGAGAAGGCGTCCGAAACCGTATTCCGCACCTTGGGTGAATTCAAGAATGTCTCGGATGTCGGATCGACCGTCGTGAGCTTCTTCGGAAACGACGTGCCCGTCACCGTCAATGACGTCGGAACCGTGGTCGATACCCTGCAGGACGAGAAGTCGCGCGCTACCGTGAACGGTAAGGCAGGTGTCTTCATGATGGTCCAGCGCCAGTCGGGTGCCAATACGATCGCGGTGGCTGAAGCTGTGAAGAAGCGTATCGCGAAGATCAACGAGGAGATGAAGAATGAGCCGGGCGCACCGCAGCTCACTCTCGTCCGCGACGGCGCCAAGGCGATCGTTGATAACGTCAACGACGTGAAGGAATCCATCATCATCGGTATCGCCCTGACCATCCTAGTCGTTTATATGTTCCTGGGGAACGGGCGCTCGACTGTCATTACCGGCTTAGCGCTCCCGAACTCCCTGATCGGCGCGTTCCTTCTCATGGCGCTGGCGGGATTTTCGATCAACGTCATGAGCTTGTTGGCGCTCAGCTTGGCCGTCGGCCTGTTGATTGACGACGCCATCGTCGTCCGTGAAAACATTTTCCGGCACGGAGAAATGGGCGAGCCTCCGATCAAGGCGGCTCTGAACGGCACGAAAGAGGTGACTCTGGCCGTGATCGCGACGACGATGACCGTCATCGCGGTCTTCGGTTCCATCGGCTTTCTGCAGGGCATCGTCGGTCAGTTCTTCAAAGAATTCGGCCTGACCATCTGCTTCGCCATGGCGATCAGCTTGTTCGACGCTCTGGCGATGGCTCCGATGCTGTCTGCATACTATGCAAACGCCGCTCAGCATGGCGACCGGAACCTGAATACTCTTTGGGGACGCACCGGGCGCCGGGTGGTCGACGCCTTTGGTCGCTTCCAAGACCGGCTCGAAGACTGGTACGGGGAGGTTCTCAAGAAAACCTTGAAGCGTCCCAAGACCGTTGTGGGTGGCGCCGCCGGCATTTTCGTACTGAGTCTCGTGCTGGCCGCGGTCTTCGTTCCGAAGACCTTCCTGCCTGTGCAGGATAACGGCGAGTTCATGGTCTCGATTGAAATGCCGCCCGGAACGAGTCTGGATCGGATGAGCGAAGTGACCAAGCAGGTCGACGACGTCATTCGTTCCAACAAGGAAATCGAGAAGTCCGTTTCCTTGATTGGTATGAGAGGCGAGGCGAACAGCTCCACCTTCTTCATCGGGCTGGTGCCTTCGAAGGAAAGACGTGGCGTAACGACGACCGCCGTCCGCAATCGGGTCCGCGATCAGCTCAAACCGTTCGCGTATGCGAAACCCGTCGTGAAGGATTTCGACATGATGGGCGGAGGCATTCGTCCGTTCAGCTTGAACATCGTCGGCACGGATCTGAAGCAGATCGAGGACATCTCACAGAAGGTCTTCGAGAAGCTTAAGATACATCCGGGGCTTGAAGACGCGGAAATCAGCTACCGGCCGGGTAAGCCGGAATTTCAGGTGGTGCCGAACAACGTGCGCGCCCAGCAGCTCGGAGTTTCCACGATGCTCGTGGGACAGGAGCTGCGCGCCCAGGTGGAAGGTGTCACTCCGGCGCTTTTCCGCGAGAGCGGGCGGGAGTACGACATTCGCGTCCGCCTGAAGGACGATCAGCGTAATCTCCGGGAGGGTTTCAAGGAAACCTACGTCCCCAACATCAATCGCGCTTTGATTCGTCTGGGTGATGTCGCCAAGCCGGTGGAGACCACCGGTCCGGCCAACATCGACCGTCAGGATCGTGCTCGCTACATCCAAATCGGAGCGAACATCGCTCCGAATGGACCTGGCATGGCGAAGGTGATCGAGGATGTCCACCAGATGTTCAAGAAGGACATTCCGCTGCCTTCCGGCGTGAAGTACAGCTTCGTCGGTCAGGCGGAGAGCTTCAAGGAGATGGGTGAGAACATGATGCTCGCCGCGGTCCTGGGCGTTCTGTTCATCTTCCTCGTGTTGGCGAGTCTGTACGAGTCGTTCATCACGCCCTTCACCATCATGTTGGTGTTGCCGCTGGCGGCGTGCGGCGCTTTCATCGCGCTGTTCATCGCTCGCACCACGCTGGATATCTTCTCGATCATCGGCTGCATCATGCTGCTTGGTATTTCGACGAAGAACTCCATTCTGCTGGTCGACTATACCAATCAGTTGATCGAGCAGGGGATGGAACGAAGTGCGGCGATCATCAAGGCAGGCAAGACGCGTCTTCGCCCGATCCTGATGACCACGGGCGCGCTGATCGCCGGCATGTTGCCGATCGCCATCGGCTTGAACGAGGCTTCGAAGCAACGGACCAGTATGGGTGTCGCGGTCGTCGGCGGTCTGATCAGCTCCACTCTGCTCACGCTTGTCGTGATTCCGGCGTCGTACACCGCGGTGGACCGGTTCCGGATCTGGGCCAAGGCCCGCGTCCAGAGCTTCGTCTTCCGTGGCAAGAAGCCTAAGTTCGATGAAGCTTCGCTGGATGAGCCGGAAGTGACCGCTCCGATCACGCATCCTGAAGCAAACGCTTAAGATGCCGTCTCATCGACAAGAACTCTATCGCGCCCTGGCGGCCACCGTATTTTTCGGTGCCGCCGGGGGCATTGTCGCCGCGATCTTCAATAACTACCTGGCGGATGTCCATCATTTGGATGCCAGCATGCGTGGTTGGTTGGAGTTGCCACGCGAGCTTCCCGGCTTCCTGATGATGTTTGTCGCCGGCGCCATGCTGATCCTGTTTCGTGAAACGCAAATGGCGGCTTTGGCCATGTTATTCACGGCGGCAGGTACCGTCGGATTAGCGTACTTCAGCCCCACCATTGCCTGGCTAACGGTGTTTACGATCATCTGGTCGCTCGGAGACCATGTGATCTTCACCGTGGAAGGTCCCATTGGTCTTAAACT
The DNA here is from genome assembly GCA_964407515.1 of uncultured Bacteriovoracaceae bacterium. GTDB lineage: Bacteria > Bdellovibrionota > UBA1018 > UBA1018 > UBA1018 > CAYOWB01. The sequence continues at coordinate 14,708 of CAYOWB010000024.1, forward strand.
GGCCCGGAGCGGCGCGGAGGGACGACGCCTGGGACAGTTTGGCGGCGCACGAAATCTGGGTACGATCCTAGGAGTAGGTGCCGTATTCGTTTTGGCCAAGCTGATCGGAGATCGCTATGGCGTATTCTTCAGTCTCGCGGCCGCATGCGCTCTGATCGCAGGGGTGTGCTATTGGGGGCTCCATATCGGTAAAGGCGACGAGCGCCGCTCCCGCATTCTGATTAAGAAGAAGTACGGACTCTTCTATCTCATCAGCGCACTGTTCGGGATTCGGAAGCAGATCTTTCTCGTTTTCGGCGCGTGGGTGCTGGTAAAGCTGCATGGGGTGTCGGTCGAAACGATCGCGCTTCTGTATTTCATCGGGGCCGCTGCCGGAATCGTGTTTCGTCCGTTGATGGGTGAAGTCATTGACTGGATGGGGGAACGTCGCGTCCTCGCCCTGGAAGAGATCGTCCTCGCTGGAGTTTGTGTGGCGTATGCGTTCGCCTCTGACCTTCTGCCTCAGCCGTGGGATCTCTACCTGCTGTTCTTCACCTACGTTCTCGATAACGTGCTCTTCGCGCTGCGAGTGGCACGTACCACCTATCTGAAGAAGATTGCCGACCATCCGTCAGACATCACTCCGACCCTTTCCATGGGAACGACGCTGGATCACCTGGTTGCGATGACCTTGCCGATTCTCAGTGGTTACCTGTGGGTGACCGTGGGCTATCGCTGGGTGTTCGTGCTGGCGGCCTTGATTGCCGTGTTCGGGTACTTCGTATGCCTCAGGATTCGGATTCCTCAGAAGGCACAGGAAGCCCCCGCTCCTTGAGTTCCTCTTCAAGGGAGACCCAGCCCGTGGTTCCATAGGGAGGCCGGGGAGAAAGGGTGATTTCCCAGCCTTCGGCCCGTGCGACTTTTTCAAGGTCGGGGTGCGGGTGAAACGCCCAGGCGACATCTCGTGCGAGACGCAGCATTGCTTCATCCAGGAGCGCATTGCCTGCCGCGAATTGAACCGGTCCGTTCCAGAGGCTGCGGACCTTCTCCGCCTTTCCTGGCCCTGCGCAGCTGATTCCTGCGTGTCTTCCGGTCAGAATTCCCTGGGAGTCCACCTCGTAATCCATCCCGACGATCTTATGGACAGGGAGTCGTTTCATGAGCGGATACAGGAAGTCGGTCGGAGAGCCCGTGACAACCCAGATCTGAAATCCCAGCCCTGCAAGGTGACGCAGGAGCTCGACTGGCTGTTCCAGGTATTCCAGCTTCATGAACGAGTTCCAATACGTCTCAACGTGGCGGGTGAGGTCCTCGAGACGCATCCCGCGGTAAAAGCTCAATAGGTAGCGGCAGCCCTCGCAAGGATCCTTCGCGTAGACCTGTTTGTATTGTGCCCATTGACGGCCGGTCTTGACGCGACTGGTACCGATCATCCAAAGCGTGCAGTCATCCGCGATGTCATTCTCCCAGAGAGTGCCATCCGCATCAAAGAGGGCGAGTCGGGGTTCATTGAGGATCTGGATACGAGGAGTAAAGGCAGGTAGCGTCACGTCTACTGTTATCGTCGATTGGCGGCTGATTTGCAAATTCAGCCCGGATGAACGCCCATCCACGCCGGACGGCGACTCGGATCGTCTTGATCTACGCGGTGATCGCGGCGCTCTGGATTACGTTCTCCGACCGGGCAGTCGCCTGGTTCTTTCCGTCGCTGTCCGTCAGCACCTTCGCGCAGACCCTCAAGGGGCTGTTCTTCGTCCTTGTGACATCGGGAATTCTGTACGCTTTAGCGCGGCGCTTCACTGAAGGCCTTACGAACTCCGAGCTGCATTTAAGAATCCTGGTGCAGAGCATGAGCAGGATGGAGCGACTGCGGGATGAGTTTCTCTCCACTGCCGCGCATGAGTTGAAGACCCCGATCACCACGATCAAGGCGTATTCCGAACTGCTTCAGCAGTGGCTTCCGAATGAAGCGGGGACTCGGCAAAGAACGGCACTCTCAGCTATCAATAATCAATGCGAGCGGATGACGATTCAGATTCAGGATCTGCTCGTCTTCTCTCGGATCCGACTCGGTCAACTTGAGATGAGAAATGCGGTATTCCGCATGAATACAGTGGTCGATCGCGCTGTTGCCCAGATCCGGGCGCTCTCCGGGGGAGTCCAGATCCGGATTATGCAGAATGATGAGGCATATGTTTTCGCGGACCAGGATAGGATCAAACAGGTGCTCGTGAACCTGCTTTCTAATGCCGTTCGGTTTTCCCCGGCTCTGAGTCCTATCGAAGTGAGTGTCCTCTGCCAGGGACGTCAGGTCGTGGTGGCGGTGGAGGATCATGGACTTGGAATTCCAGCGGACAAACAGGCGAGGATCTTCGAGCGATTCTACCAGGCGCATGGGCAGACTCATGACTGGTACCGGGCCGGGATGGGGATCGGTCTTTATCTTTCGCGCGAAATCGTCAGAAGAAACAGTGGGCGGATCTGGTTTGTAAGCGAGGAAGGGAAGGGTTCGACCTTCTATTTCGCGCTTCCGGTCGCCGAGGCGCGAAGACAGGAAAAGGCGGCTTGAAGTACGTCAGGGAGACCGGCGCAATGCCCGATCTCCCTGAAGCTCGTGAATCTAGTTAATTGTAAAAGGACCTGTGCCGATGTAGCTCGGAGGAGGATTAGTGGCTGAGTCGATACGATCCGACGAGCTGCTTCAGCGTTTCTGCCTGGCCAGCGAATTCTTCGGCCGTCGCCGCGGATTCCTCGGAATTGGCGGAGGTTCGTTGAGTTCCTTCGCTCAGGTCTTGGAGTCGAGAGGTCAGTTCGCCCAGGTTGCCGCGCTGACTTTCGGTGGCCTCCGAGATCTCCGTCATGCTGGCGCTGAACTGCGTCACCTGTTCGTGAATGCGAGTGAGCAGCGAAAGCACCTCGGTGTTATGAAGGACACCTTGATCGACGTTGACACGGACTTCTTCGAGGAGCGCAGACGTGTGGGTGGCGGCCTCCGCGCTCCGGTGCGCGAGCGTGCGGACCTCCCCGGCGACGACGGAAAACGCCTTTCCGGCTTCCCCCGCCCGGGCCCCTTCAATCGCGGCGTTTAAAGCCAGTATGTTTGTCTGAAAGGCGATGGAGTTGATCGTGCTGATGATTTCCTCGGTCGCCTGTGCCGACTCCTTGATTCGGTTCACAAGGCTGGAGAGCGTCTGCATGCGTTGCACGCCCTTGTCTGCCGTTTCTTTCGCGTTCTGAGCGAGTTCCCGGGCTCTTTTTGCTTGTTCAGAGTTTTTCTGGGCGGATTGTGACATTTCTCCGATCGACGCGTTCACGCGTTCGAGCGCGCCGGCCTGCGTGCTGGCGTTCTGCGCCAGGTCCTGACTTCCTTGAGCGATCTCATCCGAGCCGATCGAGATCTGGAGCGCGGATTCCGCAACCTGCGCAAGCCCTCGGTCCAGTGCCGTCATGGCCTCGTTGGTTGACTCGTGGATTTCCGCGAACTTTCCGTAGTAGGTGCCGGTCATTCGGGAGGTGAGGTCGCGCTGCGATGCGGCTCGTAGAACTCTTGCGGCTTCATCAATCGGCCCTACGACGGCGTCGAGCATGCGGTTGAACGATTCGAGCATGCGATGGGTTTCTCCAGTGAACCTTTCGGTCCGTGCCCGTTCGTGGAGTTCGCCCTTCTGTGCGTGTTCGACGAGGCGGCCGGTTTCGCTCACCAGCTCGTTCATGACCCTTTCGATCTTTCCGCGGCGACTGTCCATCAACGATTTGATGACGAGCGCGATATCAACCTGAACCAGTTTGACGAAGGCGCGTTCGAAGGCGCGAGCTTCCTTCTGGCCAGCCGACTTTTCGACGGCCGACACGACCTTCTGGCGGATGGATTGATACATGGCGATGTACCAGTTGGAGTCCAGATCGATGTTGTCGTGACTGATACCGACGCGCTCGCGGTAGTGAAGGTATTCCTCGTCAATCGTGGGTGAGAGGAGGGTGAGGATGTACCGTTTGAGAAGTGGGCGTTGCCGCGCGATGGAGGAATGTTGTTCGAGGATGCGTTTGGTTTCCGCGGTTCCAAGGATGTGGTCGTAGAAGAGGGTGATCAGGTCTTCGATCGCGAGCTCAGTGATGTGCTTCCAGCGGGCGATGGTGGCTAGATCCTCTTCGGTGAGTTGATGGAAACGGATTTTTTCGAGGACTGCAGGGTTGGACACCAGGATACGGCGTGAGTCGTTCGTTTTCATTCGGCCCCTCCGTGGGAACTTCAGTGTTTCAGCAAGCGGACGTCGCGAGAACGAGGAATCTCGTGCCGGCTTCAGATTTCATCTTCTCGTCGAGAAAGGCTCACGAGAATCTGACGATTGGGTGGACGATGGCGCTGGGAACCAGGGGCAGAGGGGGGTGTAGCAGCCATCCGGGATGAGTCGATCGGTGAAAATTTGACGCTCTCCCGGGTCTTGTCGGGTCGGCAAGAAAGAAGGATACTGTCTGGGCCAGAAAAGGAGTCCCGATGATTAGTGCTTCTTTGAATGGAAAGTTCTGTTTAAGGGCCGTCTTGATCATGAGTCTGGTTTTGAGCTCAGCCGGATGCGGAAAGAAGGACGGAGATACAACCTCGGCCAGTGCGGATACGATTGCCGACTCCGTGGAATCGGCGGTGACCCTCATCGGCGGCATCGCGGACGAGCAGAAGGGGTCGGGGTTCGCGTATCTTCCGATGAGCCGGACCGAGCGGCTCCTGGCTGAAATCGAAGGATGGGTGCCTCTTCGGAAGGCCTGGGCGAGCGGAGCGTGCGCGGCGAGTTCCCGTGCTGTTCAGCACGCCTGCGCGGGCTCGCACCGAACTAATTCGGCCCTGGACTGCACCCTGGGGAACTACACGCTGTCGGGGTGGGTAGATCTCCAGTATTCTGAGGCGGACTGCGCCTTGGATGCGGTGGGTGAGACGGTCACCCGGACGTACAGTGTTCAGGTGAGTGGAAATGGCTTTCTGCTCAATCGCTTCACAAACGCGCACACCACTTATGATGGCCAGAGTCTGAGTGGCGGTGGGACTTTGACCTATCAAGGACCTGCATCGTGGCAGATGACGGTGGGGGGAAATCACCGAGTCCTGACGCGGAACGGAAATACTTGGTTTGATATTTCGACGAAGACGGGGTCTGCGGTGTCCATTTCTGGAACCTTGGCGCGGGGCAGCCGGACGGTGAACGGCGGCTCGATACAGGTGATTCACAATCGCGCGGGATTCACGGCGACTTGGGTGCCTTCTTCGGTGAGTTGGGCGACTGTGGGTTGTTGTTATCCGACGAGCGGGAGTGCAACCGTGACGTTCACTGGATCGGTAACAGGCTCCGGGACGGTGAGCTTCGGTCCGACCTGCGGCCAGATGACGATTCAGAAAGACGGCGTGAGCCGCACCGCAACGCTGGCGAACTGCGAGTAGGTGTCGCTTCGTGGATCGGTAACGCGCCGCCAGGGGGCGGATCTATTCGTCTATAAAACCGGAGGGCGGGACCGGCTGGAGCCATTGAACTGGAATGGCCCGAGGATGGCCAAGAGCATTAGGAATCAGGATTGACGCGCCGCGTTGCTTTGATATATAGTCTCTCGCATCGGCGGATTACAGTCAGTATCGTGATCTGGAAACTGTGGCGCCTGTTATCAAAGGAGTTAGAATGAAACCGTTTCTCGCGCTGTTCGCACTGGCCTTCATCAGCTCAACACAAGCGTTCGCAGTGACCGAGGTCGAATGTGACGCTGGTTTTCACATGTTCATTACCCAAAGAAATAAGGCTACTGGCTACCAAGAAGTCCACTCTCTCGATCCGCTGTCTGTTTCGTTCGACAGGGTGCGCGTTCAGGAAGATCGCGTCGATCCGAATTACATCCGCTTCGACTTCAAGGGGCAAGGCTGCTTTGGCGAGGAGATTCGACTCTTCAAGAGAACCTGCGAAGTCTTACGAAAAGTGTCCGGGATACTCAGGTTAAACGTTGTCAACCCTGGACGATCCGAGATCAGTGTCAAATCAGAAACTTCCTGGAGGGGAGAAGCGCCTTCACTATATTCATACAGCGGGAACATTTACTGTACGATGATTGAGAAGTAGCCTGAAGCTCGAGACCTTTGAGCACACCAATGGAGATCGCGAGCAGCGAGGTAGAAGTGGAAGTATCCGCCGTCCATCGGGGGATTCACCCAGAGCGTAGAGAGCTACCCTCTCGAAGAATCGAAGTATAAGCTCATGACGCAGAAACGGGTGCACTCATCGGCCGGAGGGTGTTCGATTCAGGCGACGGGCACGTCTTTACTCGGGCACGGGTTTTTGAGTTTTCGCTGCGAAGCAGTACATAGATACACCAATCAGGTCTTGTTTCGTGAGCCCCACGCTCACACGCGCTTACCCCCAATGCTATCCAGGGGCGATGATGAGTCGCTCTGCGGCGCCTGCGTGGATACCTCCGATTGCGTCGCCGGCCTCGCTTCCCTTGAACCTAAAATCCAAATCGAAGAGCGCCCTCCCGGGGGGGCCGAGAGGACGCTCAGGGTGGGTTTTGAATGGGTCGTTTCAGTCGGGATGACTAGAACGCGACGCCGGCGGTTGCGCTCAAGCTCGCGGCTGCCACGCTCCCGTCCGGAATTTCCGCGGACTTTTTGACGCCGGTATCGATGTAGGCCTCGCCCTTGAGTCCGACGTAGAAGTTTTGTCCCAGCTGGGCGCGACCTTCCACTTTGAGACTGGTCTGGGCCAAGGGGCTGTTAAACGCTTTCTTATGCTCCGCTTCGATGATGAGGGCCTTATCCTTTCCGATGATCATGGCCTGTCCTCCCAGGCTGGCTGCAGCGAGAATATCTGCCTCGGGATCCATCATGCCGGAAAGCCCGATGAAGGGATGCAGGGCGAACGCGAGTCCAGCCGTATCGAGACAGGCGTATCCCGCCTGCACGCGGCCAAACCCGATCCCAGAGCCCGAGGCGTAGGTCGTCCCATTGTTGCGAGTCGAGAGTTTCATTTCAGCCGCTCCGCCGGCACCGCCTAACGTGTATCCACAGTTCCCTTTTCCCAGGACTTGGACGACGCTCGCGCGGGCGAGGGTTCCATCTGCCTGGATCCCCTCAGCCCGATGCCCCGGGGTGGAGCCGCTTCCGAGAGCGAAGCTCACGTCCAACACTTTCCCATCCATGATGAGCCTATGCCTCCGATCTGACTGGGTGAAATTGCCCAAACTCATGTGGATGCCGAGTCCTCCGGTATCCGAGTGGCCGACCGAGGTCACGGTCGCGGAGTTATAGAGGCCGATCTCTACTTTTTTCCGATATCCCAGCTCGTCTCCCTCGGCGTGCGCGGTTCCGACCGATAAGCCCGCCGTGATCACGGCGAGGAGTGCGGGGGAGCTCAAATTCTTCCAACTCGAAAAGCACTTCATAAAATAGTTCCCTCTCTGTCTCTCTCGTTAACCAATTGATAATCGGGTGATGTCGCTAGGTATTTCAACCGGCGTGCCAGGCGTTAATTTATGTAAAAACAATGGATTAAGATAATTTCTCAGGGAGAGGGGTGACTACGGTTTGGACGGCGAATTGTTTCTTGGTCGGACTCGGGCGTCTAGGGTTTAGGGACAAAGTTAGCACCCGGTGGAGGAGATGAAGGATCGACTCGTAACCGTGACTTCAGAATCAAGATCGAGCGGTTCCTGCTCGCCTTGAAGGTGGGCGACGTGAGCGAAGCCTGTGCCCGGCTGTAGGAATCGGCACTCTTCGCAAAGGTGGAAGGTTCCAAAGACCATTGGGCAGAAATCTCCGTCGCCGTTCATCACCTGGGTGAAATCAATCGAAGACGCCGCTTGAGCCTTCATTAGTGAGTAACTCATCGCACGAACGCTCAGAATTCGAGCTTAGAGCGCCCCCAGCCAATTCTGTAAATCAGTGCCCTTCGTCATCATGGCGAAGGGCATTTTCATTTCATATCGAACATTTCCATCCTCGATACGCGGGGAATCTTCGGATCTTCCCCGAAACGTGGGGGATCTTGAATGACTTACAAAGACGAGCTTTGAAAGGCGCCGCTAGAAACACAACAGGGAGACCGACTTGAGACCGATCCTTGAGGATGGTGCTTGGCCAGCGTACACTCAGAACTGATGACTGATTCGCTTTGGCGCCTTATTTCTTGTTCTCTGGTTCCACTAGTTTTCTTCCATGCAACAACCCCTCTTTTTGCGTCTCAGTGTTCCGCTATCCGCCTGGATCAATCCGGTTCGATGCGGCATGTAGACGTATTGAATCAGGGAGACAGTCTCTGTCACTCCTACGTCCTCGCCCAAATGATAGATGCTTGGAGGTTCAGTCACGGACCCCAACCTCCAGCGGAAGGGTATCGGTTTCGTACTTCCGCTCTGGAACTGGCCACGGGCTACGCGACGTTCATCAGAAACGGGGTGTTTCAGCCGGCATCACTGTACGATGTGGGCGCCTACCTGAGGAAAAGTGATCGCGGCGTGTGTGATTCTCGGGTGCTTGCGCGCGATCCTTCAAACGATAAGCCGGACGTCGCTTTCGCTAATCAGTTGCTGGACTACTGGAAGAAATTCAGCAACTACCTTAATGACAAAGAAAACCTGGAGGCGGTTCTCCAGAAATCGGAAGGTAAGGCAATTGCTGGGCGCCCGTTCGGCCCACTCGATCTACTTCTGACGGGCAGCTTCGATGCGGCCAAAGGTTTAAAATGCGATGTTTTGCGTGATGACCCGGTTGGAATAGCCGCGCTTATGAAGCTCGTGCGAGAAAATAATCCGGTCGATTACCTGAACGGCGTTCTTAGTGCGATTTGCGAGGGACATCGAGTTCGCCTTAAGATACCGTCGATGGTCGAGAAGTATTTCCCCCCGAATTCTCAAGATCCCCTTGCCCGCGAAGTAGTGAAGCTAATTTCTGCGCCAAACGCGCAGCCCGTTGCAATCTATTATTGTATCAACGTCATGTTTCTTCCGGGATATCGCGGCTATGGGCAGGAACCCTTTGCGAAGGATTGCGTCCCGCATTTTGCATTGGTTATCGGACAACGGATTAACCCCAGTACGGGGAGATGCCAACTGCTTGTTCAGAATACGGCCGGGTCGAAATGCGAGATTCCGTATTCCAAGGACTGGGAGTGCGATCACGGCAAGTATTGGATGGATCAAGAGTCATTGCTCAGTAATGTCCGCAACATTGAATACTTTCCTCTATGAGCCTTGTTTCGTGAGCCCCACGCTCACAAATGAAGGGTCTGGAGTACGAAATCCAGCTTATCGTTCAAGAACTGGCCCCAAACGGCATGTTTCCGGACCAATTGAGGTTCTCGATGGGCGCAACGGTCTAAAAGGGGACGTTTTCCACCGGGATACCGGGGACAGGGACAAGCGCTGGACACCGGCATAAAAAGGGACAGTTTACGTTTTGGTGTAGAATGGAGTCATGGCTCATGGCTCTGATGAATTGCCTCATGCCCGCCCGGCGATCGAGTTCACCTGCTGCCGTTGCTCGCGGGTGGTAAGGATCTGCCAGTGCTGCTGGCGGAACCAGAAGTACTGCGGCCCTGAGTGCTCGCGCCAGGCAACGCTTGAGCGTCATCGTCGCAACCAGAAGACCTACCGAATGACGACCGTTGGCCAGGAAAACCACAAAGCCCAGCAGCGGACCTACCGGACGCGAAAAAAAAACCAAGAGTGACCGATCTACAAAGATCGTTCCGTCAGAACCACCTCCGATCACAGAGAACTGCGTGATTTGCGGCGCGCCCATTTACGTGGTGTCGCGGCTCACGTGAGACCGACGTGACTTTTACTCGATTCGGAGGCTTCAGAATGATTTCGCCCGAGGTTCAGGCCCAGGTCCTGACGCTCTACTACACGGATAAGCGGTCAATGGAATCAATCTCGCGAGAACTCGGCATCAACCGCAAGACGGTCATGCGAGTCGTCGAGCGGCGGGAGGTCCTGCTTGTTCCGCAACACCGGTGTTGCGGAACAAGCAGGACCGGTCACGGCTCTCCGAGCTCGATCCCTTCAAGGAACAAATGCGAGCGCAGATCAGGAAGGATCCAAGGATCACGGGCAGCGCGATGCTGAACCTGCTTCGCGACCTTGGTTATACGGGCGGAATCACTGTCGTGCGGGACTTCATGTGCCAGGAACGCGGCCGGATGGCGCATCCGCGCGAGGCTTTTTTGCGTTGGAGTTTGGTCCGGGTGAAGTGGCACAGGTGGATTGGGGCGAGTTCGGGGACGTGTTTGGCGACGGGGTAAAGATCCACTGTTTTGCCATGGTCATGGCGTACTCGCGGATGATCTACGCTGAGTTCACGCGTGCCGAGAAGTTTGAGGATTTTATTCGTTGCCACGAGAACGCATTCCGCTTCTTCTGTGGAGCCCCACGTGAGTGTTGGTACGACAATCTCGCATCGGCCGTGTCGGATCGGATGGGTGGACTGATCCGGTTCAATTCTCGGTTCATGGCCTATATGGGGCATCACGGGATTAGGCCCCATGCCTGCAATCCGGCCCGTGGCAACGAGAAGGGTCGCGTTGAGAACCTGGTTCGCTATCTTCGTACGAACTTCTGGCCAGGGCGTGACTTTACGGACTTTGAAGACCTCAACCGGCAACTCATCGTCTGGCGCAACCAGACGGCCAATAGCCGCGAGCACCGAGGCACCCGTCGTGTGGTTAAGCTTCTGTTCGAATCAGAAGAGAAGCCCTGGCTTCTGACTTTGAATCCCAGAGCTTACGACACTGACGAACTGTTCTCCAGAAACGTCGCATCCGACTTCCACATCCAGTACGACTCCAACCGTTACTCGGTGCCCTGGACGTTGGTCGGGATGACCGTCACAGTGCGGGTGAACCCGCAAAGCATCAAGATCTACTACAACGAGAAGTTCATCTGTGCTCACCACCGCAGTTATCTGAAAAACCGGGTATTCACGACCGAAGGGCACCGCGCGGGACTTCTGGAGAGAAAGCCAGGTGCAACGCGCGAGACCTGGCAGCTTGGCTTCGTAAAGAACCTCGGGTCGCAGATGGCGGAGTACGTGGAACTCGTTCGTCAGGGGCCGCGCTCGCTCAAATATGAGCTGTCGCGCCTGGTGGCGCTCGTCACCGTTTACGGCGAAACGATGGTACTGGATGCCTGCGCGGAGTGTCTCAAGGCCGGGATCGTCGGAGTGGATAACGTCGAGCTGTACCTGAAGCGCCGTCACCACCCCTCGCGTGTCGAGCTGTCGCCCGAACCCATCACGTTTGGATCAGAAAAACTGAACCGGGTACACCGGCCAGTCGATCTTCGAAAATACGACGCGCTCCTATTCGAGGTGGACCAACCCAGGAGCGCGTCAAAGAAGGAAGACGATGGAAACGGAAGCAATGACGGCTGGCCGCGCGCTGGCGGAGAGTTTGAGTGGTCTGAAGCTCAAGTACTGGGGCGAAGCCATGGAGAGGGATCTGCAGGGTATGGGGACACAGGAGCGGGAGCTGATCTCGCGCTATCTCCAGCAGTGGATCTCGAAAGAGAAGTCAGAACGCCACACGCAGATGATCCAGAATCGGATCAGGAGCGCCAGATTCCGGCGACTCCAGACAGTGGAGAATTTTGACTTCCGGCACTCCGCGACGACGGAGAAGATCGAGAAGAACTATCTCTCACTTCTCGCCGGAGTCACGAAAAGCAACCTCCCGTCGGCCGTATTTACGGGCCATGCGGGCACGGGAAAGACCCATCTGGCGCGAGCCTTGGGCTATGCCTGCTGCCAGAAAGGGATCTCTGTCTTGTTCATCACGGCGGCATAGATGGTCAACCATCTCCAGCACGCCCAGAAAACCTACAGTCTTGAGGCGGAACTAAACCGCTACCGCAAGCCTCAGGTGCTCATCATTGACGAGTTGGGATACGTGGCGCTGGACACTCAGGCCAGCAACCTGTTTTTCCAGGTGATCAGCTCCTGACATGACGCGGAGTTGGGGACCATTGCAACCACCAACATCCCGTTCGGGAAGTTCAATCAGATCTTTGCGAACGATGCCATTGCCCACGCCATCGTCGACCGACTCGTCAATGAGGCCGAGGTCTTTTATATGGAGGGAGAGAGCTATCGAGCGCATCAACGACAAGAAAAGATGAAGCGGAAAAAGCAGGCCGCTTAAACAACCTGCACCGATGGCGCAGACTGCGCGGCGTGAGACTCGATCGAAGGTTCGGGCAACTCATGCCGCGCTACGCGCTGAGCCCGGCTGTCCCTTTTTAGACCGGTGATTGCTGTCCCCCTGGTACCGGTGAACCGGTGGATTCAGTCCCTTTTGAAACCGGTGCGCCCAGCCAAGGTCACCCCGCATGAACTCCGGCACTCGTGCACGGAGCTTTATATTCAAGCGGGAACCTCGGCCGAGGACATCCGTCGATTGCTCAATCAGAAAAGTCTGACGGCATCGCAGGACTCGTGACCGCTTTTGGCCCGGTGAGTGGCACTTCGATGGACTTCAGATGCTGCTTGAAGGAAATCGAGATTCGGAAATGAAAAAGGCCGCTTGCGCGGCCTTTTCAATAAATGGTGCGAGGAGAGGGACTTGAACCCTCACGCCTTGCGGCACACGCCCCTCAAGAGTGAGAGCGTGTTTTTGTGAGACGCGGAATTCTTCGCGTTTCTCCATCATAACCAAAGCATGGGCGGGAACGCGGTACGACTGGTTTTCAGGAATTTGGATGGATTTTGGTGGGTCTTGTACACATGATGTACACAAGACGAACGGCTTTTAAATGGAGTTGAAGAGTACACCTAATAGGAGTACTATATGGAACTGATAAACCGCGTCGACCTCCGGGCGGTCGAAAAGACCCTCCGTAAGGTGCCGGTAGAAATTCTGATCAAGCTGCGACGTTGGGTAAAGGACGTTGAGCGAGACGGGATCGATGAAGTCAGGAAGATCAGAGGTTGGAACGACCATAGCCTGCAAGGCGATCGGAAGGGACAGCGCGCGGTCTACCTGAACAAGAAGTGGCGGGCTGTCTACGTCATCGTTGGCGGGAGGCCTAAAGTCGTTCAAGTTTTGGAGGTACATGCCCATGACTACTAAGCGAAGCGCTGCTGTGAAAAAACTCGACCAGCTGATTGGAGAAGAGGAGACGTTTGGCCGGATGCTCGAGGGTTTTCGCCTGGCGGACGCAATGAGCCAGGCGCAGTTTGCCAAGAGGCTGGGGATCTCCAAACAACACCTCTGCGATATCGAGAAGGGCCGCAAGGCGGTTAGCCCGGAAAGGGCTGCAAAATTCGCGAAGATCCTGGGTCACTCCGAGAAGGGGTTCGTTGCCCTCGCGCTTCAGGACATAGTGAATCAAGGTGCGCTGAAATACCGAGTGTTCCTTGAAGTAGCCTGCTGACAGATCCGATACTGCCGCGATTCCCCGGTTCAGTCGGTGGTTGAGTCGGGGGTTCAGTGCACTAAACCCCTAACTCAACCACCCGGGCCGCAGAACTCCCGCCATGATGAGCATCCTGACCCCGCGCCCCCAACGACCTGTGCGCGGGGTCGGGATGCCCATCATCGGTCGTTCAGTCGGATGAATGGCGGGAATCAGCGGCCCGGGGAAGACGAGCAGGGGAGGGAAATGAATGAAGCGTTGGGGTCAGGCTTGGTACGCGATCAGAGAAGCAACGAAAGGGGTGCACTGAAATGTGAAAGGGAGACCGGCGCGATGACCGATCTCCCTGCGTCTTTTCTTTGCTCATTTGTGAGCGTGGCACTCACGAAACAAGCTATTTACGCAGCTGTACCGGCCTCCCCGTGGTATCGATCGTCCAAATATCGAATCCGACTCGATCAGGAAGCTTTCCGACGGCGATCGCCTTGAAATGGTTCTGGTCTGCACTACATTCAGAACATTTCCGAGCGACGTCTTGAAGCGAAAAGCCAACCGGCTCATTTGGGTCGTTCGCAGCAAGTACATCTGAAGACATTTGTTCAGGGCGAGGACTATTTGGGGTCGGATGAGAAGCCCGGACGAAGCCGATCTTATAGGACCGTTTCTTGCTCCATGGTTTCCATCCGATCGCGACAAGGTCCGTAGTAAAGGCGCCATTTCTTTCCCGAAATTGGTGCTCCAGAAACGCCAGCTTCTGCAGCTCAGTTTGAGCCTCGGCACTGTAGGCATCGGCAACGTACTCCCCAATGGTCTTCTGTAAGCGATTCGTGTGAGAAACGAGTCGCGCCTTGAGGAACCAGTAGTATAGGACCACTGCGACCATGAAGATTGCTATTAACGAGAGCAAAACCTTTATTGCTTTCACGTCTAACAAATAGCACGCTCGATCGGGAGCCTGAACACGGAATTCTACTGGCGTTCTTGTTTATGGCTAAGGCATCCTGCTAGGGCTTTGATATGAAACATTTGCTGCTTGCGCCTGCTGCTGCGTTTCTATTTTGTGCCTGTACTACCGTTTCCTCACCAAAGGAGATTGATTCGCGCAGTCCCGACCGGTTCCTCGGCACCTGGGAATACCGCAGGACCGAGGCCATATGGATGGAATCCGAACCTAAGGAGCTCACGAGCCGGCTTTCCGTAAAAGAGATAGAAGGTCGTCCGGATTCCGTTTTTGTCAAATACACGGCCGAAGGTTTGGGAACGTGTTCAATCGAAGGGATAGCCAAGCTAACCAACAACAAGATTAGGTTTAACTCCTGGGAGCCAGCTGACAATAAGGAACTGAATCCCCTAATTCTCCAGGATAAGGCGCCATGTACGCTTGATATTGTCTCCATCAAGGATCATGCAATGCGCGTGGAGAATGTATCCAAAGGCTGCCGCGAAGCCTGTGGAGAACACGGGAGCCTAGAGGGAGAACTCACGCGTACGCGTTAAACAAATGGCTCGCGTGGGGACTAATGCGACCAATCCCTCGCGTTCCTGTGCACCACTCAAGACTCGTTAATTGCTCCGATTTACTACCTTTTAGGGCCTTTACCGCGCGAAGCCCCGGGAATCCGTGCATTCCTCGCCATCGCTTCCGCCCTGAAAGGCGAAGATCAAGCGCAGGCCGGAGTCCCCGGATCCATTAGGTTTGATGAGTGAAGGCGAACTGAGTCCTTGCGGCAGCAAACCTGAATAGCAATTCAATGAGAGTGAATGACGTACCTGCCGTTTTCGTCCACTCTGGACGGTTTCTGAAGGTACGTGGCAGCACGTACATCTGCTTTTCGTACAAAATGAACGGAAAACAGGTGTACGTCATTTCGCGGCCGTCGGTCGATGTGATGAGCGTGGGCGAATGCCTAGTTTCCTATGCGCCACGCTCACAAATGAGCAAAGAAAAAGATGCAGGGAGAT
>CAYOWB010000025.1:0-1276 GCA_964407515.1 uncultured Bacteriovoracaceae bacterium
TGGTCAGCAGACTAAACGCGAGAATCAGTCCACTCTTGAATCCGATCCGGTCAGCGATGGCGCCGACGAACGGAGGAAGCAGGTAGAGTCCCGCGAAGAATACGCCCGCGATGACGCCGGTCTCGCGATCAGTGTAGCCGACGACGTTTGTCAGAAAGAGGGTCAGCACCACGAAGAAGCCGTAGTAAGCGGCCCGTTCGCAAAGCTCCATGAAGTTAGCCAGCCAGAATTCCTTCGGGAAAGTCGTCATGGCTTCGCATTGTCGTCGCTCGCCGTGACGAGGTCAAGTGCGCCTTACTCTTGTCGCTCGCGGATCCGCCGTGGCGACGTTTACAGGCACCGTGTAATATTCGGTCGATGCGGCTGGTTAAAGTGCTCGCATTCTTGGCGCTAGTGATGGCCTTGGGTGCTTATGCGCGTGAGTATTTGGAGCCCGCTGGGGTGTGGGTCTCCCGGCAGTTCGGCTTGCCGGGGATGGCCCTCGGGACTTTCCTAGCGGATGCGTTTCATTTCCCGGTTCCGCCGCAGTTCTATATATTCGCCGCGGTAACCGGTGGTCAGCCATGGCTGGGGCCATTCTTCGCGATTTGTTTCGGGTCGTTGTGCGGAGGAGTAGCTTCTTTCGTGATCGCGCAGCGGTTTTCGTCCACCGCGTGGGTTCGGCGGTGGGCTGGTGGGTTTCAGGAAGAGGGCGAGCAGGTGTTGGCGAAGCACGGCCGGCTGGCTGTTCTCCTGGGAAGCGTGTCGCCGCTCCCGTTCTCGAGTCAGTGTCTTCTCGCGGGACTGTGTCAGGCTTCGCCTCGGCTCGTCCTCCTGATTCTTCTGCTTAGAATACCGCGCCTGCTCTTCTTCTTCTGGGCGATTCGCACCGGTTGGCGGGCGTTGGGCTGACCTTCACGATAAGCGAACAGCTGCCAAACTGTTGGCGATTTGTTTGGCGATCATGCAGCTGCGAATAGCACTCTAAAATCATTAGCACCGCCGTTTTACTGCCACTAGAATAGAGGTGTTGGTGAATTTATTTTGGCCGGTCTCGTTGAGAAGGTGGAATTATGCTCAAGAACATGAAGATAAGAACCAAGATTCTCCTCAGTGGAATCATCTCGGTCGTGATCACGGTCGTGGTGATGATTTCGGTGCTGCTGATCCACAAGAGCGCCCTCCAGAAGGATTTGGACGTCGAATTGCTCAAGCTCGCCAAGAGCGAGACGGCGAAGGTCGCCAAGGACATCTGGCTGATGGGGCGTGTCCATCAGGAGGAAGGCTTTACCGCGAC
>CAYOWB010000025.1:1312-7794 GCA_964407515.1 uncultured Bacteriovoracaceae bacterium
ATCAAGGTCGGCAAGACGGGTTATCCCTTCATCATGCAGGGATCTGGCCCGGATCGTGGTAAGCTGATCGCTCATGGCATCCCGAAGATGATCGGCAAGAACGTCTGGGAAGCGAAGGATGCCAACGGCAATCTCGTGATGCAGCAGTTCGTCAGCTCCGGTATGAAAACCTCCGGCGGAGGCATTGAGTATGTCGAATATGAGTGGAAGAACGAGGGCGAGACGAAGGCACGGAAAAAGGTCACTGCAGTGACTTACTTCGCTCCGTTTGACTGGACGATTGGCGTCGGCGCCTATGAAGAAGATTTCATGGAAGCGTCCCAGACGGTCAGTGGCGCGATTTGGAAACTTCTGTGGTGGGTGATCGGCATGGGCGTCTTTGTCACGGTGTTGGCAGGGACTGCGAGCGTATTGCTTGCGCAGTCCATTGCGGTTCCGCTTGGCAAGATCACCGAACTCGTTAAGGCCATGGCGCGAGGTGACTTCAGCAACAGCATCGATTACGACTCCAAGGATGAGATCGGTGAAATGGCTGAGGCGTATCGGAATGCCGCCAGTTCACAGCAGGGTAAGATCCTGGTCGCGCAGAAGATGGCCGAGGGCGACCTCGATGTCGACGTGCAAGTGGCTTCCGAGAAAGATCAGCTGGGCTTCGCTCTCCGGTCGATGACGGAAAGCTTGAACAGTATTCTGGCCAAGGTCCGTGAGGCCGCCGGTCAGATCGCGGCCGGTTCGCAGCAGGTGAGTTCCGCCAGTCAGTCGCTCTCGCAAGGCGCGACGGAACAGGCTTCCTCGCTTGAGGAGATCTCCAGCTCCATGACGGAGATCAGCTCTCAGACGAAGACGAACGCCGAGAACTCGCAGCAGGCGAGCCAGCTGGCTCAGAACGCTCGTGAGAACGCGGAACGCGGCAAGGGTCAGATCCACACCACGGTCGAAGCGATGAAGGACATCAATACGTCGAGCCAGCAGATCGCCAAGATCATCAAGGTTATCGACGATATCGCCTTCCAGACCAACCTGCTCGCGCTCAATGCCGCGGTCGAAGCGGCGAGAGCCGGAAAGCATGGTAAGGGCTTCGCCGTCGTCGCGGATGAAGTCCGGAACCTCGCCAGCCGCAGCGCCAAGGCGGCCCGCGAGACCGCGGAGCTGATCGAGACCTCAAGCAAGAAGGTCGAGAATGGGCTCTCGGTCGCGACTGAAACGGCGAAGTCCTTCGAGGAAATCGTCGGCGGCGCCATCAAGGTGGCGGATCTGGTTGCCGAGATCGCGACGGGCAGTAACGAACAGGCCGAGGGCATCAGTCAGGTCACGACCGGTTTGGGACAAATCGATCAAGTGACGCGAGCGCGGAAGAAACTGCCTCGGCCGCGCGCGAGCTGTCCAGCCAAGCCGGTGAGCTGCAGAAGCAGCTGGCTCGGTTCCACTTGAAAGGCGTGGGGGAGACCCTTCACTCCTCGATGTCCGAGCGGGCTCCGCAGAGGGCCGCCGCGCTCCCTGCGCCCGCGGCTTCCAAAAAGAAGCCTGCCCTCGGATCCGCGGTCGCCAAGCATACGGCGACGGCGCATCCTGCTCCGGCAAAGGCGGCTGCGCCTGTGAAGAGCCCTGCGCCCGTGAAGGACGCGGATTGGGGTAAGGCGGATCCCGCCAAAAAGCCTCGCCCGGAGGAAGTCATCGCCTTGGATGACAAGGAGTTCGGCAAGTACTGAGCCCTGCCTGCGCCTTCTGAGCTCTTGCGTTCTGGCTGAACGGCAGCCAAGGACGGGTTTAGACAGAGTCAAGCCGCTCCGGTCGTTTGGCCGGGGCGGCTTTTTTGCGAAAGCCGCACGGACGGCGAGTTGCTTTTTCCCCTCGAATGACTATAGCTAGAGCCAAGGAGTCATTTGCATGAAGGCCGTCGAAATCAAAAAGGGCATCTATTGGGTCGGAGGAGTTGACTGGGACCTTCGTAACTTCCACGGGTATCTGACTCCCCGAGGCTCGACCTATAATGCCTACCTCGTCATCGACGAAAAGGTCACCCTGATCGATACGGTGAAGCACTACCTGTATGATGAGATGATCTCGCGCATTTCGTCCGTCATTGACCCCTCCAAGATCGACTACGTGGTTTCCAATCACGTCGAGATGGACCATTCCGGAGGCTTGCCCAAGCTCATGGAGCTGATCCCGAATGCCACGGTGTTCGCGTCGGCAGCGGGTGAAAAGGGCCTGCGTGATCATTATAAGAAGAACTGGAAGTTCCAGACCGTGAAGAACGGGGACGTGATCCGAATGGGCAAGCGCTCGCTCAAGTTCGTGATGACGCCGATGATTCACTGGCCGGACAACATGGTCGGCTACATGGAAGAAGAGAAGATTCTCTTCTCCAATGATGCCTTCGGGCAGCACCTGGCATCCTATGAGCGTTTTGACGACGAAATCCCCCTCAGTCTGGGATTGGAAGAAGCGCAGAAATACTACGGCAACATCGTCATGTCCTATGCGCAGCTCATCCAGAAGGCGCTCGAGCAGGTCGGTGGCTTGCCGATCGAAATGATCGCCCCGAGCCACGGCATCATCTGGAGAAAGCACGTTTCGGATATCCTCAAGCATTATGACAAGTGGTCCTCGAACCGCACCGATGAGTACGCCGTGATCGTGTACGACACGATGTGGGAGTCTACTCGCAAGATGGCTCACGCCATCTACGAGGGATTTGAGAAGAAGGGGATCAAGGCCAAGCTGATGCACCTTCAGGCCAACCACATCTCCGATGTGCTGACGGAACTGGTGACGGCGAAGTATGTCTGTGTCGGATCGCCGACTTTGAACAGCAATATGCTGCCGACCGTGGCCGGTTTTCTGACGTATCTCAAGGCGCTTTCCTCCGGCCACCGGATCGCGATTCCGTTCGGATCCTACGGCTGGGGAGGGCAGAGCATCACTCAAGTCGCCGATGCGCTGAAGGCTTGTGACTTCCAGGTGCTCGAGCCAATCAAGATGAAGTACGTTCCGGACGAAGGGGCACTGAAGGAGATCTCGGCAAAAGTCGAGTCCATGATCAGCGGCCTGTCGGGCTGACGGCCTATTGCAATTCCTAAATTTGCCGCGTAGCGTAGAAAGAAACAGAGGGAACTGTTTCATGAACTTACGCGTGTGTTTGTTGGCTGGGGGGATCCTGTTGCTCGGGATGCCGGCTTATGCCGGCCTTTCCAAGGTGAGCGTGGGAGCAAACTTCGCGACGCCGGTCTCGGACTACTATGTCGCTCTGAAACAATCCGTGGGCGCGCACGCGGACGTTCACTTCGACCAGCTCTTGTTGCCGCAGCCTTTCGAGTGGAAGGTCTCGAGCACCTACAACCGGTTTTCGCTTAAGAATCAGAGCGGCAAAGCGCTGAACTTCATCGGTGTGTACGGTGGCGTGAATGTCCCGGCGCCGACTTCGGTCTTAGGAATCGGGTTGTTTACTTCGTTCCAACTGGGCGGAGTCTATGACTGGCTTTCCCTGACAAACTCTGGGACTCAGAACTCAGCGACGCTCTTCGCGGTGCGCGTGGAGCAGGGGCTTGATGTTCCCATTTGGCACGGGTTGGGCGCGGTGGTTTCAATGCCCATTCATTTCTTTCTCGGAAAGAACAGCTTCACGATGTTGAACGGCTCCTTCGCCCTGAGGTGGAAGCTATGAAATACCGGCCTTAGCTCTCTCGGCACTGATCAGTGGCTGTGGAAGCGGGAATGACCCGCTTGCGCTGCTCAAGAACCCTCAGGCGGCGACGGTGGAACTCACGCTGCCGGTCACTCCCGTTTTGGTGAATTCCCCGTTCTCGTCCAGCCAGGATGGAATCCGGTATAGCGCGACAGGAAACGTTCAGATTAGCGCACCGGCCGAAGGCGTCGTGACTGATGTCACAGGGCTGGATGCGACGAATGCGTCCGTGACGATTCAACACACGGCCAGGATCTCAACCCGGATCAATAATCTTTCTCTTCAGGGCGGACTTCCTCGTATCGGCGACGCCGTGACGGCAGGGATGCGAATCGGAGTGACGCCGCTCGCGGGTACGACCATTCAGTTCACCGTACTCGTGGATGGCCAGGCGGTATGCCCGGTGTCCTATCTGACCAGAGATGCTCGGACTGCTTTCTCGACGGTCCAGCTCGGCCAGCTTTGCCAATAGATGAATGAGCGAATGGGGTTAGTCGCATTGCTGTTTCTCTGCAGCCCTGCCGCTGGGGCGGGGCCTCGCTCGTGCTGTGGGTCGTTCCAAAACCCGAAGTGTGAGTCTTTGCACGAAGCGGCCTGGGTGCTATGTCTAGGAGACCAGCATCAAGACCCGGTAGGAGGGGTTCGCCATGTTTGATTCCAGAATGAAGAAGTTGGCCGACATTCTCGTGAGCTTTTCCGTGAAGGTGAAGCCTGGCGACAAGGTCCTCATCGAGGCGATCGACATTCCTGCTGAGATGGTGAGTTTACTGATTGATCGGATCGGTCAGGCCGGTGGTCTTCCATTCGTCAATGTGCGCAATCCGCGCGTGCTGCGGACTCTCTACAAGAACGCCACCGAAGAGCAGATGAAGATCATCGGTGAAAACGAACTCCAGCTCATGAAGCAGATGGACTGCTTCATCGGATTTCGGGGCAACTCCAACATCAATGAACTGTCCGACGTCCCGGAAGACCGCATGAAAGTCTTCCAGACCTATTGGCAGAAGCCAGTGATGGAACAGCGAGTGGGCAAGACGCGCTGGGTGGTGCTGCGTTGGCCGACGCCTTCCATGGCACAGCTCGCGCAGATGAGCACCGAGCAGTTCGAAGACTTCTACTTCGACGTTTGCACACTGGATTACGCGAAGATGGACCGCGCCGAGCAGGTCCTCGCCGAACGCATGATGAAGACGGATCGCGTCCGTCTCATCGGCCCGCGCGACACGAGTCTCGAATTCTCTATCAAGGGGATCCCGGCTATCAAATGCGCCGGTGAGCTGAACATCCCGGACGGCGAAGTCTTCACTGCCCCGGTTCGTGACAGCGTGAATGGCGTGATCCATTACAACGCCGGCACGATCTACAACGGTAAGTCCTTCGATGATATCCGCCTCGTCTTCAAGAACGGCAAGATCGTCGAGGCGACCGGTTCCGACACCGTGGCGCTCAATCAGATCCTCGATCTGGACGAAGGCGCCCGTTATGTCGGCGAGTTCGCGATCGGAGTGAACCCGCACATCAAGAAGGTGATGCGTGACATCCTGTTCGACGAAAAGATCTGTGGATCGATCCACTTCACGCCGGGGCAGGCTTACGCTGAGGCCGACAACGGCAACCGCTCCAAAGTGCACTGGGACATGGTGCTCATCCAGACCCCCGAAATGGGCGGTGGCGAGATTTGGTTCGATGACGAGCTGATCCGCAAGGACGGACGCTTCGTGCCGCAGTACTTGCAGTGCCTCAATCCTGAAAACCTGGTCTGAGCGCCGGGGAAAGCTCCAGGGAAACCATGGATCCGAACGAGCCGAAGTGGCAGTTTGTCTTGAAGTCGACGCTGATCGTTTGGATCGCGCTCATGGTGATGTACGCCTTGGGGCGGACCGTGCCTATTCTGTTGACTTCCCGTCAGCCGCTGGACGTGAAGTGGAGCGAGTCGCTTCCGCTCGCGGCCGGGCTTTTCGCGGGCGCTTTTGTTCTTTCGTTGTTTCTTTGGAAGGACAAACAGAAGCGGATCAAGAAGGACTAGTTCCAGCCTGTCATTGCCTTGAAGTCGCGCACGACTTGTTCTCCGGACTTCGCGACGATGCCCTGAATTCCGAGGGACTCCGCGGCACGAACGTTCTCGACGAGGTCGTCCACGAATACCGTGCGTTCCGGACGGATGCCCATCCCGTTCAGGACATGCTCAAAGGCCTCACGAGAGGGCTTCCGGCAGTGGATCTTGTGGCTGTAGAACGGATGATGGATTTCGCTGAGCAACGGCCAGGTGCGCTCCAGCAGGTCGATGTGCAACACATTGGTGTTGGATAGCACGCCGACCTTCACGCATCCCGAGCGTGAGAGTTCACGGACGAGCGACACGGTCGGCTCGATCTCTGCGGTGAAAATCGAAATCCACAGTGAGTGGAATTCCTGGAACGGCATCTCCAGGCCGAGGACTCTTTGGGCGTGCCGGTGGTATTCCTCGGGACTGATCTGCCCTCGTTCGAAATCAAAGAAGACGTCGGTCAGGATCCGGCTCTCGATCTCTCGGATAGAAAGCCCCGTCTTGCGGCTCACGACATGGAATGCGTTGTTCCAGTCGTAATCGATCAGAACTTTCCCTAGGTCGAAGACCGCGGCTTCAATGGCGTGCATGGCTGAATCGTATCGTGATTTCGGGAGAGGGCTAGAAATAAAAAAGGCGAGGAACAAGTCCTCGCCGTTTTTCTGCCGTTTTGGTTTCAGCGGATTTTTTTAAATGGTGGGTCGCAGAGGAGTCGAACCTCTGACCCGCTGATTAAGAGTCAGCTGC
>CAYOWB010000025.1:7904-29288 GCA_964407515.1 uncultured Bacteriovoracaceae bacterium
CTTCATATGGGAGGCATGGCGCCTATTACGCGCTCCGATTACAATAGAGACCATGATGAAACGATGGCTGATTCCATTCGTGCTGCTTTTGTTGCCTGCCGCGGGCCATACGACCACTTTCAACGAGCAACCTTTTGAAAAGACTATTCAGGAGGCTCCGGTCATCGTTCGTGGACGTACGGGGATGAAGTACACGAACTGGGCGACCGGAGGCGATGGAAACCGTCGCATCTACACTTTCTTCGAATTGAGCATCGATGAGGTGTTCAAAGGGATTTCTAATCCGCCGCGTTCTATCATCATGCGCGAGGTCGGTGGGGAAAAAGACGGCGTGGGGCTCAAGGTAGCCGGGACCGCGGACTTCAAGCCGGGAGAAGACGTCGTGGTGACGCTCAACGCTCAGAATTCAGATGGCACTTACGATATCCGGGGCATGATGCAGGCGAAGTACGAGGTCGTGCGAGGGGATGACGGTCAGGAGTACCTCCAGGGGGCAGGGACGGACTGTACGGTTCATCCGGGACTGCGGGGCAAGGAGGCCCTGCTCCACCGGCACGACAATGAAAAGGATGGGGAGCACAATGGCGCCAAGTGGACTATTGAGCGTTTGAGACAAGAAACGCGCCCAGCGGCTCCGTCTGCGCCTGAGTCGAAAAAAGCTCCTGTTCCTAAGGAGATAAAGACACCTGCCCCGAGTGCTACACCGGCTGTTGCACCGAGCAATGAGCCGGCACCTGGGTTGCATTCTCAGTCAGAAGGGGGGATCCCCCTTTGGTTCTCTGTCGCCCTCGCGGTCACTCTTTTGGGGGCCGGTGCGTGGCTTTGGCTGCGTCGCCGGTAGATCTCGAGCGAAGGTAACGACAGGGACTCCGGCATGGACTGCCGGAAGCCAGGGGCGGCGACATGTCTCCCCAAGGAGTCTCATGGATGGGACGCGTATGGACTGCCCTTGCGGGCGCGGCATTTACTCTTCTTCTCGCGGCTCCGTCCGCGTGGTCTTACACGTTCACGTTGGCCGGCAATGGCCGCGCGGTGCGCTGGTTTGACGGACAGAAATACAATCTGGCCGGGAATCCCGCTAACCGAAGCGGGCTTTCCCAGAATGAAATCTTCAGTGCCGTCGTGCGCGGCCTTCAGCGTTGGAGCGGCGCCAGCGGCGGACGCATGACCTTCGATTACTGGCAGGGGGGTGATCCCTCGGTTTACGTCCCCAATAGTGAGTACAACGGCCTCTCCAGCATCTACTTCGCTTCAAACAGCACGGGCACGGCCGGGCATCTTTCGGGCAATGTGCTGGGGCTTACGGAGGTTTGGTACAACACGTCGACCGGAGAAATTCTTGAAGCAGATATCGTGTTGAATGACGTGTCGTATCGATTCACGACGGATCCTCGCGACACCTCCGGCTATGGTTCGAACGTCGCCATGTCAGGGACGCGCGGTCAGCGGGTGTTTCTTGAGAATGTCATCACGCACGAGCTCGGGCATGCGTTCGGAATGGCCCATAGTGGAGGTCTGCAGTCGACAATGCTGTTCATGGAGTCCCCGGAGCAGGCGTTTCTCGGATGCGACGATCAGATTGGGATTCGCGCTCTCTACCCGAGTGGCGATGCCGGCTCGCGTGGCGCCATGACAGGCCGGGTATTAAATGAGGGCGGAGCGCCGGTTTTCGGCGCGCATGTGCTCGCCATCTCGCGAACACGTGGAGTCGTCCTGGCTAGCGCCCTTTCCGATCGCGACGGGAGCTATCTGATCGGTGGTCTCGAGCCGAGTGAATATATCCTTATGGCCGAGCCCTTCGTCGCGGGGCCAAGCGCCTTACCGGCCTACTACTCCGGAATCGATAGCAAGGTTTGCAGCGGGCGTCCCTTCAGCCGTACGGTGCTGCTTGAGGATGGGAACAACGCCAAGAAAATCGGTGTGCCGGCGGGCGGTGTCGTACGTGCACCTGATCTGACAGTTCGTTGCACAGCTCGCCCGGGCGCCGCGATTCTTCCTGCGGCCGACGGGCTGATGTCGGCAGAGGGCCCGGTCCTGGCTGATGGAGTTACGGGAGCGTCGGGATTTGGATTCGTGGATCAGCTCGGAGCTTGGGGCCAGCGCTCCTACTCCCTTCATTCGATCGAGGGCCGCTTGGAGGTTCACGTTCTCGGGTACAGTCTCTATTCGCCGGTGAATCCGATCCTCGGCCTTACGGACGCGCGCGGTAACGAGGTGCAGGCGCAGGTCTCGGGACAGGCCTTCCAGGGTGTTTCGGGCTACGTGAACTACGATACCGTCCTGGTGGCGGACGGGTTGCCTCCAGGGGATTACCGCCTGGTGGTTTCGCCCCGGCCGGTCGATTTGTCACTCTTTCCGGCGGGCCCGATGGCCGTGGATCCCTCCTCCTTCGTGATGATCACGGGATCGATCAATGAAGGGGCACCGCCCTTGGCCGCGGTGCTGGCCCCCGATGCCCGTTGTCGGATGAGCGAGGAGTTCCCGTTCTATGTGAGTCCCCCGGGCGGGCCGGTTCGTCGCTCCACCGAGGAGGAGGAGGGCGGAGGCTGTGGCAGTGTACGGGAGTTCAAGGATGGAAGCGGTGGTCCCGCCGGGATGTCGGGAGTCGCAGTGGTTGCGTGGCTGGCTCCTTGGGGGCTGATGCTGCTGGCGGCACGCGCGCTTCTGGCGCAACAGCGCCGCCGCGACCTTGCTTGTTCGGCCGACCGTCGTTAACCTTAAAGAATGAAGCATCTCTTAACCGTCCTTTCGGCTCTGGTCTGTGTTTCCGTGGTGGTCCCTTCATCCGCGAGCGCCGCGCTCAGTCGGGAAAAGGTATTCGCCGCTGACTCTAAGAAGACCAAGTTCTATCTCAAGGATGGTCTCGTTACGGGCGGAGACCGCGCTATCACCGAAACGACGGTGCGTGACATCCGGCGTGCATCGAATGCCGGCTTCGAGCGGATCGTGATTGACCTCGAAGGCACGCGGAACGGAGAGGCGGCCGCCCTGAAGAGGGCGCCTTACTTCCAAGTCGCGGTGAGCCCCGAAGAGAAGCGCCTCGTGGTGACTCTGTGGGGAAATCCGAAGCTGGCCTTTCAGGCCCAGAAAGTAGTTACGGCCTTCAAGAAGAGCAAGGTCGTGGAACGCGTGGAACTTCTGCCGCGAGTGGAAGACGATATCTGGACGTTCGTGGTCGCGCTTCGTGATCCGACTCCGGTGGAAGTCTTCGAGCTCACGGATCCTGCCCGTATCATTCTTGACGTGAAGTCGCAGTGAAGCGCTAGCGCGTCTTTCTCTGCGGTGGCAGCGGCTGCTGCTGGGATCGCGGCGCGGGCTTTTCCTTCTCAGGCTGATACGGAATGACTTCGACGTAGTTGCGGCCCGTGCCTCGCACGCCACCGAAGGCGTACGTTATGCCTCCCACCATATTCAGCCCGAAAAGAGTCGCGTTCACCGACGAGGTGTATCGCGCTCCGGCGGACAGATCCAAAGCGAAGTATCTACTCAACCAGAAACGGCCACCGGTGTTGGCGACGACATAGGGGGCAAAGCTTCCGCTGGCGCTTCCGCTCGTGGCCGCGCCGCTGACCGGAGTGGCGTTCCAGCTGTAATTAGCGCCGATCAGGAAGCCTAGTCCCGCGGAAATGTGAAAATCGATGTGAGCGGTGCGGCTGAACCAATACGAGGCGCCGAGTGGCACGATGGCCATGTGGGAGAGCTTCTGTTTGAACTCTGTCGCGACCGTGATTCGCTTCGTGATGGTCTCGGAGCTTGCTCCCGTGAAGTAGGCGAAGTCTACCCAATGAGTCAGGTCCGGCTCACGCAGTCCGCGTTCGATTCGGAGTCGACCGCCAAAGAGGCCCTGTAACGGCGCATATCCACTGACGTTGTTGTTCAGTGCCGTCGGGTTAATCAAATCGTAAGAGAAGCCGGTGCTGAGAAGCCAGGAACGCGGGGTGTAATTCGCCGCTTCGGCTGGCTGCGTCGCGAAAAAATGGGCCAAGCCCCCTGTCAAAGTCAGGGCTGAAACGCAGATCGCCTTTCTTGCCAAAGCGGAAGCCGTGCCCATATATCTCCTCAGATCATCTTAACGGTATCTCAGCAATAGGATCAATGATTATGGCTGCTTCCGACGACCAGAGCGAACCGATCAAGAGCGGGGGACTGATCCTTCCCGATCAAGTTCTTCCACCGAATCTCTTCGTTCTGCCGGTGAATAGCGCGCTCGTGTTTCCGACGTTGATGGCGCCGATCCTGGTTAGTGAGCCCCGTTTTGTTGCTACTGTCGAGGAAGCAATCAACCGGCAGCGGTTTATCGGCCTCGTTCTCGCTCGGGGAGAAGTCACCCAGGCGACTTCAACGAACGACCTATACGAGGTGGGTGTCGCGGCCAAGATTCTCAAGCGGCTCAAGATGCCGGACGGCTCGATCAATCTTCTGGTCCACAGCCTGAAAAAATTCCGTATCAAGCGAGCACTTTCGGAGGAACCGTATCTCGTCGCGGAGACGGAGTATCTCGAGGATATCGTCGAAAAGTCCACGGAGATGGATGCGTTGACGCGATCCGTGATCACGTACGTCAAGAAGCTCTCGGAGGTGAACCCGTTCTTCACCGAGGAAATGCGTTTGGCCATGATCAATGCTCCGGGCCCTGGAACAGTGGCCGACCTCGTGGCGTTCGCGCTTGCGCTGCCGAAGGCGGATGCACAAGACTTCCTTGAGACGCTTTCAGTCCGTTCGCGCTTTGAGAAGTTGCTCCTGCACTTGCGGCGGGAGCAGGATGTGGCGGACGTCCAGCGCAAGATCAACGACGAGGTGAATACCAAGATCACCAAGCTGCAGCGGGAGTTCTTCCTGAAGGAGCAGCTCAAGTCGATCAAGCGCGAGCTGGGGATGGAGGAGGACGGCAAGGATAAGGGCGGCGCGAAGGAGGATGAGGATGAGGACGACCTTCCGTGAGCGCATCGAAGCTGCCGGAATGCCGGAGGAAGCGAAGAAGGCCGCGCTCGAGGAGTTGGAAAAGTTCGAGACGCTTTCGGAGCACTCGCCGGAGTTCAATGTCTCGCGCAATTATCTGGAGATGCTCTGCTCGTTACCCTGGAGCGTGGAGACCGAAGACAATCTGGACCTCAAGCATGCCCGGCGGGTCTTGGACGAAGAACACTTCGGACTTGAGAAGGTGAAAGAGCGAATCATCGAATTCCTCGCGGTACGGCAGCTCAAAGCGGATCCCAAAGGCTCGATCATCTGCCTCGTCGGTCCTCCCGGGGTTGGAAAGACGTCGATCGGAAAATCGATCGCGGCGGCTCTCGGCCGCAAGTTCTTCCGGTTTTCCCTCGGCGGCATGCGAGACGAGGCCGAGATCAAGGGGCATCGTCGCACCTATATTGGTGCAATGCCGGGTAAGGTGATTCAAGGGTTGAAGCGCGCAGGCAGTCGCAATGCCGTCCTGATGCTGGACGAGATCGACAAGCTCGGTCAGAGTTTTCAGGGCGATCCGGCGAGCGCGTTACTCGAAGTGCTCGACCCGGAACAGAACTCGTCGTTCCTCGATCACTACATCGACGTGCCGTTCGATCTATCGCATGTGTTGTTTGTGACGACGGCAAATACGACGGCGACGATTCCACCGCCGCTCTTGGACCGTATGGAGCTGATTGAGATTCCAGGCTATACGCTCGAAGAGAAGGAAGACATCGCCTCTCGTTACGTGTTACCGAAGGAGCTTGCTGCTCACGGCTTGAAGTCCTCCCAGCTCAAGATCGAGAAGACGGCGCTGAAGCGCATGATGTTGGATTACGCGCGCGAGCCGGGTCTGCGCACGTTGCAGCAGCTCATTGGCCGCATTTGTCGCAAGGCGGCTGCGCGAATCGTCGAGGCGAGGACGGCCGCGAAGCGCAGGGGTCCGATCGTGGTGACGGAAAAGAGCCTGACAGAGTGGTTGGGCCCGAAGCGCTACTACAACGAGCTTGCGGAGCGGATCAGCTCACCGGGAGTCGTGGTGGGGCTCGCTTGGACCGCGCTCGGGGGCGATATCCTCTTCATCGAAGCGTCCGACGTTCCCGGCGGCGGCAACCTGAAGCTGACCGGAAAAATGGGCGACGTGATGACGGAGAGCGCGAACATCGCCTGGAGTTATGTGAAGAAGCTGGTGGCCAAGCGCCCCGGCTTCGAGAAGGACTTCTTCAAGAACAACGACATTCACCTGCACATTCCGGCGGGAGCGATCCCGAAGGACGGCCCGTCAGCCGGCGTGACGATGGCGACGGCGCTCTTTTCATTGCTCACGGGAGCAGTGGCTCGTCAGAGAGTCGCGATGACGGGAGAGCTTTCTCTTACGGGTAAGGTGCTTCCGGTGGGTGGAATCAAAGAGAAGCTGCTTGCCGCCAAGCGTGCGGGGATTCAGCAGGTCATTCTTCCGAAGCTGAACGAGAAGGATCTGGAAGAAGTTCCGCAGTACGCGCTCAAGGGCATGACGATTCATTTCGTCAGTCACGTGAGCGAGGTGATCGACTTGGCGCTAGTGAAGAAAAAGCGTGGAGCTTAGTTCGGCATCGGGGGCAACTCGTTCTCGTTGCCTTCGCCCGGGCGCTGGTAGTTCGCGGACACGCGACCTGCCGCGATTTCGCGGAGAGAGGTCACGACCACGCGGTTCTTGCTACGAACGGAACCCTTGTAAAGCTGCCGGCAGCGTTTGGTCGCCAGGTGAACCAATTCGTACATGTTATCAACACGCTTCAGGCAATCTTCGATCGTGACACGAGCCATGAGTACTCCTCAGTAAAACAACATGAACCAGTAGTCTGCTAACTACCTGTTCTCTTTGGCGGAGTCAAGAGGTGTGCCTGAAAAGGTATCGCTCACCTTTTTGAGGTGCGTTGCGTCAAATTGCGGAAATCGCGTTGCATTGGCCTGAGTAAGCACCGTACGGCGGTCTTCCGCGGGCCAAGGTCGCGGGGGCTAGAGACTTACGATTACCCTGGGTAGAGCTGATCCAGCTGCTCTTTGTACTTCTGCGCCACGACTCCTCGTTTCACCTTCAGGGAGGGAGTCAGCTCCCCTGTCTCGACTGAGAACTCGTTGGGGAGGATGCAGTACTTCTTGATCGTCTCGAACGAGGCCAGCTGGCCGTTCACCTTCTGAATCGCTTCATCGACGAGAAGGCGGACCTCGGCGCAGTTCACCAGCTCGGGCATGGGCTTTCCTTGAAGGCCATGGTCGGCAGCGTACTTCTGGACATAAGCCGCGTTGAGTGTCACCAGCGCCGTCAGATAGTTACGTCGGTCACCGTAGACCATGCACTTTTCAAGAACCGGATTAGAGTGCAGGAGGTTCTCGATCTTCTGCGGCGCGATGTTCTTTCCGCCGCTCGTGACGATCAGGTCCTTTTTCCGGTCGGTGATGTGGACGAAGCCATCGGCGTCGATGTGACCGATGTCTCCAGTGTGATACCAACCGTCCTGCATCGTTTCGGCCGTCTCGTTTGGCATCTTGTAGTAGCCGCGGAAGAGCTTCCGTGACTGGATCAGAATCTCGCCGTCTTGCGCGATCTTGAACTGGACGTCCGCGAGCGGAAGGCCCACGGAACCGAACCTGACGCGTTCCGGGCGTCCGATGGTGCAGGGGCCGCAGGTTTCGGTGAGGCCGTAGCCTTCAATGATCGTGATTCCGGCGATGCGGAAAAACTCGCCCACTTCGCGCGGAAGGGGCGCTCCGCCGCAGACTGCGAGCCGCAGTCTTCCTCCGAAACGTTTCTTGATCCGATTGAATACCAGGTAGCGTGCGGCCGCGAAGCTGGCCCGAACTTGGAGCGAAATCCGGCCCCTCTTTTCGGTTCCGGCCTTGTAATAGACGCGTCCGGCGCGAGAGGCCCACTGGAAGAGCCGTCGGCGCAGAGGGCTGCCTTCGAGTGCCATGGCGTGAATTCGCTGTTGGGCCTTTTCGAAAATTCTGGGCACGGCGAAGAAGACAGTCGGGCGGACCTCGCCGATATCCACCATGAGGCGGTCTAGTGATTGGAGATAGCATTGCCGCCAGCCGAACGTATAAGTCAGCAGCGACTCCACGCGGCCAAGGATGTGCGAGAACGGCAGGAAGGTGATGAGGATCTCCTTCTCTGGCCGAATGAAGTATCCGAGCGCCGCCACTCCGTCCTCCATGACACTGGCCATACTGTCATGAGCCAGCATCGCCCCCTTCGGGGTACCTGTCGTGCCGGAGGTGTAGCAGATGGTGAAAAGGTCGTCGGGCTGGACCGAAAGCAGCGTCTGCTCAAATAGCTGGGGATGAGCTTTTCTGAGTGCGTCGCCCTTCTCTTCCAGCTGCTTGATGTTCAGCATTCCGGACGGAACCAGGTCCGGCGGAAAGGCGGGGTCCATGACGACGATGTGTTTCAGCTCTGGAAGGGACTCTCGCTTCAGAATCACTTTGTCGAGCTGCTTGTGGTCTTCCACAAGGACTACTTTCGCGCCCGAGTGATTCAGGATGAAAGCGACGTCGTGCGGTGAGTTTGATGGATAGATCGGGACCGTCACCGCACGTGCGCACATGACCGCCATGTCCGTTAGCGCCCATTCAAATCGTGTGGATGACAGGATCGCCACTCGGTCTCCGTGGCCCACGCCGAGCTGCTGAAGTCCCAGCGAGAGACGCTCACAGCGCTGATAGAATTCACCGTACGTAACCTGAGTCCATTCCCCATCGATGTGGCTTCGGTATTGGAAGCCTACGAGCGAGGGAGTCGCTTTGACGCGAGCGAGGAAAGTCTCGGGGATCGTTTTGCGAATGAAATGTGGCATTAGCGGCTGACCTTACGTGCGATGTCCATTTCGCGCTCTGCGGTTTTCTTCCTGACCGTGTCGCGCTTGTCATGCTTCTTCTTGCCGCGGGCCAAAGCTAGCTCGATCTTGGCCTTGCCCTTGGTGAAGTACATGCGTGTGGGGATGATGGTGAGTCCTTTCTGGGTCACCGCTCCGAAAAGCTTTTCGATCTGATGACGGTGAAGGAGCAGTTTGCGGCGACGAAGCGGGTCGTGGTTCCAGATGTTGCCGTGAGAGTACGGCGCGATGTGCATGTTCACGAGCCATGCTTCCACTTCGTGTTCCCGGGCCTTCACCTCGATGTAGGCGTCCCGCATGTTCGGGGACTGCGAACGCAGGCTCTTCACTTCCGTGCCGGTCAGGACCATGCCCGCTTCGACGATCTCTTCGATGAAGAAGTCAGCCCGTGCCGGATTGGTCGCGATCAGTTTTTCGCCGGTGTTTTTCTCGGCGCTCACGCGGTGCCCTCCGGCTTCTTCAGTTCCGCCGGGCCCGCGATTCCGAGCGACAGGATGACTTTGAAGGCTTCCTCGACCGTCATGTGACTTTCACGGACGTCAGATTCCGGAACAATGAGGTAGAACCCGGAAGTGGGATTCGGAGTCGTGGGGACGTAGATGTTCAGGTGGTTTGGCGATACGTTTGCCATGCCGCGGGTCGTGCCTGTGACGAACGCCAAGGTCCAGATGCCCTTGCGCGGATATTCGACCAGGACGACTCGGTTGAATTGCTGGCCCCCGCCTTCGGCGAGAGTCTTCAGCAACTGATCCAACGCGCTGTAGACGCTTCGGATGACGGGAATGTGGTGGATGATCTCCGCGATGAGCTCGAGAAGCTTCTTTCCGAGGAACTGTTTGGAGATCCAGCCGAAGATCGAGATTCCGAGCGCGAGCAGGAGCGCGGCGGCGACGGTGAAGCCGGCCTTTACGAGGAGGGCCAACGTCGGACTCTGAAGGAAGTTCTCCGGGCGCCACGCCAAGGGCAGTAGTTCCTGGAGGCCCCAGAGCATCCCCACTGCGGCGCCGAGGATCCAGGCGATCACTCCGAGCGGGATAAGGACGAGGAGGTCCGCGAAGAAATGCTTTCTGAGAAGTGCTCCGAAATTAGGCAGTCTCGGTTTCGTGTCCATGGTTCCTCACATCCTTAAAGAGCTACGCTGAGCGACAATCCGCCACCGAAGAGTTTACCACCCGCTTCGTAGCCGGGGGCACCGACTTTGGAGCTGCCGGATTCTCCGCTTTCGTCTCCCGGCGTTTTCGTAATTTTCTGAGTGAGCAGCTGGTGCCAGGCGAAGTGAAAGTCCAGGCTGTGTTCTTTAGGATACCCCAGGAGCTTCTTGAAGCGGAAGCCGAGTCCGGCCGTCACGATGTGCTTCGACGGGTCCAGATAGTTTCCTGCGCCGTTCGGCACGCCCGAAATGATGCTCGGGCGGTAAGCGTAGCCTACGCGCAGGGTGGCATTGTCGACCGTGAGTTCATGCGCGACGCGGGGGATCCAGATGTTTCGGTACGGAAAGGTGGGATTGCGGCTTGGGGAAAAGATCACGCCTCCCTCCTGAACGGACGGCTGTTGGAGCACCAGTGCAGGGGCTTTGAAGTTTTTCCAGACCTGGTAATCCATCTGGGTGATGAGTTTTCCAAAACTCGCGTACTGCCAGGAGGTCCCCAGCTCCAACGTCATCGGATCATAGAACAACGAGGACATCGCCGTGGTGTTGAAATCGAGGGTGGCGATGTTGCCGAGGGCCTGGGCGCCCGCCTTCAGAATCAGTGTATTCACCGAGTCGACCGGAAGCCGGAAGACCGCGCCCAGGGTATAACTGCCTTCGGGAGACTTGGCGTAGGGTTGCGCATCAGGGGCGCTGGAGTAAAGGATTCCGAAGTAGGGTGCCGCCTTCGGCTTCAGACTTGCGGCGAAGCGCATGCTGGATGGCTGATTCTGGTTGTTCGACTGAAGGAACACGGTCGCGTTTGTGGTGAGCGAGAAGCCCACGTGAAAACCCGCTCCGATGAAGAGTCCCGGTACCGTTTCAATGCCGACGCCGGCATCGAGCTGGGGTCGTTGCGTACGCGCGCGATAGAGGAAGTACTCTGGGACGAAAACTTCCCCGGTGTCCATGTACGCCACTTGATTGATGGGCAGATAGCCTACGAGCCCGAAACTCAGGTTGTTCACTTCGGGGAACGGACTGTAGACGATGCCGAGGGCGTTGCCGAACGAGCTTCGATACGACGTGTCGACGTTCTCGTACTTGATGCTGCCTTCGCCCGTGTAGTCGTTGTTCGTGACCACATTGTCGATCGACTTGAAGTGGGGCTCCATGTCGGCGATCGCATAGCTCAACGCGAGCCGAGTTCCTGTGCGGAGCCCGAGCGCCGCAGGATTGGTGTAGGATGCGAAAGCGTCAGAGCCCCATGCGACGCCTGCGCCAGCAAGCGCGGCGGTCCGAGAGCCAAAGCCGAAGGCTTCGCCGATGTTGGCGGACGCGACGCCGGGCAATGCCAGCGTACCAATGCAAACGAGGAGAGTGGCCTGGAGGCCATTCCTACCGGTAAAGAACGAAAACATGATCTCCTCTCGATCAGAAGCCGCGCAGCGCCTCGTAGAGGCGTTTCCAGTCGTCCCAGGTCAGGGCTTCCGCCCGTTTTGTACCATCGACCTGGGAGGCCTCCAAGGCGTTTCGCCACGGTCCCGATGCGGGTAGCCCCGACCGTAGCATTTTTCGGCGATGAGCAAAGCACGTTTTCAGGAGTCCTTCCCAAAGTGCTTCCTCGGCTTCGCGGGTGGGAATGGGAATACGCGGTTCGGAGCGCGGGGTCATGATGACCACCTCGGAATTCACCTTCGGCGGCGGGGCGAAGGCTCCGGGAGCCACGCTCATGAGCTTCGTTACGTTCCAGCGGTTCTGGGTCCAGACCGAGAGGCTGCCCCAGTCCTTCGTCCCCGGTTCGGCTCTGAGGCGCTTCGCGACCTCTTCCTGGAACATCAGCACCATGACAGGGATCTTGTCCGGATGCCGGGCCAGCTTGACCGCAATGGCGGTACCGGCCGAGTAGGGGAGGTTGGAGATCACACCCAAGGGGGCGGTCTTGAGCCACTGCTCATCTGGAAGGTCCAGGAAGTCTCCCTCCAGGATGGAAGTCGGTTTCCGGAACGGTAGGCGGGCGCGCCAGTCCGCCGCGATCTCACGGTCCCGCTCACAGATGAAGACCTCCTGGAGCCCAGGGAGGCTTTCGATGGCCTTCATGAGGGGCTCGGTCAGGGCTCCGCGGCCCGGGCCGATCTCGAGGATCGCCTTACAGCCGAGCTTTCCGGCGTTTTCCACGAAGGGGTCCACGATTCCCTGGCAGATGGACGGGTTTTTCAGGAAGTGCTGACCGAATGCCCGGCGTTTTTTGTGAGGATCCATGGCCATGCCCGGCGCCTTTCGTCAGATCTCGGGGTTCGCGATCGCGTTGAGTGTCAGAAGTTCGGTTCCCCGCAGGAAGAGCCCCTGCCGAAAGCGGAAGGCTCCTGCTGCCGCGACCATCGCCGCGTTATCCGTGCAGTAACTGATTTTGGGGAAGAACGGCGGAGCCGAGAAGCCATTGCGTTCCCATTCGGCGTTCAAGCGCTCACGCAATCTGCTGTTCGCAGCCACGCCTCCGGCGACGGCGAGTGAACGGCAGCGGTATTCGCGTGCGGCAAGGAATACCTTGCCCAGGATCGCATCGACGATCGCCTCCTGGATCGAAGCGCAAAGGTCCGGAAGCCGCGCTTCGAGCGTGCCTTCTTTCTTTAGCTTTTCGGCGGTGATCGCCACGGCGGTCTTGAGACCGCTGAACGAGAAGTCGAGGGTGTTCTTCGCGGGCATGGCGCGTGGGAGCGCGAACGCGGCCGGGTCTCCCCCCTTGGAGGTCTTGTCGATCCATTCGCCGCCCGGATAGGGGAAGCCGAGAATCTTGGCTGTCTTATCGAAGGCCTCGCCAGCGGCGTCGTCACGGGAGCGCCCCACGAGTGAACGCTTCACGAAGTCCGGCGGCCAGATTTCCGGCGGTGCTTGCAGGACGTAGAGATTCGTGTGTCCGCCGGAGATCACCGCGAGCAGAAGCGGAAAGGTCATCCCTTCCCAGTCTTTCCGATCGAGGAAGAGGCTTGAGGCATGGCCTTCCAGATGATGGACGGCCACGAGGGGCTTATTGAGCGTGTAGGCCATCGCCTTGGCGGCGCTGACTCCGACGAGAAGCGCTCCGACGAGGCCTGGGCGATTCGTCACCGCGATCGCATCGAGAGAATCCGGTTCGGTGCCCGCATCCTGGAGTGCGCGGTCGATCATCGGGTTGATCGTTTCCAGGTGATTGCGCGAAGCGATCTCCGGAACCACGCCCCCGTAGGGACGGTGGATCGCGATCTGCGAATAAGTCGATAGGCTCAGAACCTTCAGTTCCTTGCCAGGAGAGTAGCGGACCACCGCGGCGCTGCACTCGTCGCAGGAGGTCTCAATTCCGAGGATCGTCGTGGCCGAATGGGTAGCCAAGGTGTCTTCCGATCGTTACTTCAGCTTGGGGCGTGCTTTCTTGGCTTCGGGCGACTTCGGGAACTTGTCCACGAGTTCCTGGTAGAAACCCTTGCCGTCCTCCTTCATTCCGAGCGCGTCAAACGACTGACCGATCTGGTAGAGCGCCTGCGCGAGCTTGCTCGACTTGGTGTACTTTTCGGGGAACTTCGAATAGTCGACGATCGCCTTCTTGTATTGCTTCAACTTGAAGTGCGATTCCGCACGCTTGAAAGTCGCTTCCTCGATGTGTTTTCCCTTCGAGGCTTTCAGATATTCAGTGAAGTGCTCCACAGCCTGTTCGTACTCACCCGCCTTGAACGCCTCTTTGCCGCGCTCAAAGGCGCCCACGTTCTCAGGCATCGGGATGCTTGCTTGCATCTTCTTGAGGGTTTCCAGCATTGCGGCCTGGGCTTGTTCCAGTTCCACGATGCGGGTTTCCATGGCCTTTAAATCCTTGTCCGCCTTCGGGGTGTCCGCCGTCTGCTGCGCTTTGCGCTCAAGATCTTCGATCCGGCCGGTCAGGCGGGTAATCTCGCTCTTGATCTCGTCGATCACGTACTGATTCTGGGGTTGGACGTCCTGGACCTGCACCGGCACGGGCGCCGCGTCCTCTTCGGGGGCGTCGTTCTTGAGCTGTGCCCGTGTTTTGAGACAGGCGGTCATGCTCATTGCGAGGGTGAGGATCAGGGCGATACGAAGCGAGTGATTCAATGGTTTTCTTGCGTTCATACTGGTTTCCATCATGTCATTGACTGCCCTGAGGGGCAAGCCATGCCGGTCAGTGCGGTGCGGGCGGAAGAGGCGTCGGTTCTGGCGGCATATCGCCGTCTTTTGCTGCCGTCGGCTCGGGAGTCGGATAGGCGTAGGGCTTCTGAGGCGCCGGTTCCGTTTTTGGCGGAGGCGGAGCTGCTTCGCCCGCATAAGGATCGGAGAGGCTCGCTTCGGTGCGGTTGGCGCCTGAACGGAGCGCTTCGAATTCGGCCTGTTCGGCATAATGCCGCGCCTTGACCGCGTACTCCCGGGCGTACTTGTAGTTCTTCATTTTGAACTCGTTCCGGGCCTTGAAGAACCATTCGGTTGCCTGCCGGTAGAGTTCAGGGGCGACTGTTTCCGCAGAAACCTCCTTGGCGGATCGAATCGCCGCGGCGGTGTCCGACATTTCCTGTACCGGTCGAGTCGCGACGACGGTGCAAGCGGACGAAATGAGCAGAAGGCAGCCGGCTAGAGTGGCGCCCCGGAAATGCCGACGGGAACGGCTCTCGCGAACCGTTCCCGTCTCGATGCTTTTTGCAGGAAGTCTGAAGTGATTCAGCACTGCCTCGCGGTTCCCTCTTTTAGCGGGAAGTAATGACGAAGTTAGCACGGCGGTTTTGGCTGAAAGCCGCTTCCGTCATAGCCGGATCCAGCGGGCGCTCCTTGCCATAGCTGATCGTGCTGATGCGAGGCTCGGCGACGCCGAGACCCTGCATGTACTTCTTGACCGCGTTGGCGCGCTTTTCGCCCAGGGCGATGTTGTACTGAATGCCGCCCCGCTGGTCGCAGTGACCTTCAATCTGAATCTTGAGGGTCGGCTTGTCCTTCATGATCTGAGTGTTCGCCTTCAGGATGCCCTTGGCGGTCTCATCGAGAACGAAGGAGTCGTAGGGGAAGAAAATCGTCTGCAGGCCCATCGCCTTGCCGGAGTCGGAATCGCCGAGGACGTTTTCGTCGGCGGACGGAGCGGTGGGAGTGAGTTCTTCATCGGCCTTCTGCTTCTTGGAGCAGCCGCTCGCAAAGGCGAGCATCGTGATCGAGAGAACCAAAACCAAATTACAGAATTTCATGGGGTTCCTCCTAATGTTTGGACATTTAAAACATAGTCCACCCGTATGGAAAAATCAAAGACCGAAATCAGCGATTTGAGTCCGGTTTTCGTCTGATGCATGGCGTTTTTTCGGCGTTTCGCTGGCATGAGCGTCGCACTCCCCGGGGGCCTTCGGAGGTATATATGAAAGACGTAAACAAAGTAATTCTCATTGGCCGACTCGGAAAGGATCCAATCCAGCGCTCCACGAACAGCGGGAAGGCTGTGACCAACTTCTCGCTGGCCACCTCAAAGAAGGTGCGTGGAGACGAGGGGTCCGGTGACTCGAGGGAGGTGACCGAGTGGCACAACGTGGTGGCCTGGGGAACGACCGGCGAGAACTGTGCTCGCTACTTGAAGAAGGGTGAGTCGGTCTACATCGAAGGTGAGATCCGTGCCCGCAAGTACGAGGCGAAGGATGGCTCGCCGCGAACGGCTTATGAAGTCCATGCGGATCGGGTCAGATTTCTGGGGCTCGGGAAGCGAGCGGAGCACCCGGCACCAGTGGTGGAGTCCTGTCACTAAGGAGTGGTACTGAGGTCAGGGCCAAGGAGGGCCCGGTCCTCAGGGCATTCGCACGAAATCGCCGATCATGACGGCCCGGGGGGTCATCGCGGGGGTGTCCTTCGCGGCGGTCATCTTTTCGAGTCGCGCGATGGCGGCGTTGCTTTCGACATGAATGACCTTCAGCGTGGCGATCGGGAAGGTAATATCCCGGTAGAGCTTCTGGCTGGTGAGGTCATAGGTCGCCACCTTGCGGTGAACCTCAAGGACCGCGCCCTTGCGGAGGCCCTGCTGGGTTCCCATGTTCACGTAGTAGTCTTTCATGGGAGGGTCGTTCGGATCGCCGAGGTCGAGGTTCTTGTAGATGCTGTAGACGACGTGGTCATACGCCTGAACCGACGGCGCAAAGAGCACCAGGCTGCCGAGACCGAAAATCAAGATCTTCCATAAAGAGCGCACTGTGAATCTCCCTTTCCCAGTGCCGCTTCCTTGCGACAGCGGTGCAGGTTCTTGGGCTGCACCCGTAAAAGGCCGTACTGGCCTTACCTACCCATCGGCAAAGAAGGGGTGGGGCTTGAGTGACTGTCCTTACAAAGCGATTTTGTCCGGTCTTAACTATAAAGGGATTTTGACCACCTACCCGCGTCATAAAAACGGGGTTAGCTTCCTAAACATCAAGCAGTTTCAACCGGTTGATGTGAGGGGGCGGAAGGGTGTTCAGCATGAGTGCGGCCGAGCAGTTGGAAGATGTCGAACCACGTACGTGGGTCCAGACGGTGGAAGTGCGACCGCGGGAGAGTCGCGGCTTTCCAACCTGTTGCGATAGCTTCGATGGGAGGAGTCGCTTCAGCAGACGTGTCTCCTTCATTCAGGTGAGTACTGAAGCTCAACCCGCTCGATGGCGTTGGGGCGGATGAGTTGAAACCACATGCTGTCGTTTTCGTAGTCAATCAAGTCGATACCGCTGTCTTCGACGATGAAGAGCTGAACTAGGTGCCGGTTGCAGACGTTCCAGATTCCCGGAAATCGGTCTCCGATGTCCCGGTATAACGGCGTCTCCGGACTCGGGCCGGATTCGTATTTGCAGGCGAGTTGAATGATCCGAGCTTTGGGATTGAGATGAAAAGTGACTCGGTGAAGGCCATAGCTTTTGCTCGATTCAGGGTCCTCCGCGACATAGAGGACGCCATCGTAAATTCGATAGTACTTGGTGGCGAAGGAGCCGTCAGTGTGTTCTTTTGGCCAGAGCACCATGCGATCGTAGGTCCCGTCGACCAGAGAGACGCGATGTGCTTCTTTTCGGTCCGTGATTTCAGGGTGGAACTGATCGAGCATGGCTTTGCTGTTCGTGTAATGGAAAAAGTCGGTCCGCCTGCCCCGACTCGGGAAAGCGATCCTGTCGATCGTTTTGCTCGAGGCGACAGCTGCCGCGCTATAGAGAGTGTTGCCCGAGCGATAGATCTGGGTCAGAAATTCCAGGCACGAAGGACCAAGCGATTTTGCCAGCTTGCTTTCGGGGTGATCGAGAATGAAGCGCGCAAAAGAACTCTTTCGCCGCAGCGATTCTGGCGCGAGTGGATCGTTCGGTTTGCCCGGCTTTCCCGGTTTATCGGGAGCGTCGCAGGATGGGCAGGGGGACCGAGCGGGGACGGTGCCTTCAGTGAGTGCCTTGGATGCAGCCTGCGCCTTCTGCGCGGCCGCCGTTAGGGCGGGGTCCGACACGACCTCGTAGCCTTCGTGTCGAACGGATTGCAGCTTTCCGTTTGGAGCTTTGACCACCACGTAGCCGGTCGGAAAGACTGCCGCCAGGGTGCTGGGCTTTTCGGACGTCTTGCCCGATTTTTCTCTTACCTTTGTTCCGACGCAAAGTTTTCCGTCTTTCGGGTAACAGGCATTCGGATGAGTCGAGGCGACTCGGGCTCGATCGAGGGTCCCCTTCGAGCCCAGGAGCGAGACAGCGCCTTGTCCGTCGATACGCGCGACGCCCGTCTTGAGTTTGCCGTCGGCGGCCCCTTCCCAAACATAGATGACGTCCCCGTTGCATACGTCGCCATCGGCGGTGCAGGGAGGTTGAGCCCAAGCCTTCGGGCTCCAGGATGCCAGGCTAACGATGAGCGCAAAAAGGAGAGTGATGAGCAGGCTCATGCTTATTCATCGGAAGTTATCCGGCTGCAGTTAAGGCTGTGGGGCTTGAGTGACCTGGTCGAATCTCGGTCACTCAGGGTGATGCAGTGCGTTAATCCGGCATTCCGTAACCCTATAGCTTCGCCTCGGTTCTGCCGAAAAGGATTCCAGGAGGGCCCGGCCTTGGCTGATTCAGGTGAACAAGCCAAATTCAAAGCGGTGGATATCCTGACCTTCAGGAATGCCGCGCGCGATATCAGTTTCGATGTGTATCTGAAGCTTTCGGATACAAACATCGCGCATGTGTTCTCGCGCACGACCGGACTCGATTACAAGCGCCTGGCTCAATACATCTCCAAAGGTGTGAAGGAGCTCTACATTCGCGCCGAGGACGAAGAAGCCTATAAGGCATTCGTCGCCCGCACCACGGACGTGATCTTCAATGATCCTGGCACCCAGCAGGAAAAGAAGATCGCCACGCTGCTCAATATGACCGAGCAGAACATGGCGGAACTTTTTGAGCAGATGAATATCCCTGAGGACACTGCCGCGAGCACTCAGAAGGTGGTTCGAAACTACGTGAAGCTTATGGTGGAGAACCCAAAGTCTCTCGCCATACTATTGAAGCTCGTTTCGCATGGAGAGTATCTCTATTACCATTCCATCGCCGTGGCCGTGTTCAGCATGTTCATCGCCAAGGCCTGCGGTCAGTTCAATCAACGTATGTTGGAGCTGGTCGGAATGGGTGGATTCCTGCACGACATCGGCTGCACGCAGTTGCCCAAGGAAATCCTGTCGGCGAAGGAGCTGACGCCCGAACAATGGAAGCTCATGCGGCAGCACCCTAAGCTCGGCTTGCAGATGATCGAGAATACGCCCGGGATTTCGGATGAAGTCCGGTACATCGTTTATCAGCATCACGAAGAGCCCAGTGGTCGCGGTTACCCGAACGGCCTGCATGGACCGGTGATTTACTATCCTGCCAAGATCGTCGCGCTTGCTAATGGCTTCAGTGCGCTGATCAGCAAGCGCCCCTTCCGGCCTGCGTATTCCATCGAGGACGCGATCAAGTTGCTCCAGTCGGAGACCGGCAAATACGATCGCGAGCTCGTGCGTATGTTATCCACGATCTTCATTCGTCAGGACGGGCAGAAGGCTGCTTAGTCTTAGAAACGCTTACCGCGCCGGCTCCAGCCGCAAATACTTCGGCCGATTCGAGAAGAGATCTCCGCCGCGATAGCCCTTCACGGAAGACTTCATCAATACGCGGGTCAAGGGGTAGTAGCCCATCGCCCAAGGGCATTCCTCTTGTGCGATGGTATCCATGCGGCGGATCAGGGCCGCGCGGTCCTTCCCGGACGGCAGGCGGACGATCTTTTCATACAACCCATTGAACTCCGCATGATCGAACGAAGAGTCGTTCGGTCCTGGGGCGGCGTTGGGTCCGTACAGAAGCTGGTAGGCGTTCTCAGCATCCGGCGTGTCCATGCGCCAGCCGCCGAGATAAGCCTGCATGCGGCCCGTGCGCATTTTCTCCATGAATGCCGCGAACTCGTTGTACGTCACCCCGAGCCGGATTCCGACGGCGTCGAGCTGGCGGATCAATACTTCTCCGAGCTTCTTGTTGATCTGGTCGGCGCCTGGCATCTCCAGGTGAATGGCGGGCAGCCCCTTCCCGCCGGGATATCCCGCGGCCTTGAGTAGCTGCTTGGCACGTGCCAGGTTGTAATCGTACTTCAGCACTGCTTTCTCCGGACGATCCGCGATGCCGGGAGGTAAGAACGACGAGGCCTTCTGTCCGCTTCCGCGGCCGAGGGCGCCAATCCACCTCTCCCGCTGGATCGCGGAAGAAATCGCCTGTCGGAGCTGTTTTTTTCGGCCGAGCAGAGGATCCTTCATGTTGAAGCCGATGTAGAAGAATCCGGGAGAAGGCGCGACGTCGAGACGGATTCCCTTTTCGGCTAGTGTCGGCGTAAGTCGATTCTTGTCGACAAATAAGTCATTCGCGAGTTCCGCCGGGATGTTGGAGAGATGGAGGGGACCGTTCACGAATTGCTCCCAGCCAGCCTTTCGATCCTGAATCAGGGGCATGACGATCGCGTCCAGGAAGGGAATTGTCTTGCCGGACACGTCAGCCAGGAAGTCCTGCGTACGGAAGGGCTGCGCGGCTTGAGTCGGGAAAAAGTCGGGATGATAGCGCCGGTTTCGCTCCAGTGTGATCTGTCTTCCGGGAGCCCACTCCTTGAGTCGGAACGGGCCCGTGCCCACGGGATGGTCGCGCCAGTGTCCCACCTCGTCGGCGTACTTTTCGAGGCATTCGCGTGCGATCGGCGAGAAGAAGTTCATGGTCAGGAGGTGGACGAAGCGCGGATCCGGGCGCTGGAGTTTCAGCACCAGGGTGCGATCATCCGGAGCGGTGATGCCTTCGACCGGCTGGTCCAAGGCTTTGATCGCCTCGTCGCGAGTGGCGTCTCTCAACAGGTCCCGGAACTTCTCGACTCCCTGAAGGCGTCCGGTAACGTACCACCAGCCGCGTGAGTCCAGGCGTGGAATGGCGACACGTTTGATCCCGTGGACGAAGTCGAGTGCCCGCAAGGCGCGGCCTTTTCCGCCTTCGAAGCAGGAGTCGTCGTGAAAGTGCACGTCGTCCCGGATACGGATGGTCATCACCAGGCCGTCCTCGGATACCTTCGGCATGTCGGCCGCAAGGAGCGGAGTCGCCTGGTAACCTTCTGCCAAGTACGCGTACTGGTAGAGCGTTTCGTGGATGGTCGGTACGACTGAAAGGCTCACGGGATCATAGGCGAGAGCCGGATCAAACGTCTTGATCTCCTGACTGTTCGCGAATCGCAGGGTGTTAGGCGACTCTTTTTCACAGCCCGTTAGGCCAAGTGCGCAGGTCAGGACGACGATCGAAAGCGTAATCCGTTTTCCTGCCATCTTGTCCCCCTCCGTGTGGCGCTTAGCCCACGATGGTCTTGCGGGCTTGCGCGATCGCGGCGTCCAGACCCGCGGGCTTGGTGCCGCCGGCCTGCGCCATTTCTTTTTTGCCGCCGCCCCGGCCTTCGATCAGCGGCGCGAGTTCCTTGAGAATCGCGTTCGAATCGAAGTTTGCGGGAGCCTTCGGGCCGACCGCGACGAGCAGCGAAGCCTTCTCGGCTTCCGGGTCCTTCATGCCGAATACGACGATGGCATCCGGGGCCTTCTGCTTGATTCTATCAGAGAGATCGCGAAGGCGCTTCACACCTTGCGCATCCGGACAGAGAACCGCGGCGATGAGGCGTCCGCCGTTGAAAGCGGTCGCGCTGCCGATCAGTTCCTCGACTTCGCCTCCGGCCGCCTTGGCTTGGAGGGTCTCGATCTGTTTGCGCAGATCGCGTTCGGTCGCCATCATCTTTTCCACGCGGTTCACGACTTCTTCCGCTGCCACGCCCTTCATCAGTCCGCGCAGGCGGTCGATGTCGTCGTTCTTTGAGCGAAGGTACTCATAAGCGCCGCGAGAGGTGTAGGCGATCATACGGCGAACGCCGGCCGCGATGCCGCCTTCGCTGATGATCTTGAAGAGGTGGATCTCA
>CAYOWB010000025.1:29337-29604 GCA_964407515.1 uncultured Bacteriovoracaceae bacterium
CCGATCTTCACCACTCGGACTGTGTCGCCGTACTTCTCGCCGAAGAAGGCGATGGCGCCCGCCGCGATGGCTTCGTCCTTGTTCATCTCTTTCTTCTGGACCGGGTACGCATTCCAGATCTTCTCGTTGATCATGTCCTCGACCCGGCGGAGTTCTTCGGCCGTCATGGGTTGGAAGTGCGTGAAGTCGAAGCGCAGTTTGTCCGGGCCGACGAAGGAACCGGCCTGGGCCACGTGCTCGCCGAGCACGGCGCGCAGGGCCGCGTGC
>CAYOWB010000026.1:0-826 GCA_964407515.1 uncultured Bacteriovoracaceae bacterium
CACCTCGTATAGGGCCGCGATCTCGGCCGAGCCGTTAAAGACGTCGTCCGAGAGGAACTGCTCGATGTAGCGGCGCGAACTGACGAGTGTCACGGTAAACGGCTGATTGGGTTGACAGCCGGTGGGTCCGTTCGGCCCGTTGAACACTCGTGGCGTCACGTCGTGGTCGACGCCCGCGATTTTGATCACGATTGTCTTTGGGCACGCTCCA
Source organism: uncultured Bacteriovoracaceae bacterium (assembly GCA_964407515.1). Lineage (GTDB taxonomy): Bacteria > Bdellovibrionota > UBA1018 > UBA1018 > UBA1018 > CAYOWB01. Next base: position 212 of record CAYOWB010000026.1, read on the forward strand.
AGGCTCGAAAGCTCATGGGCATAGCCAAACGTGTCGGATAGCTCCTTCTGAATGGCCGCGCGTCTCGTGTCATCCAGGTAAAGCGCGTCGGGTACCGCGATCCGCGTGGTCGAGTAAGGCAGCTCGCGTTGGCTCCCATCAATAAGCGCGATGGGGACGGTCAGTGCTACGCGTCCGTCCGGAAGCTCGCGAAGGCTTGCACGCCCGCCGTCTACGCTCCCAATTACGAGGATCTTCGGCACAATGAACGCCGTGCGCTCGAAACGATCCGAGCCGGTGATCTTGTAGAGGGTGTAGCCGGTCTTGGAGTTTACCCAAGTGACGGCATTGCGGGCCACTTCACTCCGCACTCGCTCGCGCTCCTCGGGGGTCATTCGAGCGAGCGTAAAGGTGGCGAGTTCGCCATTCGTATCCTGTTCCGTGAACCACCCGGAGCCAGGCGATACCAGTACTGGATCAGGGGGCATGGCTGGCGATGGGGGTGTTGAGGCTCCTTGTCCGAAGCAGCCCGAGAGCAGAAGGCAGAGAATTCCGATGAGTGTGAACCTCATTTGGAACCTCCCGGCGTAAGGCTGGCACCGGTAAAGGTGATTTCGACTCGCGTGGCGTAGCTGA
>CAYOWB010000026.1:836-1092 GCA_964407515.1 uncultured Bacteriovoracaceae bacterium
GTACTCGGGTTCGCGTCCAACTACCTTGCCGTCGCACTCGTACCAGCCACGGAACCAGTCGACTGAGACGGTTCCATCGGGCTTCTTCCACCCTTCGGCCACGAATTTCCCGCAGCGGATCTGCTCTTCAAGAAAGAAGCGGGATTGCGCAAAGAGGGTCAACTCGTCGCCTGGCGGTAGAACGCAGGTTTTTTGGTCAGCAATCGTGATCCAGTCGCCCAAGCCAAAGAGATCTGTCACGGGGCAGCTCACGCGG
>CAYOWB010000026.1:1120-17000 GCA_964407515.1 uncultured Bacteriovoracaceae bacterium
GTAGATCCGGCGGAGATCGACATCGAGGTCAGTGATCTCTGCTTCACGATAGCTATCCAGGACGAGGATGTTTTCGAGTCTGTGCCGCTCGGCGTAGGCACGCTCGACGGTGAACTCCGGGCAGCAGATCTGAAACACCTCGACCCTGGGGAAACAATAGCGGCCGGTGCAGTTCTCAGGCGGAGTTTGAACCCAGACGGAATCGGCGAACCCGTAGTCCTTTCCGCCAATCGTGCATTTGGGGAGGTCGTACCTTCCAAAGAGAAGGTCGCTTAGCGAGAGCGGCTTTCCCGAAAGATCCGTGCAATCCTCTGGACTCGTGCAGAGCACCTGTCGCGTAAACGTTGCCGTATGGGTCTGATCGACGCGGACCCCGGGTGAACGGCTCCCATCGAGCTTCATGAACCAGGGGCAGGAGACCCTGGCCCCTGATTCGATCTGATCGACGCTCTCTACGACGACGGGATGACGAGGGTCAGGGTAGTTTACGAGTGCGGTAGCCTTGGAAATCGAGATTCCGAGGACATCTCCACGCTTCACCCTTCCAATGAGCACGGGCGAAGGGCGGTCACTCCCATCAAACGCCCCACTATAGAGGGAGACGGTTGCCGTGCTGACGCCTGCGTAGCAGGGAAGAGCTGAACTCAGAGCCAAAAGGCTCAAGATGAAGTGGTTGTTGAACGTCATAGGTAATCCCTGAATCGGAGGCCGTAGTGGCATTGGGTTGAGGACTGCTGCGATTTGTTCTCTGTCGCTGAGTGCTCGACGCGCGCCTCGGCGAACCTCTTTTGAAGCGGGGATGCGAGTCGTTGAAATGTGCGGACGATCCCCCGAAGAAGGGGCGGGACCGATGATGCGAGCGCTGGCCTCGGTGGCTCAAATGGTGATGGAGTTTCTTGCGTGTACATGTGGTTTTCCTTTCGTCGGGATTAGAGGCATTCGACGCAGACGGTGGCGGTCGGAACGATGATCAGCCGTTCGATGTGAATCGAGCCGTCGCAGGAGCGACAGCGCCCGAACGTTCCGGATTGGATTCGCCTTAGGGCAGACTCCAATCCTGTTCTATTTGCGGTCAGTCGCCGTTCATGGGTCGCGAGAAGATCAAGCAGACCTCCGTCTGTCGAATAGTCCACTTCATCGACAAATGCGGAGGACTGTTCCTCGAAGAGCTGATGGAGTTCGGCCCGAACGGAGACGAGGCAGTGTTCGACATCCGTGAGGGCCGATTCGATTCTTGTCTTGAACTGGTTCAACTGATTGGTAGTCATGCTTTCCTCTCTGGTTGCGACGACCGCGTACTGCGTTCGTCATTCGGAGAGAGGTTGTGCAAGGGTGTGCCCGGTAATTCCTAAATCTCGGACAGTGCTGTGTGAACAGTCGAGTTGGCTGCAATACGTGAGGACTATTGATGGCTTAGGATAGGGGATAAAAGGAGAGGCGGAAGAGTTTGGTCACTAAAGATCGACTCCCATTCATGAGAGACTATCAATACTGAGAGCACATAAATGAGAGTCGAGGAAATTTCTACGGAAGCCCGTATTGTTTCCGCTTTCTCCAGAGCGTAACCGTGGTGATTCCAAGGATATGGGCCGCTCGCTCCTGATTCGGTTCCGTCGCTAGGACAGCGGCGATATGCTCTCGCTCAATTTCGTCTAGTGATTTTGTCGGGCGATCCGCCTGGTTAGGCGAAGGCGGAGAAGAGGTAATCGATGAGGGTAGGTCAGCGACTTGGATTTCATCGCCGCGACTTAAAATCATCAACCGTTCGATGCAATTCTTGAGTTCCCGAACATTCCCTGGCCACCGGTAAGAGAGTAGTCGCTCTAGGGCTCCTTCCCCTAGAGAGGGTATAGCTGTCCGGCCTTGGCGTTTTGCTGCTTCGAGGAGTAACTGCTGTATGAGTAGGGGGAGATCTTCCTTTCGGTGACGCAAGGGTACCAGCTCGCATTCGAGTACGTTGAGCCGGTAGTAGAGATCCTCCCGAAAGGTTCCATCTTCCACCGCCTGTCTGAGGTCTTTGTTGGTTGCGGCAAGAATCCTTGCGTCCACAGGGATCGTTGAAGTGGCTCCGACCCGTTCAATGACCCGATCCTGAAGAAAGCGGAGCAGTTTCGACTGAGCGTTGTTCGAAAGTTCGCCGACCTCATCCAGGAAGAGTGTGCCGCCGTTGGCAGTCTCAAGCTTTCCTGCTTTGTCGTGCGTGGCGCCGGTAAATGCCCCCTTCACGTGACCAAAAAGTTCCGACTCAAGCACGGACTCGGCAATAGTGGTACAGTACACGGTGACAAACGGTTTTTCCCTGCGTCTCGACCGTTGATGGATGACCTTGGCTAGCTCGGACTTGCCTGTGCCGCTCTCTCCCGTCAGAAGAACTGTCTCATCGGTCGGGGCCACTTGGCTTACGAAATCCTCCAGTCGCTTGATGGCGAGCGAAGCATATCCGTCGAAGAGATCGAGCCGTGGCCCCCCGGCCCGCGCGTCCCGTAGATCCCTTTGGAGAGAAATCACCTTCGACGCCTTAGAAATGGCGAACTCGAGCTGAGCGTTCGTGAAGGGTTTCTGAAGATAGTCAAAGGCGCCTTCCTTCGTAACCTGAATGGCGTTCTCGATAGAAGAGAAGGCGGTCATTACGATGACAACCGCCTCGGGTTGCAGTCGTTTCGCTTCCCGGAGAACGTCGCTTCCCGTTGGTCCTCCTAGTCGGTAATCGGTCAAGAGGAGATCGAAGGCCGTAGAGCGAAGTAGATAGATTGCTTCGTCGAGCGACGCGGCAACGTGAACTTCGTGACCGAGATCCTCAAGGCTTACGGACAGCGTTGAACGAATGTTCTTTTCATCATCAACGATCAAGATTCGAAGAGAGGATGCGTTCGACATGGTTACTATGCCTTTGAAATGGGGAGTAGAATTCTAAACCGGGACCCGCTTGGACTCATCCGGTGGTACTCCACGATCCCGTCATGTGCTTCGGTCACTTCTTTTACGATCGTGAGTCCTAGGCCCAGGAAACCCGAGCTTCCCGCAATCTCTGCACCCCCTCCGCTAGAGCCTTGGTAAAACGGCTCAAACATTCGCTTCTGAACTTCCTCCGGAATTCCTGGTCCCTCGTCCGTCACTCGGATTTCGGTGTAGTGTTCCTGGTCGGAAAGCAGAACGTGGATCTTCGATCCCTCGGGTGATACGCGAATGGCGTTCGATAGTAGGTTGGATACGACCCAAGGGAAACGGATGCGGTCAATGCTGGCAGTAATGCGATCTGAACCCTGTTTCTCGTAGCTCAATTTCAGCTTCTTATCGGAAGCGAGAATTTCAAACGGCTTGATCCATTCAGGCAGCAGATCCGAAACTACGGTGTCTTCTCTTCTGACCCGAACGGCTCCGTTTGAGAGTTGGCCGAGTTGCATGAACTGGTTGGCCACAGCCCGAATGCGGCTGACATCTTCAAGAAGTGTCTCGACCAGAGTGCGGGTACGTTGATCATACTGCTCTTTGGATTTGAAAAGCAGCTCGGCGGCTGTTCCGAGAGACTGAATCGGAGTTTTTAGTTCGTGGGATAGGACTCCGATAAATTCCGACTTCAATCGGTCGCGCTGGCGAATCTCGGTGATGTCATGGCAGAGCAAGATTGTGGCTATTGCCTCATGCTCTCCGTCAGTGACTGGGCGGAATCGGACGGCAAACGAGTGGTTAATGCCCTTTTCGTCTTGAAGGTCAATCACAGGAGACGGCTTGTCTGCCCTGTCGATAATCACCTGCCTCAGTCTCAGGTAGTTTCCGCTCGCCGTCGGAAGGTCTTGCCAGTTTCCATGGAGAACTGAGCTCTTGGGTATCCCGAGTAGCGTGGCCATCCGGTCGGTAACATGGGTGATTCGGCCCGTCGGATCAAACACTAAAACCGCATCTTCGACTGAAGCGAGCAGGCTCTCCAGATAGGAACTCTGTCGGGCGACTTGTTGGAGATTCAGTTGGTCAAGTTCGCTGATTCGCGCCCAGAGATCCTTCAGTTCTTCGATGAGAATCATCAGTTCCAGACTGGTCGGATCTGGCAGGCGAAGCTTTTCTCCTGGCCTGGGCTTAGAGCGCAGTGTTCCTGCGATATCCTTCAGGGGTCTCGACAGTCGAGCGGCAATGGTATCAGCACCAATCGTCGTAATGATCAGGCAACAGAGAAAGAAGAGTGCGACACCAATCAGGACATTCATCCGAAGTTCGCGAGCCCGTTCTACGAGGGAGAACATTCCCTTCTCGTTGAGTGAAATCAACTCATCCAGGTGTCCGTTCATTTCTTGGATGAGTGCAGGACTGACCGGATGGGAGCTTTTCCAGGAGCGCCAGTGTTCGGAGATGTGTTTGGTCTTCTCTCCTTCGCCTGGCTCGGTGATATTGTTCCTTGCAAATACAAGAGCATCCTCGAATTGCCTTACCCAATCCTCTCGTGACAAGCTGGGAGGGAATGCCTGTGGAAAGTTCAATGCGATCCAGGCTTGCTGCATCTTCCTCGAAGCTTCGATGCTGTCATAGTTTCGGTGAATCACTTGTGGGGCAAGGCCGGTTCCGGCAAAAACTGCAGCTAGGACCAAGAGCCCGCCGGCAATTCCAAGGATGGTGAGGATAATGAGATACCCTCTCAAGATCTTCTTTCGGAGTGGGGGAAAGGTTCTCACGTGGACTCCTCTCGGGAAGTGGTCGGTGAGACCACATGAACGTCGATGCCTACGGAGTCGTAGATGAAATCCAGTAGAAAGGACCCGAATAGTCGGTCTTTGAGGGGAGTGCGCCGTGTTTTTCCAAAGACAACGTGTCGTACTTTGTGGGTGTGAGCGAAGTTCGTGAGCGCTTCGGGGATATTCTCAGCCTGAAGTGTGATGACCTCGGCTCCCAGCGTCTTGGCCAGCTTGAGGTTTCCCAGGAGCTTCCTCTGAAGTTCTGAATCGATATTTTGTGGAGCCTCCTGCCTTCTCTGGACGTAAACCAAATACAACCGCGATGAGAGCTGTGATGCCAGACGGGCTCCTTTCCGAATCATCAGCTCGGCGTTGGTCGGGTCCGAACTCATGGCAACCATGACCGCTTCGTCAGCTTCCTTTGCGGCGTTTTCGGATAAGAGCTGCTCTTCTTCGATCTTGCGGAGCTGGTCGCGAGTCGCCTCTTGCAGTGCGAACTTTCGAAGTAGGGATAGGTTTTCGTGAGTGAAGAACCGCGTCAGAGCCGTCTCGGCCTTCTCTTGCGTGTAGACTTTTCCAAAACGAAGCCGTTCTCTTAACTCCTCAGTCGTCACGTCCACATTCACGATCTGGTCGGCAAGAGCCAAGATGCGGTCCGGGATTCTCTCAGAGACAGGAACCACCAAGGCGCCGCTGACCCGCTCCGCGATGGATTCGAGGTGCTGAACGTTCAGAGTCGAAATGACATTGATTCCCTGTTCCAGGATCTCTATGACGTCTTCATAGCGCTTCCGGTTCTTGCAGATGGCGATATTCGTGTGGGCCAACTCATCAATCAATGCAATCTGTGGTCGGCGCCGGAGAATCGCGTGGAGGTTCATTTCCTGAAGAGGCTGATTCCCAATCGTGCGAGCGAAGGGAGGTACGCTCTCTAGACCGGCAACTAACCGTTCGGTGTCGGGCCTAGCATGCAGCTCAACGTAGCCGATCACGACGTCGTATCCTCGGGCTCTGAGCCGGTGGGCCTCTTGAAGCATCGAATAGGTCTTCCCGACACCGGCTGCGTAGCCGAGGTAGATCTTGAGCGAGCCTTTCTTTTTTCGTTCGAGAACCTCGTCAAATTCGCTCACCGGAGTCACCCCCTGAGGATGCTTCACATCATCGCTTCGAGACCGGAAAAACTTCGTCGAGCCTAAGATTCAGGGAGAGTACATTGACTCGCTGCTCACCCAGAATCCAGAGCGTCGGCTTTTCAATCATTCTTGACACGAGGGCTTCGAGGTCCGCAACTGGAATGCCTCTTTCCTTCGCAACACGCGCTACTTGTGCGTAAGCTCCTCCCGGGGTTAGGTGCGGGTCTAAGCCACTTCCGGATGCGGTCAAAAGATCGACGGGGATACGGGAGAGTGTGGGGTTTACCCGGCGAAGGTGGTTACTCTCTTGTGTCAACCGTTCGAGGAGGGTTTTGCTCGTGGGTCCAAGATTGGACCCGGACGAGTTCGATGCGTCATAGCCATCACCAGCAGCGGACGGCCGTGGATGAAAATAGGAACTGCCCTGAAAGCGTTGGCCGATCAGCGCCGAGCCCACCACTCGCCCGTTACGTTCGAGCAGGCTGCCGCCTGCTTGGCCTAGAAATAATGTCCGGGCGACCAGAGTGACGGCCAGGGGATAAACCCCGCAGAGGAGGACTCCCAGTAGAATTGTAAGAGCGACGGATTTCTTGAGCGCGGAGATCATATTTCAGTCCTCACTTGAGTCCGACTGCCGATACCAACAGGTCGATGGCCTTGATTCCAATAAAGGGAGTTACGAGCCCGCCGACGCCATAGACAAGAACATTGTGGCGCAACAGACGGGCGGCTGACTGCGGCTTGTATTTAACGCCACGAAGAGCCAGAGGGACTAGCAGGATGATGATGATGGCGTTGAAAATGACCGCAGAGAGAATCGCGCTCGCTGGGCTCGACAGCCGCATGACATTCAAGATCGCCAGCCCGGGGTAAGTCGTAACGAAGATCGCCGGTAGAATTGCGAAATATTTCGCGACATCGTTGGCGATGCTGAATGTCGTGAGAGAGCCCCGGGTGATGAGTAGCTGTTTCCCGATTTCGACGACATCAATGATCTTGGTGGGATCTGAATCCAGATCGATCATATTCGCTGCCTCTCGGGCGGCCTGTGTGCCGGTGTTCATGACCAGCCCTACGTCAGACTGTGCCAGGGCGGGGGCATCGTTCGTTCCGTCGCCACTCATGGCTACTAGGCGACCTTCCTGTTGGACACAGCGGATCAGGTGTAGTTTGTCCTCGGGTTTTGCTTCCGCGATAAAGTCGTCTACTCCGGCTTCTCTTGCGATCGCCCGAGCAGTGAGCGGATTATCTCCGGTTACCATTACCGTTTTGATTCCTAAGGATCGGATTCGCTCGAAGCGGTCGGCAATCCCGGGCTTAACCATGTCTTTCAAATAGATTACGCCGAGAACCTTCGTTGACGTGGCGACCACCAGAGGAGTCCCGCCTTGTTCTGCTACATGATTCGCCGCTTCTCGAACCGCCTGCGGGAACTGAATGCCCAAGCTTTTGCCCCAAGCCTCAATCGCATCAAGCGCGCCTTTTCGGATCTGGCGATCTGCGCTGTTGATGCCGCTCATTCGCGTCTCGGCGGTAAACGGGACGAACTCTACGTCTGGGGGAGCGGAAATCTCCAGTCCTTTGGTTCTAGCAAGAGTCACCACGGAGCGTCCCTCGGGTGTCAGGTCGGACGCGGATGCAAGGCAGGCTGCTTCCATGAGTTCCGCTTCGGAGACATGGTCCGATGGGATGAACGAGTGGGCCATTCGATTGCCCAACGTAATCGTCCCCGTCTTATCAAGAATCATCACGTCGATATTTCCAGCCGCCTCGACTGCGCGTCCCGACATGGCCAGGATGTTTCTGCGAACCAGACGGTCCATCCCCGCGATGCCGATCGCCGAAAGCAGACCTCCAATCGTAGTTGGAATCAAGCAGACAAGAAGAGCAATCAACACTACGACCGAAACGTCGGTATGGCTGTAGATCGCGAAGGGGCGAAGGGTGACCACTGCCAATAGAAACACAATGGTGAGTCCTGAGAGCAGGATCGAAAGGGCGATCTCATTGGGAGTCTTTTGTCTGACCGCTCCTTCCACTAATCCGATCATTCGCTCCAGAAATGACTGCCCCGGCTCTTGCGTAATGAGAATGACGATTTGATCCGAAAGAACGGTCGTCCCGCCTGTAACCGCGCTGCGATCGCCGCCCGCCTCGCGCACCACCGGGGCCGATTCACCGGTGATCGCCGACTCATCCACGAGTGCGACGCCTTCAACTACAGTTCCGTCACCTGGGATGACTTCTCCCGTCTTTACAACTACGAGATCGCTCTTTCGAAGTCGAGAGGATGGCGTTTTCTCCAAAGTGCCATTCGGGAGCTTTCGGAGTGCCACCGTATCTTGCCGCGCCTTTTTGAGGGAATCTGCCTGTGCTTTGCCTCGACCTTCAGCCAGTGCCTCAGCAAAGTTTGCAAAAAGCAGTGTGGCCCAGAGCCAGGCGCTAATGAGGCCGCTGAAAACGGCCGCAGAGTCATTTTGAACAAAGAGATCCTTCAGAAAGTAAAGTGTGGTTAAGATGCTTCCGATCTGGACCACGAACATGACGGGATTTCGGAAGAGACTTTTTGGGTGGAGCTTCCAGAAGGCTCCAATGAAAGCACTTCGAAGGATGGTGGAGTCGAACGCGGCCGCTGACTTCTTTCGTTTGCTCATCGGTTCTTCCTCTCAGAAAGTCTTTCCACGGAGCATTTCAAAGTGTTCCGCGATCGGTCCAAGGGACAATGCCGGGAAGAAGGTGAGTGCCCCGACGATGATGATCACGCCGATGAGGAGCGTGATGAACATCCCGCCATGGACCGGGAAGGTGGCTTCACCCTCGGGATGCGTGTTCTTCTCGGCGAGAGAGCCCGCAATCGCCAGTACCGGAATCATCATCAGGAAGCGTCCGGCGAACATCACGATTCCGAGGGCGATGTTATAGAAGGGCGTATTCGCATTCAGGCCGGCAAAGGCGCTTCCGTTGTTTCCCGCCACTGAGGAGAAGGCGTAGAGGATCTCAGCTAGGCCATGAGGGCCGTTGTTTGCGAGGCTGTTTGTCCCTGTCGGCGTCACCACTGCGAGTGCCGAGAAGACGAGAATCGAAAAGGCCATGACGATCAGCGCGAGCATTGCAAACTTGACCTCGCGTCCTTCGATTCGTTTCCCTAGGTATTCAGGGGTTCGGCCAACCATGAGTCCCGCCAGGAAAACCGTGAGGACGATGTATAAGATCATGCCGTAAAGGCCTGATCCGACGCCGCCAAAGACGATCTCTCCCAGATGAATATTAAAGAGAGGGACAAGCCCCCCGAGCGGTGTGAAGCTGTCATGCATGGCGTTGACTGCGCCACAGGATGCTGCGGTGGTAACCGCTGCAAAGAGTGACGAATCGAAGACTCCGAAGCGAACCTCTTTGCCTTCCATGTTGTGGCTTACCGCAGCTCCTGCTTGGGCAAGCATGGGGTTCCCCCGATACTCAAAATGGGCTGCCAGCAAGGCGCCACAGACAAAGAGGAGCGCCATGGTGGCCCAGACAGACCAGCCGTGCTTTCGATTGCCGGTCCAATGGCCTAGTAGGTATACAAGGCCACTCGGGATCAGAAAGATCGCGAGCATCTGGATAAAATTGGAAAGAGGGTTTGGATTTTCAAACGGGTGAGCCGCATTAGCGTTGAAGAATCCGCCACCGTTCGTCCCAAGTATCTTGATGGCGATCTGAGAGGCAGCCGGTCCCATTGCCACCAGCTGATGAGTACCTTCGAGCGTGTGCACGTCCAGGTAAGGAGAGAAATTTTGAATGACTCCCTGCGAGACGAGAAACACCGCAAGGACGAGTGATAGCGGGAGAAGAATGTAGACGTTACAACGGATAAAGTCGGCCCAGAAATTCCCCAGCGTCGCACTCTCACGGGACGGGCGCGCGGCGATTCCGCGGATCACGGCTACCGCTGCGCAGATCCCTACGGCGGCCGAGAAGAAGTTATGAAGCGTGAGCGCCACCATTTGAGAGAGATAGCTCAGGGTCGACTCGCCGCCATAGGCTTGCCAGTTTGTGTTGGTCGTGAAGCTGATGGCGGTATTCCACGCGAGGGAAGGTGGCACGGCCGGAAGGTGCTGGGGGTTAAGCGGAAGAATATCTTGAAAGCGAAGGACCAAATACGAAAAGAGCATTGAAATGGCGCTTAGAGAGAGAATGCTCCCCGCGTAGCGCAACCAGTTCTGTTCCTCGCTGGGGTTGATCCCCGTGAGGTTGAGGAGGAGGCGTTCCAGCCATCCAAGGGGCTTTTTTAGGGAGTGGCGTTTGTCCTGGAAGACTGAACTCATCCAGAGCCCCATGGGTTTGGCCGAGACGAGCAGTATGGAAAGGAAGGCAAATAGCTCGGCTGCATCGCGGATACGCATCTTAGAACTCCTCCGGGCGGATCAGTGTGTAGAGAAGATAGCCAAATACTGCTGCTGCCAGTCCAATCAATAGAAAGTCGATTGCATTCATAGGAGGTCCTTCCAAGACGATCACTTCAGCTTCTGGCAGAAGTGGGCGAACCCGATCCCCAGTCCGAATAGCAAGATGGAAAGAGTCACGAAGATGAAGTCAGACATGCCGATTTCCTCCGACGAATGACATAGAGCAAGGTGGATGCCAGAAGGTACAGGCCGAATATCTCCCGATTTTTGGGTGGTCGAGCGAGGTGGATGAGCGCCGAGGATTACAATCTGTAAGGCCACCTTAAGAAATGAAGTGTCGCTAACGAGATGCGCCGAACCCCTGGCTTGCCAGTTGTTCCCTGAGTTTTTGGAGGATTTCATCGCAAGTGAATACCAGAGGCGGCTTTTGCTGTAGCGAAAGAGCAAGGGATCGAACGTTGGTGTTCTGTCGGGAAAGCGTAATGATCTTTCGGGGTCAAATCTTTGAATCGGCGGTAAGCGTTCCATGCGCTTTTTTGTGATTCGGTTGTCTGAGCCGGCAGTAGCTGCTTGATCTTCGATAGTGTGTTTTCGATCGCTAGTTCGCGACTGGAGATCTGTTCTTCGAGCTTCGACATGACGGCATCGGTCGGTTCGGCGATATGCGGCGCCAAGAGGGTATGGATATCGCGGATGGTCAGAGATGCCTGACATGCAAGCTTTTCGGCTTGTTCGCGCTTCTGAGGCACGGCGTTCGACACTACGGATGTAAGGGCTTTGTCAAAAGCATCCACGGCGTGCGGCACATCAATGAAAGAAAGACGCTGTGCTTTCAAATTGGAGTTTTCTACAGCAAGGCGAAGGATTTCGTCATCGATCTTCTCATAAAGCCCGAGCTGCACGCTGAAGCGGGCCATTAATTCCTGCGCCGTCGAGTCGGAAAGTGCTTTTAGCTTGGGGGTCAATGCTTCGACCTCTTGACGGAGTTGCTTTCGGCGGTCTTGGGCTTTGTTCGCTAGATTTTGTGAAGCCTCGTCCGTGGTGGCCATGACTGCTTGGTTGGAAAGGTCGGAGGCTTGGTTGAGGTGAACTCTCAGGTCAGCGACTAAGGCGATGGCCTCCTGTCGGACTTGGATTGCGGGCTCAGGGACTCTACAGGAGGAGGGGAGAACGGTACACAATAACAACAGGACGTTTAAGGTTCGAGTATTCATGGTTCGCCTCGCCAAGATATGGCTGCGGAGTGCTTCAGCAAACCGGGTGCCATAGTTGGCTAAAGAAAGGTCAGTATTTTCAATGCCGGTTTTCACGTCTTCTGGCGGAGCCCTATGTGAGGATTAAATTTGAAAGGAAGTTCCCCTTTTGTTTGTGAACTCTTATTTGGGAGTCTCCATGTCTTGATGTCGGAACATCATTTGACTCTCAATGTTGAGAGTCTTAATGCGAACTCGATGACTCATTTTTGTCATTGTGATGTCATCCACTCTGCAGCCTCCCATCGTTTCGGCGTCTCGATCGCGGCTACTGACGAACTAACCCGGGAAAACCATGGGGTAAGTTCGGCACCTTGAAAAAATGCGCGAATGACGATATGCAGCAATTCGCATTGGCCCAAATCTGGCTTTTGTCCCGCGCACGACCTAGGGGGTTTTTATGGGAATTCGGCGCTGGGAGACTACCTGTCTTCTATTGGTTTTCTCGCTCGGGGGGTGTCTCTCCGTAAACAAAGAGGTGGACCTGGTGGCGTCGGTTGACAAGACCGCACGTTACATTAAAGCCGTGTATTCGCTTCCTGTTACGCTGGACCCCGCGCAGATGAACGACACTGCCTCGCTGGTCGCCTCGGGCTTACTTTATGATGGTCTGCTGACGTTTGGTCCCGATCTCGACATTAGAGGTGCTCTGGCCGAGTCCTGGTCCACGAGCCCTGACGGAAAAATGCTGACCTTCAAGCTGCGCCCCAACGGCCGCTTTCACGACGGTACGCCCGTGACCGCTCAGGATGCCGTCGCGTCCTTGCGCCGACTCCTCGCCAAAGAAAGCAAGGTGAGGAGCTTCTATGAGTGCATCGATGACGTTCATGTATCTGGTGAAGGCGAGCTAAAGGTCACCCTGAAACAGCCCTTTCCGCCAATCCTCTCGATCCTGGCAGGCGGAACAGCGAAAATACTTCCAGCGGCCAGGCGAACCCTAGGGCCTGAATACTTTCGTGCCCCGGTTGGTTCCGGGCCATTCCAATGGGGAAGGATCGAGAAGACGGCCGGCGGGCAGGACTTGATCCTGCGCCGATTTGAACAATACGCAGGTGCGAAGCCCAAGGTCGCCGAAATTGTCCTCCGCGCGGTGCCAGAGGCGCAAGCTTTGAAGCAAGCCCGGGCGGGAAAGCTCCACGACCTCGCCAATTGGCCGCTCGCTGGGACGGAGGAAGTCTTTTCGGTCGGCCAGCATATCGGGATCCCGGTAGCCGCCACTTGGATCATTGGCCTGAATGCGCGAAAGGCGCCTTTCAACCGTCTCGCGGTCCGTAAGGCGTTTCGTGCGGCCCTTGCGGACGACGCCGACGACGGAGTACAGGCGTTCCGGCAAAAGTTCTATCCTGATGCCACTCGGGCATACGGCTATATCCCTCCGGGCCTGGCTGGATACAGGAAAGCCCCCGAGAGCATGAACTCAGGATCGCCCGGCCCCATTCCTTCGGCACCTACGCAGCAGACTATTACAATCGCGTTTCCGGAGGGCCTTGCTCACGGCCCGGAGATGGCGCGGTTTCTGGAGACTGCCTTCAAGAAACACGGCTGGAGAGTGCGCGTGAAAATCATGCCTTGGGATGTGCTCATGAAGGGCTACTCGGCGAAGACGCTTCAAGCCTTCCTTGTTTCAATGAATATGGATTATCCGGACACCGAGTTCCTAGTCCGAAACTTCGAATCGACGAACCCTGATAACTTCAGCGGACTTCGGAGCCCGGCCGTGGATCGTCTGATCCGAAAGGCGCGAATGATTGCCGATCGTGTCGAGCGGCAAAAGGTCTATGGGGAGCTGGTCGAACAGTTGAGAGAAGAGGCCGCCACCATAGATCTTTTTCATCCGCGATCGCACTTTTGGGTTCACCGCTGTGTGCGCGGCTTTGAGCCGAACATCCTGGCGGACACCTATATCGATTATCGTGGCGTGTGGATTGAATCCAATTGCCAGCTTAAGACGCAGGGAGCCGAACGATGAAAACGCTTCCGCTGTCGGCCTATCTGAAAAAACGGACCTTCCGCTCGCGAATGCTCCTTATCTTGAGCACGGCCACGATTTTGGCGCTAGGGATCACGTTGGTGTGGACCGGCGTGATGATTCACTTCACTGGAATGCTGGATCGTACGGTAAGTCCATACGTGGCTTCAGTCCTGGAGCCGGTGGACCAGACGGAGCTGCAACGGCTCGTCAAGTCGATGGTGGACCAAACGGTCCGACAGACCTTCGTCGTACAGGACGGTTATATCATGGCGTCTGCCGGAGGGCCGACCCTTCTTGGGCTTCCTTACAGCCCCGATGCGATTCGATGGGTGACTGGCCGCATCGGGTTTGGCGAAGACGGAATTCTGATTCGCACGACGGTTAGGCGTCCGCATGGTCCTGCTCTTAATGCGCAGATCTATACCTATGTCCCGTATCAACCGGTAGTGAGTCTTATGCCGCTCCTTTTCGTTGTGGCCTTTGTGCTGATTTACACCATCGCGAGCCTGCTACAGCACGGCCTTCTGGGGGCAACCGACCGCGCACTGAAACCGGTTCGCGAGTTAGCGGCTGCGATCCGGGACTCCGATGCATTGACGAGGCTGTATTCAATTCCGGAGACCGGAATCCAGGAGATGGAAACGATCCGTGCTGCGGGTATCGATGGCGCTCAGGCCGCCATCGAGAGGAAAGACGCGCAAGCCCAAGCAAAGGCGCAGGAGCTGGCGACCCGCTCTTATCGGAAGATGATCCACGACTTGCACAACCCGGCTCTGGCGCTGAGGACTTGGGGGAAGGTTTTTGAGCAGGACGATCTGAGCCAGGAGGAGCACGCACGAGCGGGACGGGAGATTGTGGAACTCTCACAGCGGCTTCTGAGACAGATGTCCGCCGCGAAAGCGAATCTTAGTTTTGAACATCCGAACTTGGAGGATGCCGATCTTCGGACCACGGTTCAGAAGACGGTCGAAATGATCCAGGCCGCTAACGAGCGCACCGATGTGAACGTGAAGACGGAGCTGCCGACCGCACCGTTCGTCTGTAAGCACGATCCTGTTTTGCTGGGCCGTGCGGTGGCGAACGTTGTCTCTAATGCCGTCGAGGCTTGTCGGAGTACGGTCTTGGTCGAACTGGTCCGAAGCGAAGAAGGTGTAGGGATTCGAGTCTCCGATGATGGACCCGGTCTCTCGCTCCATGAGGTCGAGACATACCTCGTTGGTGGCGGAGTCTCGACGAAGGGGAAACGTGCGGCCCTTGGCCTTGCGTCGGCGAACCATATTGCCCAGAAGCATGGGGGACGGATTGTTTATGCGCAGTCCATGTGGGGCGGCGCGAGCTTCGAGGTTCGGATATGAGCTTTGACGATAAGCCGCATCTCTTAATCGCCGATGATAACGCCAGTTTGCTGGATGCGTTTCGTTTGACCTACCGGTCCCGCTTTGTCGTGCATGCGGCTCAATCCGTGATCGAGGCCAAGCGAGAGCTTCGTCAGCACCCGATTGATGTTGTTCTGGTTGATCTAAACTTCGAAGGGCAAGAACAGGACGGAGTGGATTTGCTGAGACACCTTCACGCCGAATATCCCCGCGTTTCTGTGATCATCTTGAGCGGTGATCAGAACACTGCGCGAATTCGCGATGCTTCGATGAGTCGTCATGTGGCCTTCGTGGTGAAGGATCACGACGAAGATGAACTGTTGGAGCCCGCTCTCAAGAAGGCACTCGCGTTTCGAGAAGATCAGAAACGGTCCAGGAGTAAGGGCCCTATGTTTCTGACTAAGTCTAAGACCATGATCGAGGTACTGAAGGACGTGAACCGCCTGATCGAGCGTAAGTCCAATGCCCCGATTCTGATTCTGGGCGAGACCGGCACCGGCAAGGAAGTCATGGCCAAATACATTGCTGCAGGGCTAGCAAAAAAGCTGGTCGCCGTAAATATGAGCGCATTCAATCCGGGGACCGTGGATTCGGAACTCTTTGGCCACGTTGCCGGTGCATTTACGGGCGCGATTGGAAATCGGATCGGTCAAATCGAGCAGGCCCATCGAGGGATCTTCTTCTTGGATGAGCTGGGCGAATGCTCGCTTCCGATTCAAGCAAGCCTCTTGCGGGTGATCCAGGAGAAAGAGGTCAGGCCGGTCGGCGCCACAGCGGCAAGGCATGTGGATGTGCAGTTCATTGGCGCGACGAACCGGGATTTACAGGCCATGGTGAACGCGAAAGAGTTTCGCGAGGACTTGGCTATGCGGCTCAATACCTTCGTGATTCGAATTCCGCCCCTGCGGGAACGCCCTGAGGACGTTGAGTTCTTTTTCTACCACTTCCTTTCGGACCAAGGTGCGCGGGACAGGATGAACATCAAAGATTCAGCCCTCGCGGCACTGAACGAGCATCCTTGGACCGGGAATGTCCGCGAGCTGGAACACATGGTGCACCGGCTGGTCACGCTCTGGAGTGGCGAGGCTGTCGACGGC
>CAYOWB010000026.1:17010-20656 GCA_964407515.1 uncultured Bacteriovoracaceae bacterium
GATCTGATCCGGGAAGTCCTGAGGCGAGGCGAGATCTCACTGCAGCGAGCGGGCTCGATGACGCGACGGGCGAGTAGCCTTGGCGAGCCGGTCACGATTCAGGAGGGCCGAGACTTGGCCGAGAAAAAGGCAATTCTTCAGGCGCTCACAGAGACCGGAGGAAATCGCGAAAATGCGGCACGGCTTCTGAATATTTCTCCCGCTCATCTCTACCGAAAGCTCAAACAGTTCGGAATCAAGGGAATCATGATCTCGGGGCGGAGACGACGTAAGATAACCTCCGGTGGGGCAACCGAGAATACCGGAGCTCCCAGTCCGGAGCTTGGAGGAATGAAATGCGAACTCGCTTGAGTGTCTTGAAATCGACCGTAAGCACGGCTGCTCGACGACCGGTGGTGGTATTAATCCCCGGTGGGCCAGGTCTCAGTTCTCGTACTCTACGGTCGATGGAACTCTTGGTGCGCTCCCTAGACGTAGCGTTCGTGGACCCGCCTGGAACGGGCGGAGCGCCCGAAGAACTTAGCGCAACATTCGAATCCTTGGTGGCCGATATGACGGAAACTCTTGCGGTTCGTCCTGAGTTTCAAGGACGGAGTCTGTTTCTCGTTGGGCACTCCTACGGCGGGATTCAAGCGGCCGAAATTGCGATCCGCGCAGAGCGAGGAGAACTTGGAACTCGGAGGCTGGGTGTGCTTTTTCTCGGCACGCCTCTGAGTGACGAGTCTTACGAGGAAGTGTTGCTGGCCTACTCCCGGAATCAGACTCCCGCCCTAAGGGAAGCGGAGAAACGATTTGAGGCGAAGCCCTCTCGGGAAACGTTTTTGGAGTGGCTGGCATCTTACGAGCGGCTTTACTTTCGAGAAGAACGAATCGTGGAGGGAGCCGAAATGCTTCGCGCTGATCCAGCCTCTGTCGATGTGTTCCTCCGTGTTTCCGGAACTCGGCGTCCGCGTCCAGAGTTCGTGGACCAGATCAGTGCGCTCAAGATTCCCAAGTACCTTGTGGGCGGTGGAGAAGATCTTTTGGTGCCACCGTCTGCTCTCCGAATGGATTCGGAGAGGACTGGTCTTGAATTTTGCGTTGTGCCCAGAGCAGGGCACTTTATGACCTTTGATCAGCCCGGGGCTGTCGCGGCCTTGATCGAAAAAGCAGTATCGGACAGCGAATGCAGGGGGATGTTATGAAACGAATTCTTCAACTCGTGACAGTGTTACTGGCTTTGGTGGCCGCCGCTCAGGTGGTTTTTGCCGGGAATGCGAGTTCAAAAGAGAGGGAAAAGTCGAGCGGTAGTACGAACCACTCGCAGCCGGGGATCTGAAAGTGGCCGAGTCTGAGACTCAATCGGTGCCAGGTACTGTGCGGTGTCGCTCTTTTCTTGGGGCGGCTTTCATGGCGTCGTTTGGCGTCGTGGCCATATTCCGGTGGAATGGGACTGGGCTTCTCTATTTTCTGCTGTTTGCATTTCGGGATTTTTTGGCGGCGGCGTTTCTGGCTTCAAGGCGGCCTGCACGGGTTCGCCCGGCGTGGAAACAATCGGTGCTGGCATATGCCTCGACTGTTCTCCCTCTTTGCTACTTCAATGGGAGTGTGGACGACGCGCTGTGGGTTCCGAAGGTGGCGGTACTCCTGGCGATCGGGGGCTTTGGCCTCGCGACTATCGCTGTGATTGAGCTTGGCCGAGACCTGGGCGTTGCGCCTTCCATTCGAGGCGCAGTCTGCCGAACGGGAGTGTACGGCTGGCTACGACACCCAATGTATCTTGGCTACGCCATAGCGGAGGCAGGGATGGTGCTGTTGAACCCATGGAATGTGGTGATCTACTGTGCCTCGATGGCCGGGTACTTTGCACGCGCCAGGGAAGAGGGGCGGCTTTTAAGTGGTCTGCGTTGATTAGAGTTACGAAGTAGGTGCAAGGATGCAAACTAGCGAGCGGAGGAGACATTGTATCGATTTGAGAAGAGTCTTCTGGAGAATTCTACTGGTCGACGGTAGATGTCTTTGACAGTTGGTCGATGATTTCGCAGACGCGATAATACTGAAATGGCTTGAGCATTACCCAGTGCTCAATTCGCGAACGTCTCAAGTGTTCGACGGTCCTCTTTAGGCGTGAGTCATGTTCGAAGAGAGCGGTGCTGACTATAATGCCTTGGACTGGAAGTCGCCGAGTCAGTATTTCTTGGATCAATTCCCATCCTGGCATTTGTGGCATTTCGAGGTCTGTAATGAGGATGAACGGGGCTGAGTGATCTCTTAGTAGATGTAACGCCTGACGTCCATTATGGGCCGAGAGAACTGTGTACCCCGTTGTTGCCAAGAGTGCGCTAAACGATTCGTTTAGAAAGGCGTCATCCTCCACCAATAGAATCGTCACCGTCTTAGCCGGAAACATTTGGTAACTCACGATTCGATGACTCGTTGAGACGTCTTCTGGCGTCAGTGTCCAGGGTGCGATAAAGCTGAACGGTGGCCCGGATTTGGGCTTCCTTGAGTGACGGCAGGAAGTCTTTAAGTATGGTTGTGCGTCGTTCGCCTCGGTCCCTGTCGGTCTCTCCGTGGATAATTGGTGCTATGATCGTAACGACATTCCTGGCGAAGTCGGTTTGTACCTCTACTTCCTTCACTTGATCGGTGAATTGGACGTTCATTCTTTCGATAACGAAGCCCAGTACTGTCGCGTTTTCTGAGCCGCGCGCTTTCGCGTAATGGCAGTTCAAAAAGCGAATGAGCGAGTCCAGAGATCTGACCATCACATCCGCGCTTTCAAAGATTTCATCAGTGGTTCTGATGGGGCTCCCCGCCATTGGTGTCTGGGACTTATTTGGGTGTTTCTTTGTCATGCAGCCTCCCTGATATGTCTATAGACAATAATTACCGCTAAAACCACAAAACTAAAACTATTATAGTCAGCGCAGAATTTGCGTTTGTAAAGTCAAACACTTAGACAGTCGAACTATGGTCGGATAAACTCTGACTTGTGACACCCCGTGAACAGAGAAAGCAGTCTGCGGTTGCCAAGCGCGCCCGTCCGATTCGGGAGCTTCTGCAGTCACTTGTGCGCGATCGAGTGAAGACAAGGATCGAAAAGCAAAAGCTAGCTGAGTTCCTGGGACAGTCGGTTGGCTCTCTGGATGCGATGCTTTACCGCGGCGAAGGTGGGCTGGACAGTTGGATTAGTGCACTCATTTACTGCTACGAGTTGAGCCCCGAAGTGATTAAGGACTTCGTTCTAAACTACCGCGCAAACGTGCGCCGGAGTAGCTCGATGCGCGAATCGGACCGACGATGGTTCGATCTCGATTCCGAGATGAGTGAGGACGAGAAGTTTTATTGGGTTAGCTTGATGGCTGTATCCGTGAAGCTTCAACGCGAACTTGTGAAGCGGAAGTGATCATCAGAGGACGGAATGCCCTTCGAGCGGGGGCCGGGAATTAGGGCCTCAGCAACGAGTATCATGTGTTCAGCATGGCTGGCTCTGTGCGTTATCTGGCAACTGTGGCATGACCGACACTTTCTTCAATCTGGTTCATTGGTGTTTCCTATAGCCGCGAACGATAGATATGGCGGCGTTAATTCCTGTGGCTACATCTTGGCAATTGGAAAATGCTGCCAATCCCAACAGAGGATTCCATCACGGTAATGCCCTGTT
>CAYOWB010000026.1:20689-28265 GCA_964407515.1 uncultured Bacteriovoracaceae bacterium
TCAAACAGGCCGTCTGGCCGGCCATCCTTTGTTGTCACTCTGGCCCGGACCTGGCCATTTCGGATATACGTTAGAATTTGCGCATTTCTTACGACTTCTGAGCCAAGAATAATGGTCATTAGCTCTTTTTGGCTCAGAATGAGTTCCTCATGAGTGAGCATTCGAGGTGACTGTAGGGTAAGCGGCTTCGGTTTTCAATGCCTCAATACGCCCTAAAGGTCGTACTACCTTTAAGGCGAGCGATCGACAGTGAACGTATGTCCACGTCGACACAGCGCAATGTTCGTTACCTGAAAAAGCTTGGTCTCAGGCTGCGGAGTCTTCGGAGCGCCCAAGGCCTAACGTTGGAACAAGCTGAAGAGCGCGGCTCTATCAGTTGGAGATATTTGCAGAAGATCGAGTCAGGACGAAACATCACGATGACGACACTTGTCGAATTGGCGAAGATCTATAGAACTTCTCCGGCAGAGATTTTGAAAGAACTTTAACGCAGTGACTTAAGGGCATTGACGGCGGAGACGCATTTTGGTTACCCGAACTGATCGTTTTTGGTAGAAGGCCGCGAGGGGTTTCTCCCCCCTTCTTATGGCGGAGGACTATGCGAAATCGATCGAGCCTTGGTTACTTTGTGGCTAGATTTGCTCTCGGTGTGCTCGCGGTCCTGCTGGCAACCCTGGTTCAGTCTTTGCTCTGGCCTTGGGTGGGACCGAGTCGCTTTATCGTCTACTATCCCGCGATTATATTTTCTTCACTTTTTGGCGGATTGATTACGGGAATCGTCGCTACAGTTTTCGGTATGTTTGCAGCCGAGTACTTCTTCTTTCCGCCTCATTACACGTTCGGTCCATATCTAGGGCGGGATTTTGTTCCTTTGGCGATCTTCTTCGTGAGTGGTGGTGCGATCTCTCTTATCAATTCACTTCTCCAGAGGCGGAGAGATCAGCTGCAGGTGTCCGAAGCGACCCGAAAGAGCGAGGAGATTAGGCTTCAGTTGTTGGATTTGATCGAGAAGGAGCGGGATACGCTTCGCTATCAGCTCAGTTTGAACCAAAACATCACAACTCAAGCGGCCGAGGCGATCTTGGTTACCGATAAAGACGGACGAGTAGTGTCTGCCAACCGAGAGGCGGAACTGCAGTTCGGGTTCAGTGCCCAAGAGTTGATTGGGCGGAACGTGCACGATGTTTTTCATCATCACTATCCAGACGGACGGCAGTTCCCGGAGGAACAGTGTGAGTTAGCTGCCGGCTACCTGCGCCAGGCGACAGTCCGTGATTCGGAGCAGGTGTTTTTCAAGAAGGATGGATCGGGGGTGGATGTCTCGTGTTCGATCTCTCCTCTCACCGTTGAAGGCAGGGCATTTGGCGCCGTACTGCTGGTCCGCAATATTTCGGAGCGAAAACAGATCGAAGAGGGCCTGCGGTCCGCCATTCGAACACGTGATGACTTTTTATCAATCGCCTCGCATGAGTTAAAAACGCCGCTTACATCACTTCTTCTGCAAACCGAGTTTCGGCAAAGAAATCTCAAGCGTGGCCGGCTAGATGGCTTTAGTCCTGAGCGGCTGAAAGACGGTTTTGAAGCGGATTACAAACAGCTCGAGCGACTAAGTCGCCTGGTAGATGATATGCTCGATGTATCTCGCATAAACTCTGGGAGACTCAGTATCCACAAAGAGCGTTTCGATCTCTGTGCGCTCGCCAGGGAGCAGATCGAGCAATACGCTAGCGGATGTAGGCGGTCCGGATGCCGGATTCAAGCAACCTATTGCGGCCCGATTTGGGGCGATTGGGATAGGAACCGAATTGAACAGATCTTTGCTAATCTGCTCTCCAACGCCATCAAATACGGTGGCGGAACTCCAATCACTGTTACTGTGGAACGGGTGGATAATTCTGCGAAAATTCACGTTAGAGATGAGGGAAGAGGTATCCCCAAGGCGGATCAGGAACGAATCTTTCGAAGATTCGAACGCGGAGTGAAAGGTGGAGAAATCAGCGGACTGGGG
Source organism: uncultured Bacteriovoracaceae bacterium (assembly GCA_964407515.1). Taxonomy (GTDB): domain Bacteria; phylum Bdellovibrionota; class UBA1018; order UBA1018; family UBA1018; genus CAYOWB01. The sequence continues at coordinate 22,698 of CAYOWB010000026.1, forward strand.
CTTGGTCTGTATATTGTGAAGAACATCGTGCGGCTGCATGGTGGTAATATTCGCGTAGAAAGCGAAGTGGACCAGGGGGCGACGTTCGTTGTTACATTGCCGGTTGCTGCTGGGGGAGAGCAAGATGAGAAGATCGGCCCTGCTGGTTGAAGATGATGAGGGAATTCGGTTTAGCCTTCGGCTCCTCTTGGAGGACGAGGGGATCGCTGTCCGCGAAGCAGGAGATGGAAGAGAGGCGATTCAGATACTGCTGGAGTCGGGTGATTCTCCCTGTGTTGTCTTTCTGGATCTGATGATGCCAGTTATGGATGGAGTAGAGTTTTTGCAAGAGCTGCATGCCAAATATCCGCAGTTGGCAGCTTCTATCGCAATTGTAGTTATCACTGCTGCGCCGCTTTCGGGCGAGCGGGAATTAGCAGTCAGGCCGTTCGTCCAGGAAGTGATTCGAAAACCCTTCCGATTGGGGACGATCGTGGATGCGTTACATCGGTATTGTGGTTAGGTCTCGGAAGGCCTTGCGATGAACAAGTTCGCAGGAATGGCGAGTCATGTGATGCGAACTACCGAAGGAGATGGGAAAGTTGAAGACTGAGATACGCGCTTCTTGGGAAGATCTTTTAGTAGTGAATGGTCAAACCAAAGCATAGCTGCGTGCATGGAGGCGTATCGGGGAGAGCCTTAACTGCGATCGCAGTGCGGATGAAGACGCACTGATGTTTGTCAGATTGTGAAGCTACCGCCAACATGAAAAATTATGGATATGAATAAAGAGCAAGTTACGTTGGATCAGTTTAATGAATTAACGGGCCGTTTTCTTGCATTGGAGGCTACCGTGATGGAGCTTGTCCGAAGAACGGAGAAGCAAACGGAGATTATTGAATTCCTTTCTCGGGAAATGTCTTGTTTAAGCTCGCATGAAGACACTCGGAAAGGTCTAGAGTATCTGCTGTGTTGGCTCGGAAAGCGCTAGTTGTTCGACAAAGCTGCTGTTCGGTAGCCTTGACGTGCTCGATATACTGCCTTTTCCATTATTTGCTTTCTAGCCTGTAGTGCCGCGATGAATGGCTTTCGTTAAACGAGATTGCTAAACTCCATGATTCCCTCCAGCGCCGATCTGACAATACGCCCAATTTGGGTAGCTGTGGACCATTGTGGAAACGTTTGTAACGAGATCATGATGTCTGCCACGAAGGAGCGCATGCGTGCCTGTGAAGAAGATTTATGTAATCTCCGATGAAGGGGTAACTCCTTGCTCGCTCGTTCCATTTGTCAACGAGACTCATCTGATGGATCTGCTGTCGTCAAGTGTCCAATTTCTATGTGGAGAACTGCTCGATCCGATTTGTCCCCGAAGGTGGATTGCGGTTGGACGCGAGTTTCCGCTCCTTTCTTCCGGCTCAAATGAGGGAGCCAAGAGGCCAGATTGGTTGCTTCTTGACCAAGACGGTGTTCCGACGATTGTCGAGGCGAAGATCGTAAGGGGGACTGAATCTGTTAGGAAGTTAGTTGGTCAGGGGATTCACTACGCGGCTTTGCTAAATAGATCCATAGACGCGAATGAACTCAGACGGCATGTGGCACGGCGAGCTGCTGCAACGAACCTGACAGTGGAAGGGTACTTGGGGCCAGTGCTGACTTCGTCGGTATCCAAAGAGGAGTATTGGAAAAAGGTTCAGGCGAATCTTGACGCACGAAGGACGCGTTTAATTCTAGCTGTTGACAAACCACACCGAGAGTTGCTGACAATCCTGAATTATTTTTCCGTTTCGGCACAGGGCCTTGAGCTAGCTGTCCTTTACGTTAGCGGCTATGCCGCAAATAGGGGCGAAACGCTGGTATATACCGAGCTTCTCTGCGGACCCGATCAGGCTCCGGTACGGAAGAGTAGCATCATTGACCAGCGCCTTTGTGACTTCTTAACAGCATTTCAGACCAGTAGGACGGAGCGGGAGATGAAAGTTATCTCCAGTCTCCTGGAGTGGGCGAAAGGACGAGAATACGAAGTTGCTATCTCAAATCACAAGGTTCCTGGTGAACGGCATTTGGCGGTGTACCGTCAATTCAGAAAGTCGAGGAAAGCTGTATTCCAAGTGAGGCGCAATGGATACGTCAGGCTTAGCTTCTTTGACTACTTCGATATCTTTTCCCGATCTGGCCCGAATCTCCAACGTACGTTTTCAGGAAGATTAGGTAACCTGGGTTTTACTGTTCCTTCGCCGAGGAGCCTAGAGACCATGGGTGAGGGGCCGAATACGGCAAGAATAGACATCCTTCAGTTAGCCGAGGAGGAGAGGTTACGTGGGTTTCTGGATCTCCTAAGCGAGGTGGCCGAACGGCCGAGTGTCTCTAAGGGAAGGTCGAGTTCTAGCGACTGAGAATTGAATTCCCAGTTTCGAATCCTAGTCCAAATTCTCAGTGACATGCGAACTGCCGCGATCGGTCCACCCGTTGCCAGGCGAATACAGAACCAGAGCAGACTGATCCCGAGTGGGCCTCCCCAAGAGAGAAGAGACAGCCCAAGAAAAATGGTGCGTCTGACTACCCATAGCATGAATCCCAGAATTGCGAACGCGAGAAGGACTGGGCTCATCATTCAAACTCCTGGCGGGCGCTAGCTGAAAGTGTTTCGACTCTTTGGCTGAGGCTACGCACTCGGGCCGAGAGTCGCATGAGTACGCGACCCAATCCTTCGTGGATTTCTTGGATGTCGTTGGGCACGCAATCCAATGAAGCTTGGTTTTCAACTAGGTGAGCGATGGCTCGAAGTTCATGACTTGATTGCCGGAGGAGCCAAGCCAACTCTCCTGGTTCATCATGCCGACTGTGTCTTCGCCGTTTCATGCAGCGCCTCCTCTCGTTCTTGTTCCGCGCGTGTCAGTCCATCCCAGTGTCGGGCGATGGCGAACAGCCGAGCCAGTCTCCCGTTTGCTAGGCCCCCCGGGAGCGCGAAGTCGTGATTGCGGCAGATTTCGGCGATGATCACAGACTCGTCCTTGCCTTGCGTGATGGACGCCTCCGCAACGAAGCGCGTGAAAGCTCGTTCACGGACTTCTGCTGCGCGCTCGGAATGTGCTGCTTCTTCGGTCTCGCGTTTGGCTTGCTCCGCGAGCTGTCGTTTCTCCTCGGCCCGGCGGCGCTCCCGCTTCTCTTGTTCGCGCACCCGGGGAAGTACGTTGTCAATTGCGACAGCGAGATAGGCCATGGGCGAATGGCAAGTGCCTCCGCCAGGTAGACCCTTGACGCGGACTTCTTCCAGGCACGCGGCGATGTCCTTCTCTGAGTAGATTTCTCGGAGTTCCTGGAATGCCTGCTCCTCTCGCTCTTTCTTTCTCGAAGGCATCGTTTCGGAGAAGTACTGTTGAACTGAATTCGCGCGCGAGGTGAGAGAGTGGAATTGGGGAATGTCTTTTAGGCTGTGTTTCTCTTCTTTGTTTTTGTACGTGTCACGCGGTGATCCTGTTACAGCGTCACGCGGTAATCCTCTGAGTGTCACCTCTTGATGCTGTCGCGCGGTGACACTGTCGTGCTGTGACTCTGTAGTGACGGGAGCCTTGGTTTTCGCCGATCCGGAATCCTGGTTCCGGGCCGGATCGTGATACGTTGGATGAGGGGTGTGACCGCGCTCGTAGGGGCTGTAAACGCGCCACTTCCGAGTCACGCGGCTGTACTCGAAGTCCGAATGCATTCGGATCCACTTCGCAGCGGTCAGCCGTTCGAGTGACTTCTTGACCGAGTTTCGGGCTAGCCCTGTGAACCTCTCCAGCTCGGCGAGCCCCATGTCGCAGGTGTTCCGCCCAAAGCCGTAGGAGTTGGCAAAGAGATGCAGATAGACCGCGAGGTCGAACGTGTTCGCGAACAGGCCAGCGGCCTGAAGGAGAACGTTCGGAACCGCGCAGTAGTGGTCCTTGGGCTTCAGTACTCCCGAACGGAGGATTGTTGCCGCCGGAGCCGGGCAGTTCTCTCCCGACGCCCGGGACAGGTTCACGCCGTGACTCTGTCGCGGGGTAACCCTGTCAGGGGATGACTCGGTTACGGCCTGACCATCTTCAGAGGGGCAGGGGGTGACACTGTCAAGCCGTGATCCTGTGGGTTGAAATTCCTGCGCTTTTGGATCGTACAGGATCACGCTTTGACTCTGTACTGGCGTGACACTGTTCCCGCTTGATCCACTTTGCTCCAGGATCGGCGCGGAACGAGTCGGGTGTTCTGCGGGTGTGGAAGAAGGGGATGGCTCAATAGAGGGCACGCCAGGGGCCATAAAACCCGTTTCGCTGGTTTGAGGATCGATCGTGTGTTTGAGGCGAACGGGCGCGCCGAGTTTCATCCCGCCCACGCTGTCCAGGAGGAGTGCTTTCTTGTTCGGCTTGGTGGTCGCCGTTTCGGGGATGGAATTCATAGCGCACCTCCTACCTCGGCGACGGAGGCCGCAGGCGTGACGAGCCTCAGTCCGTGTGATTCCTTGAGCGACGCAAGGCGAGTGGTGACCTCCAGTGCGAGCTGCCAATAGTCGGCGGCTCCGGCGCTGGCTGGGTCGTGCTCAAAGACCGTGCGTCCGAGGGCCGCTGCCTCACGGATCGCGACGGCGCGGCGGATGCGTGTCTTGAAAGCGGTTTCACCAAAGTTTTGAGCCACTGCGTCGGTTGTCTGCTGGCTGATGATGGTTCGGTCCACCATCGTCATGAGGTAGCCCAAGATCTTGAGGCTTGGGTTGGTGCCGAGCTTGATTTCCTCGATCTCGCCGAGAAGCGATTGCAGCCCGTGGAGCGCGAAGACATTGCAGTCCACCGGGACGACGAGCGCGTCTGCGGCGTTCAATACGGAGTTGAGGAGGATTCCGAACGAAGGCGCGGAATCGAGAACGATCAGGTCGTAGAGAGGGCGCAGCTCACGTAGGCGCTGAGCCAGTCTGAGTTCGGCATTGGTCAGAGTCGCAAGCCCACGCTCAACCTTGGCAAGGTTGGGGTTAGCCACAATGACATGGAGGTTGCCGCGCGGATAGATGGCCCGCTCGGTTGGGAGCGTGCGGTCCCACAGAAGGTCGGCGATGCTGGCTCCGTGATCCCCATGCTGAAATCCGAGCGCTTGCGACGCATTCCCTTGCGGGTCCATGTCGATGAGTAGGGTCTTGTGTCCGCCGAGCGCGAAGGCGTGCGCGAGGTGGACTGCGGTTGTGGTTTTTGCGGTGCCGCCCTTTTGGTTCGATACGGCGATAACGGTTGCTTGTGATCCGTTCATAAAGTCTCTTTCTCCAATCACGTTGACAGCAGCGGCGCGTCCCCGTTAAATGGAGAGGTGCCCTGCTGAGAATCACGAGAGTGATTCCGGTTCATTGAGGTGCCGTCAGTCGAGACCCGCCAAGATCACAGGCTGACGACAAAAAGATTCGACGAAGCCCGACGGACGCCCGCCGGGCTTTTTCGTTTTATGGGGGTGGTTTGGATCGAATTCTCACGCCTGCTCCTTTCCTGTCCGTAGGACAAAAGTAGGAGGGCAGTAGGCAGATCGTAGGCAGGAAATAGGAAATTCCGGAAATCTCGCGAAAGATCGGGAAATGTCGAGGTAGCTGCC
>CAYOWB010000026.1:28375-29104 GCA_964407515.1 uncultured Bacteriovoracaceae bacterium
GTGACGACCGGACTCGAACCGGTACAAAACGGTTTTGCAAACCGTCCCCTTAGCCATTTGGGTACGTCACCACTTGGTCTAATGGCTAACAGGGGCTGGACGGTCTTGTCAATGCCCTGCTTCGAGTGCTTAACTTGGAAAGGACCTGGGCGATGGACCTGCCTGGGATCTCGGAGGCCCTGCTCATGGACGAATTGAAGCTTCGCGAACTCTCAACCGCCGTCGATCTTCTTCAGCAGCTGAGGGCGCGCCCGGACTACAAGAGTTCGATTCCAGATCCGCTCCATGCAGCCATTGACCGCGTGGAAAAGGCCGTTTGCCGCCTTCAGCTCGTTTCGCTAGCGACGCTCGCGTGCGAGTGCGAAGCGGTTGCGCAGGAGCTGGCCTCACGACAGGGAAAAAAGATCGTCTTCAAGGCTTCGGGCTTCGATATCGAAGTCGACTCCCGGCTGCATGCCGTGCTTTCGGTCTCCCTGATTCACGCCATTCGTAACGCAGTAGATCACGGGGTCGAGACGGCGGCCGAACGCTCGGTCGCTGGCAAAGTGCCCGTCGCCCACGTGCAGGTTCATGCGGCGCTCCAGGGTGGCAATCTGCGCATCGAGATCAGCGATGACGGCCGCGGCGTGCACCTTCAACAGGTCATCGCGAAGGCGATGAAAGTCGGACTGATTGGTGAACACAATCGTCCCAAGACTCAAGAAGACGTGCTCGCGCTCTTGTTCAGTC
>CAYOWB010000027.1:0-5361 GCA_964407515.1 uncultured Bacteriovoracaceae bacterium
CGCCATGCACGGCGGCACGTACAGTCATCCTGACTTCGCATGCCTCCCTCGCGCTTCGCGCTCGGGCACGCGTCCCGCTGGCATGAGCCCCCGAGGGAAGTACTCCTTGCCCCGCGCGCGACCGATGCAAGCCCGTCCTCGGCCATCCTGGCCTCGGCGCGACATTTAGTCGCGACCGACGCTTCGCTCCTGCTCCGCGTGGATGTGCGGCCCCAGTGGAGAGAGTGAAAAAGACCCCATGCGTGAACTCGGCAGAGAGCCGTACCCAGGGAAAAGCCGGCCTTCACGTGAACAGGGCAAAGCGAGTGCCCATGAAGGGGCAGCCCTCCGTGTGAACGCGACCCAGCGGTTGGCCGAGGTGGGGCCGGTCAAGGCCCCCGGCGTGGGGTTAAATCGTGAATTCGCTTCCGTCGTGCGCGAAGCACCACTCCACCGGATGGAGACCGCCGGCGCGAATGCGACTGTCGTAGAACTGCCGGGCCTGTGCCTCCGCGGCGACGACCTTTTCATCGCTGGAGGCGGGATCATGGTGCATGAACGCCACGCGCTTCACGCCTTCGCGCATCGCGATCTCGAGCCCCAGAGAGGCCGCCGCGTGTCCCCAGTTCACCTTCTCCATCGTTTCCATCAGCGTGTACTGGGCATCGAAGACCATGAGATCCACGCCTTGATACAGTGGCAGATCCGGCCCCAAGTCCTCGCGCGAAACCCGCACGCACTCCGTATCGACGCAGTGAGAGTACGCCTTGCCGCGGTAGTCGAAGCGATAGCCCCAGCACGGATCCGGGTGATCCAGCCGATAAGGCGTCGCCGTCAACTCACCGAACTTCACCGGCTTGCGCGGTTCGAGCTGATGGTATTCGATCCTGGCGCCGAGCTTGTCGAGCGGCACCGGAAAGAACGGCTTCTTGAACAGAGTCTTGAAAACCTCCGGAAGCTCGGGCTGCACGGAGTAAACGTGAACGACGTTTCCCGGGATGAAGATCGGCACGAAAAACGGCAGGCCTAGCAGATGATCCCAGTGGAAATGCGTGAACAGGATATGAACCTCGCCCTGTCCCTTTCCACAAGGGCCCGCGAGCAGCTCATACCCCAAGCGACGAATCCCGCTCCCGCCATCGACGATCACCTGCGAGCTACCAGCGCGAACATCGACGCACGGAGTATCGCCGCCGTAACCTCCCAAGCGATGCCTGGGCTGTCCGGCAAGAAACGCCGCGACGTCTTTGGACTCCCTCAGACCCAGCGCGAAAAACTCGTCAAACAGCTCCCGAATCCGCCCCTCAACGGCTGCGGGCGACAATGGCGCTGGCAGGGAACCCCGCGCGCCCCAGATCTTGACGCGAAAATATTCCATCATTATTCCTCAAGGATACACTCAATCCGTCCCTACAACCATAGTGTATCCGATATTCACTCAAACGATAAATCCACTCTTGGCAAAATCTCAGTTTGGCAGTACACGAAAACCACTATGAAACGTGGTCGTCCTAAAGGTCGCTCTCGCGACAATCGTTCTTTCGGTCCGCTCGGTGACTTGATTCGCAAACACCGTCTTGAGAAGAGACTCGGTCTCCTCGACGTGGCGAAAGCCTGTCACTGCTCCGTACAATTCATCTCGAACATTGAGCATGGCCGTGCACCTCTCCCCTGGGAGAAGGTCGACCAGCTCGCCTCTTTCCTGAAGATCCCCGTGTCGGACCTTCAGGCGGCAAACCTTGCCATCCGCTCGGACTTCAAAAGCTTCGTCGGAAACAAGGGAACCAAGAGCAAGAAGGGCGCTCCGGCCGAAATGCTCGCGGGAATGGCCGATGCAGCCTCCGTCGCCGCTCTTTCGGCGAAGGATAAGCAGATCCGCGAAGTGATCCAGCTCTATCAGGCTGCATCGCAGACCGCTCGCAAGCAGTTCATCAAGGCCGCGCTCAAGATATTGAAGTAACCGGAGGCCGAGCCCGTTCCAGGACGACAAACGTCAAAGGAATGGCGGCCTCCATTTCTTCCTGCGCCGTCTCCGTATACATTCCTTCGGGAATCGGCGGAAAAAGAGTGTCCCCAGCCACATCCTGTCGCACGATCGTGAGGTAGATGCGATCAGCCAGCGGAATCGTCTGCCGATAGATCTCCGCACCGCCGATCACGAACGCCTCTTCATCGTCCCACTGACTGGAGAGCTGAATCGCCTCTTGCAGCGAACTCACGACGAACGTTCCCGGCGCATCGTAGCCCGGCTGCCGCGTGATCACGATGTTCTTGCGATTGGGCAACGGCTTGCCGATGGACTCGTACGTCTTGCGCCCCATGATCACGGCATGCCCCGTCGTGAGCTGCTTGAACCGCTTCAGGTCCTCCGGAATGTGCCAGGGAAGCTTGTTGCCTTGTCCGATAACTCCGTTTTGAGCGACAGCGACGATGATGGAAAGGATCATACGGCAATCGGCGCCTTAATCGCCGGGTGTGGATCATAACCCTCGAGGGTGAAATCATCGTATTGGAATCCGAAGACGGAGTCCACGGCCGGATTCAGTTTCATTGTCGGAAGACGCCGCGGTTCGCGCGACAGCTGAAGCTTAGCCTGTTCGACATGGTTCAGGTAGAGGTGCGCATCCCCGAGGGTATGCACGAACTCCCCTGCTTTGAGGCCTGTGACCTGAGCGATCATCATCGTCAGGAGCGCGTAGCTCGCGATGTTGAACGGAACACCGAGGAAAATGTCAGCGCTGCGCTGATACAGCTGGCACGAGAGCTTCCCTCGGGCGACGTAGAACTGAAAGAGCGCATGACACGGAGGAAGCGCCATCTGATCGATCTCGCCGACGTTCCACGCACTCACGATGAGCCGGCGGGAGTCCGGATTTTTTCGGATCATCTCCACGACCTGCGAGATCTGATCGATAGTCCGCCCATCTGTCGCACGCCAGGACCGCCACTGCGAGCCGTAAACCGGCCCCAGGTTACCGTTGGCGTCGGCCCACTCGTCCCAGATCGTGACGCCATTGTCGCGCAGGTACTGGATGTTCGTGTCGCCCTTCAGGAACCAGAGCAGCTCGTGAATAATGGAGCGCAGGTGCGCTTTCTTCGTGGTCACGAGGGGGAAACCCGCCTCCAGGTCGAACCGCATCTGATGCCCGAAGACACTGAGCGTGCCGGTACCGGTGCGGTCTTCCTTGCGGGTACCATGATCGAGGACATGTTGCAGAAGGTCGAGATACTGACGCATGGAGAATTCATAGCGTGGAGCCGACGCGTCGGGAAGAGGAATACTTTGGCGCTATGCGCCAGAAGAAACTCCACTTCCAGTATCACCCCAAAAGGGGCGGCATCCTGTGCAGCCCCAATTCGAACCAGCCATTCGACTTCAGACAGCACAACTCGGCTGTGCGGATCTAAACCGAACCAACCGTTCGAATTTGAGACGCACAGAAAGAGTCAGGGGCCAAATTCGTGGCACCGACACAGTCGGCTTCCGAGGGGCACTCCACCGAAAACCGCGGGAATGGGATCTGCTATGCCTGAAACTCTCTATCCCCACCGGAGTCGGGCGTCAGCCAAGCAGTAACGCTCCGGAAGCAAAGCATCCTCCTGATCTCTCGGTGCTCTGCTCGCCCAATACCAAACGCTGGACCGGGACGTTTTAAGATACCGCGCAAGCGGATCAAGTTCAGTCCACCCTTGATTCCTAGCCAGCCAGATAAAGGAAGCACGAATTCGAGGACTATCGTCTCGTCGCTCTTCCGGGTATGCCGCACGTGCCGCCGCGAAGAGTTCTTCCAGCGAAGCGCTCTTTTCATCACTGCCGAGAGGCCCCCGCGCTGCTTCCGGTAGTCGGCTACCTCGCACCTGGACTGAAGGGTCGGAGCTCACGTAGGCATGCAGCCGCTTTAGTCCGATACGACCTGGATAGCCGCAAGCTGCGACCACTTCCTGACTGGTCCATTGTCCATACGCCGCCCCTACGAGCTGTCGGTAAGTGCTCCAACGCCACTCCAGCGGATCACGGCACAGGTCCGCGCGGCAAGGATTCAGAATGACGTAGCGCAGGTTGCGCCGAATCTTTTCAGCCGACTCCACGGGCTCGACCGGCGTCACGCGAGAGAACCCCTCCGGAAGCCGATATTCGCGCGTGAGAGCGCCTAAAAGGTGACAAATCCGAACCCTAACCGCCTCGGGGTTCTTCACCTGCGCGAAGACATGCAGGTGATTTGGCATGAGGACCGCCGCGCCGACCTGGGGAAAGATTTTCTTAAGTCCTCTCCAAGCGGAAAGAGCGACCTCTTCACGTTCAAAAGCAGGAAAGTGGCTTCTCGCCACGAATTGGTAGAAGTGCATGACCGATGACGGGCTGCATTTCCGGTGCCCTCGATACCCTGAAGAAATCGGCGTCGGCGCGCTCAATGCCGACTTTATGTCCGATTCATGGACCTCAGGTGACCACTCCTGACGGTTCACACTGCAATCCGGAGCCTTGTGCACCCTATTTTCGAACGAACGGTTCGAGATTAATGAGCACAACTCGGCTGTGCGGATCAAAACCGAACCAACCGTTCGAAATCAGCTAGCACAGAAGCGACGCCCGGATCAGAAGCGCCGTCCGGGACCAGAGGCAGGCCCGCAGTGGCTACAACCCCGCCAACCGCGAGAGCACCTCGCGCACCAGCTTGTGGGAACCGATGGAACGCAGAGCCTCGGCGACATCACCCATGAGCTCCTTGGAGTCACGATGGACATCCACCATATCGATCATCGGAAGGATCGCGTTCTTGTCCTTCATCTTGCCGAGCGCGATGACGACCTGGCGTTTTACCATCGACTCGGGGTCCTTGAGCAGCGTGGCGAGCATGGGCACGCACTCCTGGAGTTCCGCGAGGAAAACCTTCACCCTCCCTGGCTGCGACTGCCATGCCTCGACGAGACGTTCGCGCTGAGCAAGAAGCGAAAGCTCCCCGATCGCAAAGGCCGCGCTGGAGCGCATGAGCGGATCGGAATGCATGAGCATAGGCTTCAGGGTATCGATCACCTCGAGCCGACCGGCAGCGAAGAGAGCCATGGCGGCATTGGCCTTCACGCGATTGTTCCGCGATCCGAGAGCCGGGAGCACGAGGTCCATGCACTTCGGACTCCGCACCCGTCCGAACGCCTCCACCGTATTCGCGACGACACGATCGTCACCTGAACGCAGATAGGGTTCGAGCGCCAGCACGCGCTCCGTGGTGCAGATCTGACCGATGGCGGAGATGATCGCACCACTGACCTTGTCGCTCTTCTCGCCGGGCAGCGCCCCGAATAGCGCATCCAATACCTGCGGATCGTTAGGCGACGCCAGCTTCGCCAATGCGAAGACCGCGCGAAGCCGGAACTCCTCAT
>CAYOWB010000027.1:5371-5637 GCA_964407515.1 uncultured Bacteriovoracaceae bacterium
AGAGCAGGTCGGTGCGCAGTTCGTCGGCCGAGCATCCCATCCGTCGGCGGCCGACAGCACACCTACGACGTGCGGAACGGCGTCATGATTGCGGGAGTGTCCGAGCAGCTCGATGCTTCGAAGCTTCAGCGCCCGGTCACTGCCCTTGAGGTGCTCAACCAGAGCCGTCAGGTCCCGAACACGGACGAGCTCGAACACCGTCACGTCCTCATCCTTGCCACGAATCGGCTCGTTGCTCAGGCTTTCGTAATCCAGAAGTCCCCGAA
>CAYOWB010000027.1:5676-8686 GCA_964407515.1 uncultured Bacteriovoracaceae bacterium
CCACGCGGGTGTGCTTTCCGGCCTTCGACAGCTTCTCGATCCGGCTCGCAAGATTCACCACGTCACCGATCACGGTGAAGTCCATGCGGTCCTTGGAGCCAATGGGGCCGGAGATGATCTCACCGTAGGAGATGCCGATTCCGATCTCGAGCGCGCTCTTGCGGAGGTTCACGCGTTTGGCGTTGAACTCCTTCAATCGCTCGCGCATCTCGAGCGCGCAGTAGATGGACCGAAGCGCGGTGCCGGTCGCCGACGGAATCTGGGTCGCGGAGCTCTCGTAGAACACGGCCAGGAGCGCGTCACCGATGAACTTGTCGACTTCCCCACCGTTCCGGTAGACCACTTCCACCATCTCGGAGAAGTACTCGTTGAGCATTGCGGTGACCTCTTCGGCCTCCAGGCTCTCGCAGTGTCCGACGAAGTTTCGAATATCGCAGAAGAGCACGGCGGCAGACACCCGGGTTCCGCCCAAACCGCTTTGCTGGCCGATCTCAGGCGACTCCATGATCTGCCGGTAGGTGGAATCCGAGAGGTACTTGCGGAGCTCCTGCTTCTTTCGAAGCTCCGTCGCCATGGTGTTGAACGCCTGCACCACATCGCCGATTTCGTCGGAACGGTCGACGTCCACTGACACGTCGTACTCGCCTTCCGTCACGCGCTTGAGAGCCGCGACCAGACGGCGGATCGGGGAAATCAGAAGCTGCCCGAATACCGCGGCCACGAGCAGACCGAAGATCATGGCCGGTACGAGGTCGATTAGAATCTGGCGGCGAATCGCGTGCACGCTCTTGGCGAGTGTCCGGAACGAATAGAGATAGTCGACATAGAAAAGCGCTTCCTGACTGTCATTGCGGTAGGTGTGAACGACGGCAAAGAGCTTCTCGCCCCCGCGCGCCAGCTCACGGGTCGAAACATCGACTGTCCGCAACTCGGCCTCGACGTCCGCCGGCAGTGCCGAAACCCCATCCGTATCCCCTGTCGAAATACCGACGCCTGTCGGAGACACTGGAGCGCGGTCACTGTCAAATAACACCGCCCCGGTGCGTCGGGAGATGATCCGGATACCCAGGAGGTTCTCATTCGAGGCGATGATGGACCGGATGCTGGGCAGGAACTTGTCTGAGTAATAGAAATAGAAGTAGTTGGAGAAGTCCGAGACGATCTGCGCGCTCGAAAACCGACTGAACAACACCGACTCTTTCTGAATACGCTGAGTCTGTTCCCGAGTCTGCAACGCCGAAAGCGTGAAGAAGATCACTCCGCCCGTGAACAGATTGATCAGCACGATGGCGAGCAGGAACTTGGCGCGAAGTCCCCAGAGCTTGTTCGCACCGGCACTTCGCCGCGCAAGGCGCCGCTTCAGGAGATGATGAAGCCAGGCCAGGAGAATCACCGCGGCAAGGCCGACAACCACCAGGATCGCGACGCGCGCACGTGTGTCGCGGTCATGAAAACTGTAGACCATGCCGTACTGCCCTGCCGGAGCGACGACATGAACTTCGAAACCATGGACGGACACCGAACGCTCCTCGGCACCCAGACGCCGTAGGGTGTCCGCGTCGGCGGCCGGCTTTTTCTCGGCGGTTCTCTTCGCGGGATTCCTTGAGTCAAAAAGCTCGGTCCCCGTGGTGGAGTAGATTTGAAGCCGGTTCAATGACGGAAGCTCCGCGAGCTTTTCCTTCAAGCCGGGCATGAACTGTTCGTCGAAGAAAAAGAAAAAACTGGCCTGAAACAAGTTCTGAAGAGAGGACTGCGTCTCCTCCAATCGCTCCAGTCGCTGCCGCGCGAACTCATTCACGCGCTCCGCTTTGTAAAACGAGAGTCCGACCGCATAGGCCAGAAACAGCAAAGACCAACCGATCGCGCTTTTCAGACCCCGGGTTGCCGTATTCATGGACTTCCAGTATAACGCGGCGTGAGGACCTCTGCCAATGTCTGCATCCGATCACTTCCCTTCCGCTCTCATCCCTAAGGTGCTGTTTGAAGACCAGCACCTGATGGTGCTCGACAAACCGGCGGGGCTACTGAGCCAGGGAGATGTGTCCGGCGAGCCAAACCTGGTCGATTGGCTCAGGGAGCGGCTAGGCCGCCCTTACGTCGGTCTCGTTCATCGACTGGATCGCAATACTTCGGGACTCATGGTCGTCGCCAAGCGGACGAAATCCGCCAATCGGTTGACGGCAGCTCTGCAGAAGGGCGATCTCCAGCGCGCGTATCTGGCGTGGGTCCACGGGACGCTCGCGGCACCAGCGCGTTGGGCTCATGTCCTGGAGAAAGAGGAACGCACCAACACCGTTCGCGTAGTGCGCGGACGGCCCGGCAAGCAGGCGGTGCTCTCGGCCCGCCCCGTGCGCCCAGGCCAGTGGCGGGGCGAGACGGTGACGTTGGTGGAGTTCGTGCTCGAGACGGGACGCAGCCATCAGATTCGCGTGCAAGCGGCGGCTGAAGGCCACGCGTTGGTCGGAGACCGCAAGTACGCGCGCGTCGACGACGGTTTTCCACGCCCGGCGCTTCATTCGTATCGACTGAGTTTTCCGCATCCGATGTCGGGCGAGACGATGACTTATGAGTCGGAGTTGCCCGAGGACCTCAGGAAGATTTCAGCACCCAACCCTTGAGGTAGCGCTCCGCCGACGCACCGAGTGTGGTCGGGAAGGTCTCAGGCTGCGTGATCTCGTCGAGCACCTGGAAGCGCAGCTTATGTGAACGCGCCGCCGAGAAGACTTCCTGCTCATATTTAGGACGCGGAATTTCAGCGGAGTTGATTGACGACACCAGAAAGCCGCCGGGAGCCAGCAAATCCATGGCAAGACCATGCAGCCGCTCCAGATCCTTTGACGTGGAGAACACGCCCTTCTTTCCCCGTGAGAACGAGGGCGGATCCAGGATCACGCAATCATAGCGCTCCTCGGACTTCCGGAGCCGCGGCAGCCACTCGAAGACATCGCCCGCGATGAAGCGAGCGCGATCGGGCGGCAAACGATTGTGCGTCCAGTTCTCCTCGGCCCAC
>CAYOWB010000027.1:8785-28957 GCA_964407515.1 uncultured Bacteriovoracaceae bacterium
ATTCGGGCGCGAAGCCAGTCGCGAAGCGGGAGATGATCGAGGAACAGTCCCGGATGACGGACCCCGCTGAGGCGGATCAGAAACGCGGCATCACGCTCCCGCACTTCAAACGCCTCCGCGGGCGGCGTACCGAAGAGTACACGCGCTTCTTCCGGAAGCCCCCGCTCAGGACGCGCGAGTAGCACGGCCGAGGCCGCGCTCTTGCGGCGCAGGAACGCTTCGATTTCCGTGAAGCAGCCGGAAAGCGCGCGGACATCGGCACGGCCTTCCCAGACCGTGATCCAGAAGTGATTGCCGAAACGATCCAAGGCCAGTTGCTTCCAGAGCCCAGTCCCCTCGCCCGGTCCGTGAAAAACGCGCACGGCCTCGAGCGCCGTCAACACACCGCGTTCTTGCCTCCACTGCCAGGCGCGATCCAGATCAGACACGGGTTCCCTCCGTCCGCAGGTACTCCACCCACTGCGAAAAATCTTCGGCCCAGGGCGCTTCAAAAGATTCACCGCTCGGCAACTCCAATCGCGAAGCATGCAGCGCCACTCGGGGTATCGGCAAGGTCTTTTCGTCGAAGCAGATCTCTTCCGCTCCGCGATAGTGGCGATCGCCCCAGATCGGAAAACCCGCCCCGGAGAGATGAATCCGGATCTGGTGCCTCCGTCCGGTACCGATTCTCACTTTGGCGAGAAACCCTTGCTCGTAGGACTCGACGACCTCGATCTGAGTCAAGGACGGAGATCCCTCAATGGGAGCATTCAGGCGCAACATCGGCATCGACGGAACGCCCTGCGCGAGGCAATAGTAAGTTTTCTTTGTTTTGCGCTGACTGAACCAGGCATTCGCTTCCCGATGCGCCTCTTCGTTGCGGGCGAACATCACGACTCCGCTCGTTTCCAGATCGAGGCGGTGAACGATCCAGATCGCGCCACAGCGCTCGGTCAACCACTCGGAGAGCACGGGACGCTCCGTACCTTGCAAGACGGTGCTGTTCGGGGACCGGCCCGGGATGGTCAGCCATCCGGACGGCTTATTGATGACTACGTCTCGGCGAGGATTTCAGGAAGACGAGCCACTCGGCCCCTCCGAATCAGGCTTTCCCGGCGGCGTCACAGGCGGCGTTTCACGTGGCGGCTCTTCCAGCACTGGAAGTTCGAGGGCAGGCTCCGCCGGCTCGCCGAGCCACTCCGGCACGGATTTCCATCCCTTCGTCGTACTGTCCTCGCAGATGTAGGAAGCGCGCGAGACGGCTCCATGCTGGATCGCCGTCATCAGAAAACCTTTACTCAAAGGGCCGTGAATCGTCTGCCCGTCGAAGACCCAGTACTTCGCGTCTTCGCCGTCCGAACCACCGAAAACGCCCGAGCTGCGAAGTTGCGCGGAGTCTCCCGTTCCCTCTGCCCAGCATTCACAGTCGAAGTCGAGCTCCTGCGCGAACAGGAGCGGTGCGATCTCAGCGGGCAGCAACGGGCCCAAAATCTGTGAGCCGTTATTGATGAACCAACGTTTCGGCCCTGACACGGGATTCACCGCGGGAATCGCGGCCGCCTCGGTCCGGGCATACGGGCTTTCGACCTTCACTTCCTGTCCGTCGGCCTCCCGATAACCGTCCACGAAGTACAGCTCAACGAGCCCGGAGAGTTCGGTCAGGACTGCTTCCCCGGCCTTGCCTCCGATCACACTGCCTTGCACGGCGTTCCAGGCACCCTGAGTCACCAGAAGATCATGGCCCGTCACCATGGATTGGCGAGTCAGGGCATTGGCCTCCGCCGGAAGATTTCCAGCGAGCATTTCACTGGAGCGGCCCGAGGGGCCGATTTTTCCGTAGAGTGCGACACCGGCATGAACTCCCATTCCGACGAGAAGCGGCTTCTGACCGTCGACTCTTCGAGCTTCATTCAGAGCTCGCAAGTCCCTTCGGATCTCCAA
Source organism: uncultured Bacteriovoracaceae bacterium (assembly GCA_964407515.1). Lineage (GTDB taxonomy): Bacteria > Bdellovibrionota > UBA1018 > UBA1018 > UBA1018 > CAYOWB01. Next base: position 10,706 of record CAYOWB010000027.1, read on the forward strand.
CGCGCACCGAACTACCTTCCAGGCCTCCGGATCCGGAAGCTCACGCCACGACAACACGAAGTTCTGCCCTGCCGAGTAGTGGTAGGTCCCGCCCCAAGCACGGGATCGGCTCTCGATGAGCGTCAGCACTTCATTCAAGGATTCGATCGCGGCTTCGGCGCCTAAAGACTCCGTCATTTCGTCCAAGCCGCGGATCGCCCCGTGCAGCACGAAAGCAGGCGCCCGAACGGGCGGAGTCGCCGCGACTCCCTGGTCCGTGGAAGTGAGGCGCGAATCAGGAGACTTTTCCGGTACGGCGGCGCCAGATTTCCGCGCGTAGAACGTACCGAGAGCACTGAACAGGAGGAAGGTCACGAGGATGAACCCTAAGGACTGCTTGCGCGCGAAACTTAGTCCCGCCCTGACGTCTTGAGCAGGAACCCGGATGAGCACGCCGAGCCCCGACGGCTCCACGCGATAGTATCCACCGAAGTATTCCGTCCCCCGATCATCGCGATAAAGCTTCTGTCCACTCGAGAGCGCCCCGCCCTTCATCTGCTTGAACAGCATGGCATCCGCGCTCGAAGGAGCATTCCCGAATCCGGCCAGCAGCAACCCGGTCTCGTCCACGAGCTGTCCAGCGATGATGCTTTCCAGCGTAAAGGTCTTCCGAACCCGCTCAAGAGTGAACTGAGAAAGCGCGAGGAGCGCGTGCTCCTGATCGGGAGCAGGAAGAGGCTCGGCGATCATCACGCTGCGGATCTCACTGCCGGTCAGCAAGCCTCTCAGGCGCATGCGGCCTTCGAATCCCTCGACGACGAACTCACGCTCAACGTCTTCAGAGATACCGGGAATAGCGGTTCCGTCACTTGCGAGCTTCGGATTGTCCACTTCCGCTCTGCGAATCAAACCCTCGGGCCCTTTCTGCCAGACCGACAGACGGATCTGCTCCGAGTCGCGAGCCAACAAGGTCGTGGCCGCTTCGTTCTCCCCACGGAGGGCCAGTGAGCCGATCTCCGCTGTCCGAAGACGGTATTGATCGGCCACGTCGGCGACATGACTCGCGAAGAGCTTGGCGGAATCACCGATCGATTGCTGCACGAATGCGGCGCTCTCGACGTCGAGAACTCTCCAGGTCTGAGTCGTGCCGATCCCCACGGCGACGGCAGTCAGCAGTCCCAGCAGCAATCCGACCCGCAAATTCACCCAACTCGGAAGTTTGATCGATGACATAGGTGACACCCCAGCATCCGACTCTTCGGAAGAACTGGGCAAAACCAAAAGGTGGCCCCCACCTTTTGGTAGTGCACACGCGTCAAACGCGGCGCACTACACTCGCATCGCACGGACTTTGCGGCGGAGACCCTGCTTGAAAGCCGCGACTTCGTCTAAAAGGGCATCGTCGGAGTCCAAGCCGCCCGCCCCGAGAATCTGAGCAGCAAGGATTCCAGCATTGTAGGCGTTGCCGATCGCGACCGTGGCCACCGGGACACCCTTGGGCATCTGGACGATGGAAAGAAGCGCGTCCTGCCCCTGGAGAGGGCCAATCGGCACCGGGACGCCAATTACCGGCAACTCGGTATGGGCAGCTACCATTCCAGGCAGGTGAGCCGCGCCGCCGGCTCCGGCGATGATCACGCGAATTCCGCGAGTCCGGGCCGTCTCGGCGAAGTGAGCCATCTCAACGGGCGTGCGATGAGCCGAGATGACCCGCATTTCATATTCAACCCCAAGACTGGTGAGTGCCTCGGCGGCGCCCTTCATCGTCGGCAGATCGGAGTCGCTTCCCATGATAATCGCCACGCGAGCCGCGCTGGTATCCCCGTACTCACTTCCCCCTCGCCGCCTCATGCCTCGCGAGCTGGAACGCGCTTGAGCCTGCTTCCGGGATTTCGTCTGAGCCATATTCCTCTCCTGATCCTATTTCTTGGTTTTGGTCGCACCGGGGCCAGTTTCAGGGTCGACTCCAGAGTCGCCGGGCTCGCCACTCGCCTTCGTAACCTGCTCCAACCACTCACGCTCGCACGCCTCAAGCTCGTGCACCAGCTGCGTGACCTCCTCGACGGACTCCGCGCGCGCGTTCAAATGACCGAGCTTACGCCCCGGCCTGAGATCCTTCCCGTACCAGTGGACCTTCACCTTGCCGAAACGGTTCGCGCCCGGCTTCGGGCCCTCCGCGACTTTCGGCGCGACATGACCACTGAGCGGGCCACTGACTTCCGGGCCCAGGAGATTGAGCATCGAAAAGCCCGGCGCGACCGCTACGTCGCCCAGGGGCATCCCGAGAATCGCGCGCCAGTGATTTTCGAACTGACTCGTTTCCGCGGCATCCTGCGTGTAATGCCCGGTATTGTGGACGCGCGGGGCCAACTCATTCACCAGAAGGCGCGTCTTCCCGGTCTCTGGATCTTCCGCCTCGAAAAACTCGATGGCGAACGTACCATGCAAATCCAACTTCGAAGCGACCTTCCGCGCGTACTCATGCGCCAGGCGCTCCGTCTCTTCGCCGACACCGAAGCTGGTCGCGGGACCGACCACCAGGCGGCAGATCCCCTTTTCCTGCTGCGAAATGACGAGCGGATACGCGGCGAATTCTCCGGTGACCGAGTAGCTCGCCACGACCGCGAGTTCGCGTTTGAAAGGAATCATGGCCTCGGCGAAAACCGGAACGCCCTTCGCGGCGGCTTGCGCGCAAAACGCTTCGGCCGCAGCGACATCCGAACGTCCACCCTTGGAAAGAAAAGTCCCCTTGCCGTCGTAACCCAGTCGCGCCCATTTCAAGACGCAGCGGCCTCCGAAGCGCTCACTCACCTTTTTGAACCAGCTTGCCGGATCCGCACCGGGCGGCAACGGCTCATACTCGGGAGCCGGAATGGATAGCTCGCGAAGGACCGCCTTCTGCTCGAGCTTGTCCTGAAGTTTTCGGATCGCGCCGAGCGAAGGAAAGAACCGGACGCGACGTCCGGAGGAAAGCCCCTGGGCCGCCTTCTCGACGAGATCACAGGGGATGAATTCATTTTCAAAAGCGACGATCTCAGTTTGTTCGAAGAGTTGCCGGAGCGACTTCTCATCGGTCCAATGCCCGACGACGATCTTCTTGCAGACTTGGGCCGCCGGATCGGCGGGCGAGGTCACGAGGACGACCGGATCCAGACCGAGACGATGCGCCGCCTCAACCAGCATCTGAGCCAGCTGGCCACCTCCGATAATCCCTACTGTCTTTCCTGCCATAGAAAGCGCCATGAAGAGTCTCCGTGAGTCTCCGGCGAGACCATGTTAACCTGCAAGCATGGACCTAAAAAGTCAAAGCAAACTGACACCTGAGTTCGTTGCACAGGCATTAGGCGTCGCCATTCCTGCCGGTCCCACGCTGGAAACGGGAGCTTTCGACGGAGTCGTCACCGACTCGCGCAAGATTCGCCCCGGCTGCCTCTTCATCGCTCTCAAAGGCGAGAAGTTCGACGCCCACGAATTCATCGTCCAGGCGGTTGAGCAAGGCGCCCGCGGGGTCATTTGCCGAAGTGACTACGACCTATCGAAAGCAGGCCCGGCGTTCTTCTTCCGCGTTCCCTCGGGGGCGGATGGGAACGGCACGGAGGCCGCCTACCGCAAGCTCGGCGCGGCCTGGCGCTCGCTCTTCGACATTCCCGTCGTCGCCGTCGCCGGGAGCGTCGGCAAGACGACCACGAAGGAACTCCTCACCGCCATCCTCCGCGGCAAGTGGGGAAAGGTCTTGAAGACCGAAGGAAGCCAGAACGGTTTCGTCGGGATTCCCATGACTCTTCTCGAGCTTCGTCGCGAACACGGCGCGGCGGTGATTGAAGTCGGCATCGACGAAATCGGCGCGATGGAGCAGCACATGCCACTCGTCGCTCCGGATGCCGCCATCCTGACGGCCATCGGCCCCGAGCACCTGGAAAAGCTCATCGACCTTCCCACCGTGGCGCGAGAAGAGGCGCTGGCGCTCCGATACATCGACACGGTTCGCGGTCTTACCGTGATCAACCTCGATGACCCGTGGATCGCCCCGGTCACCCACGATCTGAAGCACGCACGCCGTGTGGCCTTCACCCTTCGGGACTCTGCACGCGACACGGCTGACAGGGCTGTCCCGGCCGGTACGAATGTGATCGAAGCTCACTGGAACCGCGACCGCACGGTGCTGCGATTCTCCGGTTGCGAACTCGACGGCCTCGAGCTCGTCTGCCCGCTCCCCGGCACGCACAATGCCCGCAATCTCTGCGGAGCGGTCGCGATGGCCCGGGGACTCGGACTCACGGCGGAGGAAATCCGCAACGGCCTGGCGACCTTCACCACTCCCAAGGGCCGCTCGGAGGTCTACGAACTGAAAGACGGCATCACGGTTCTTTGCGACTACTACAACGCGAACCCCTCCTCCGTGACGGCGGGATTGAACGTGCTCACGGACATCGCTCACCGGGGCGGCGCACGTCGCGTACGCTGGGCCTGTCTTGGCGACATGCTGGAGCTCGGCACGGGGGAACAGGAGCTCCATCGCGGACTCGCGCCGCAAATCGTGGCACTCGGAATCGAACACGTGTTCCTCTACGGCCAGCGGATGCAATGGCTTCAAGACGAACTCAAGAAGCAGGGATTCCGAGGCGAACTGCGCCACTTCGACACTCATGCGGCCATGGCGGAGGCTCTGATCCGTGGCGTGCAGCCCAAGGACGCCCTGATGATCAAGGGCTCCCGCAGTATGAAGATGGAAGAAGTCTGGAAGCCCTTCCAAGCCAAGCACTCTTAGGATAAGACGGGCCCTCAAATGGAAACCCGCATCCTGAAGCCCACCGTCGAGAATATTCGCCGCTGCGGGGAAGCCTTGCGAAAAGGCGACCTCGTCGCGATGCCGACCGAGACCGTTTACGGTCTGGCTGGCGACGCTTTCAATGAGGACGCCCTCGCGAAGATCTTCGCGGCCAAGGAACGTCCGACTTTCGACCCCCTCATCGTTCATGTCGCGTTGGATTTGACGCCAGGGGCGCCCTCCCCCGTGGAGCAGCTCGTTCGCCTCAATATCGTCGCCAAGGAATTCGGCACGCCCGACACCGCCAGGGCGACTGATGCCGATCCTTTCCATCAAGCACGCAAAACCGTGCATACTTTGCTCACTCGCTTCTGGCCCGGCCCACTCACGGTCGTACTCCCGAAGAGCCCCGCCATTCCGGACCTCGCGACGAGCGGTCTCCCCACCGTCGCGATCCGCATGCCGAGCCATCCGGTCGCCCGCGCTTTGATTGCCGCCGCGGAAAGGCCTCTGGCCGCTCCGAGCGCGAATCGTTTCGGGCGCATCAGCCCCACTTCGGCGCTCCATGTAGCGGAGGAACTGGAGGGTCGCATCGGTTCCATCCTCGACGGGGGCGAATGCGAGGTGGGCTTGGAGTCGACGGTGGTCTCGGTGACCTCGACTGGCGAAGCGACCTTACTGAGGCCAGGGGGCACCCCTGTCACCGCCATCGAAAAGGCGACCAAGACCCGCGTCATTACGGCGGTCTTGAAGGCGCCCGCAGGACTCAAGGCTCCCGGAGCTTCCCCCGGCATGCTCGAGAGCCACTACGCGCCTGCGAAGCGGCTCGTGATGCTTCCCTCGTCCGTAAAGGCCATGACTCCCGCGCAGTGGGCGGATGTGGAACGACGGATTCACGCGGATGCGCGTCCCGCGGCTCCTATCGGCCTTCTCGTGCAATCCGGACAGGCCGAGAACGGGGCACGCCTGTTTTCCGAGCGGACTTCGCGCCGCTGCGTGGCCCGCACGCTGTCTCGCGAAGGCGACCTCGGCGAAGCGGCCCGACGCCTGTTCGCCGTCATGCGTGAGCTGGATCACTCGGAAGCGGAGCTGCTATTCGCGGAACCCTGCCTCACCGACGAAGGCTTGGGCCACGCCATCGCGGATCGGCTCAGGCGCGCAAGCGCCGGAAAATAGAGTGCCGCGCGAGCGCCGGAAAATAAGGCAGTTTTCCGATACTCGAAAAGCGGTCATAGGGTTTTCCATTTTTCGAGAAGTATAGTACACTGGATTCGGTGCCACACTTGCGAAAGCGATATCTCGAAGCACGGATCAAAAAGGGAATGGCCTACAGCCCCATTGTGGGAATCCTTGGACACAGACAGGTCGGCAAAACTACCCTTCTCGAAAGTCTGGCCACGCATTACGTCTCTTTGGATCGCCGCTCGGTATTGGACCAAATCGAAGCGGACCCCGACTTCTACGTCCGTTCTTTTGAACATCGCCCGGTCGCTCTTGATGAGTCACAACTCAGCCCACCCCTGTTTCCAGCTTTAAAAGAGCTGGTCAGGACGGACAAAAGACCCGGTCAGTTCTTGCTCTCAGGCTCCGTGCGATTCACCAGTCGGCGCGCTATCCGCGAGTCGCTGACCGGGCGCATCGTCAATTTCGAGTTGATCCCGTTTTCGGTCTCTGAGCTGGAGCAAGAGGACCTTCCCGACACCCTGATCCGCATCCTCCAGGGAGATCTTCGAGCTTGGGCCCGGGACGCCGGACGCCAGAAAGCCTCCATCCGTCTCCGTCGGGCCAAGCAACTCAGTTCCTACACTCGTACGGGCGGACTACCCGGAATCTGCTTCCTTCGCGATGCTGGAATCCGTGGCGAGCGGCTCGACACTCAATTGGATACGATTCTCGATCGCGATCTTCGTCTCCTACTTGAGACGTCGCTTCGCCTTGGCTCGCTACGGGCGCTCCTGGCACTGTTGGCGACGCTGCAAGGACAGCCACTTGAGTGGGCTGAACTCGCCCGTCGTTCGAGGATTTCCGCCCCCACCCTTCGGAAGCTCATTCCCGCCTTCGAATCGCTCTTTCTCATCCGCGTACTACACACGGAAGGAACCGAGAAGAAGCCTACCCTGTTCTTCGAAGACCAAGCTGAAGCATACCATCGTTGCGCGCCGAACCGAGACCCCGACCGAGAATCACTCGGAACACTCTTCGCTAACGTTCGGTCCCAATTCCACTATCGGCCTGAGCTCCAGGCCGACTTCTTTCAATACAGAAATCACGGTGGGGCCCTCGTTCCATTGGCCATCCGGTCCCAAGCAGGGACAATCGGATTGATCACCAGCCGCATGGAAACGCCAACCCGCTCCCATCTCCTCAGCGCTCAAAGCTTTCTCAAGTCCTATCCGAAGTCAAAGGTCCTGATCGTGCACCCTCTGAACAGGATCGAAGCAATCAGCCCGAACATCGCGATAGCACCGCTTGCTTCACTCACCTGAGTCAGCTAGCAACCCGCCGCTTCACCACATAGGTCCAACGCACGAGCAGCAGCAGCGCCACCGCGACAAGTCCGCAGGCAAGTCCGATCCACAGTCCGTAGACGCCATACCCGAACTTAAACCCGAGGAGCGCACCCAGAGGAAGGCCGATCAGCCAGTGGCCGCCCAGATTCGCAAACATCGCGGTCTTGGTGTCCCCGACTCCGCGCAGAGCACCGGCTCCGACGACTTGGACGCCATCGAAAACCTGGAACAGACCGCCCAGGAAGAGCAGCGAAGCTCCCACCGCGATCACGCCCGGCTCGGTCGTGTAAACACGCAGAATCCACTGCGGGAACAGAAGCAGAATCAAGGCAGAGCAGCTCATGAACCCAGCACCCAGCTTGAAGCCCAGCCAGCCGTTCTTCGAAGCATCGACGAAATCCTTGCGTCCCATCGCCTGTCCCACCAGCACTGCGGTCGCGGAGCTGATGCCCAACGGAACCATGAATGTCACGCTGACCACATTCAACACGATCTGGTGTGCCGCCATAGCCTCAGCGCTCAGACGAGCCGCCAGAAGCGTCGCCACGGCAAAAACTCCGACCTCGAAAGTCATATGTAGGGCGGCGGGAACTCCAAGCTTCAGCAGATCCCTCGTCCTTTCGCGATCAAAGGCGAACGCGTCTTCTCGATCAAAGAACTTACCGCCGTCCCGATTCCACGCCCAGATAACCCCGATCACCATGAACAGCATCAGAATACGCGAAATCAGAGTCGCCAACCCGGACCCATAAGCGCCCAGCGCAGGGAATCCGAATTTGCCGAAGATCAGCGCCCACGCCACCACGGCGTTGATGACGTTCGCGATCACAAGGATAATGACTCCGGGACGGACGATCCCCATGCCTTGCAGAAACTGCCGGCAGGCCGTGAAGAACAGCACCGTGGGAAGACTCCAAGTCAGCGCTCGCAGGTAGGGCCCTGTCGCGGGGATCAACTCAGGATTGATCCCAGCCCACTCCAACCGATACGACAGTCCCAGCAATGCGAGGGTCAAGACGAACCCGACGCCGGCACTGATCCAGACTCCCTGGACGAATGACCGGCAAGCGCCTTCGATGTTTCCGGAGCCATAGGAGTGCGACACGAAATAGTCGAGCCCGACCACCAACCCCATCCCGAAGATCATGAACCAGGTGAACAGTGACGACCCCACCCCGACCGCACCGATGGCGACGGCGTTGACCCGTCCGACCAGAAGCAGGTCCACGAGGTGCATCGTCATGATTCCCAACTGAGTCAGCATCACGGGAACCGCGAGCTGCAACATCCGGCGTAACATCAGTTCACTCCCGCTTCCTCAAGTAATCGGCAGACTTCCTCCCACCGATCCATGCGTTCGGCCAATTCGCGGTCGCCTTCGCGTTGTCGCTCCATCAAGGTCAGCGCTCCCGCCTTGTCGGCATAGGTCGCCTCGTCGGCAAGCTTCGCGTGAATCTCGGCCTGAATCCCTTCAAGCTCCGAGATCCGCTTCTCGAGCTGATCCCGCTCACGCAACCAGGCCTGCTTCTGATTGTTGGACGGCCCCGTTCGTGTCGGTCTCGACGGCTCGGCCGCGCCGCCCCCCGCGGACTGAGCCGCGTTCTCCGGCAGCCGCGACAGACGCATCGACTCGGCCGCCTCGCGCATCTTGCGCTCCACGTAAGCCTCGTAATTCACAGGAAGCTGGAACACCTGCGAACCATCCGGTCCGGCGACGATCTCCAGCACCGTATCCACAAGAGGGGACACGAACGCACGGTCGTGCGAGACCAGGCACAAGGTGCCCTCGTAGTCCTTCAACGCTTCAAGCAGCACGCCGCGAGACTCCACGTCCAAGTGGTTCGTCGGCTCGTCAAGCAGCAGAAAGTTCGACGGCGACAACAGGAGCTTCGCGAGCGCCACACGCGCCTTCTCGCCTCCCGAAAGGACGCCGCAATACTTCTCCACGGCGTCACCCGTGAACAGAAACGCTCCAGCGATTCCGCGCACGCGGCTTACCGGGAGATCAGGCGCCGTCTCCTCGAGCTCACGCAAAATCGTCTTCTTGGGATCCAACGCCTCGGACTGATGCTGGGCATAGTAGCCGACTTGGACCTGGTGGCCGAGCCGCACCTCTCCCGACCGCGGATGCAGCATCCCCGCCAGCAGCTTCAGCAGTGTCGTCTTCCCGGCGCCATTGATCCCGACGATCGCGACGCGCGAACCGCGCCGGATCACCCAGTCGAGATCCCGGAACACGACCTTCTCGCCGTAGCCGAAAGTCGCGTTCTTGGCCGAAACGACGTCCTTGCCGCTGTGAGTGGCCGGCGGAAACCGGAAACGTACCGTCGCGCGTTCCTCGGGAATCTCCACAAGCTGCTCTTCCAGCTTTTCGAGCTGTTTGACGCGACTTTGAGCCTGACGTGCCTTGGTCGCCTTGGCGCCGAAGCGCTCGATGAAGCGCTCCAGATCGGCCATCTTCGCAACCTGACCGGCGTGCTGAGCGCGGAGTACCGCGAGGCGCTCCTCTTTCTGAACCACCCAGGCCTCGAGATTGCCCCGATAGAGATTGACCTTGGTCTGATCGATCTCCCAGACCTCGTTGACCATGCGGTTCAGAAACTCCGTGTCGTGACTGACGAGGAACAGCGCTCCCCGATAGGCGCGGAGAAACTCCTCAAGCCAAAGCAGGGATTCCAGGTCGAGGTGGTTGGTAGGTTCGTCGAGAAGCAACAGATCCGGGTCCATCAGAAGCGCACGGGAAAGCGCCACTCGCATGAGCCATCCGCCGCTGAAGGTGGTAAGCGGGCGATTCATCGCCTCCGGAGAAAAGCCCATGCCGGAGAGGATCTCCTTCGCGCGCGACTCAAGCCGATACTCGTCGAGCATCTCAAGCTCTTCCAGGACACGACCATAGCGTTCGAGGTCGTCCTCACTCGGCGTATCGCGGCTGAAACTCTCTTCCAGCTCCACGCGCGCGGCCACGAGCTCCTCGCGGCGACCGCCGAGCCGCATCACTTCCTCAAGCACTGTCCGGTCTCCGAACTTCGGGACCTCCTGCGCGAGATAGCCGATCGCGAGACGCTTCGTCTTCACGATCTGGCCGGACTCCGGATACTCGGAGCCCACGATCATCTTGATGAGCGTACTCTTACCGGAGCCATTAGGCCCGACGAGCGCGATGCGCGCACGCGTGCCGATGTGCGCGTCGGCGTTCTCGAAGAGAACCTTCGCGCCAAAGCGCTTGGAGACCTGTTGGAGACGAATAATCTGGGACACTGAGGCTTTCTACCTGATTTTGGGGCGAAGCGCTACACGCCCAGACGGAGGATCTTGAGCGCTTTCTCGAGCTTCTGGGGATCAAACTTGCGGTAATGGACCTGATCCAGCTGCATGATGGCGTTCTTCTGGCGCTCCACCAGGGTTCCCTTACCGTCGGCGACCAAGCCGTCGAACATATTGGAGATCGCGATGATGCGGGTGAGATCGTAGATCGCGTTTCCGCGCATCTTCTTAGGATAGCCCGTCCCGTCGTGGCACTCATGGTGCTGCGCGATGATCATCTTCACTTCGTTCGGGACCTTGGCCTGCGACTCGATGAGCTTCAGACCCAGTGTCGGGTGCTCCTTCATCTTCGTCGCGACCGTATCCGGCGGATCGCCGTCCGCGATACGAACCTTCGTCTTGCCGATATCATGCAGGAGGCCGCCCGCGCCGACATGCTGAAGAATCAACGCGTGCGAATACCCCATCTGCATCGCCAGATACACGGAAAGGATGCTGACGTTCACCGAATGGTCGGCGGTGCTTCGGGAGTAAGTCTGAAGCTGAGAAATGGTCTTCACAGCGAAAGGGAACTTCATCACCTCGACCACGAGCTTACGACTCGAAGCGAGGGTCTGGGCCACGATCTTATCGGGATGATTGGACTGGAAGATATCGAGCGTCTTGCGCGTCACTTCCTCGCGCGTCTTGGCGAACTCTTTGGCCTCGGGAGGAAGCGGAGGAGCTTTGGGCTCGTTCTTCCGCTGGTCAGCCCAGGCACGGAATTTCGCGGCGTCTTTTTCCAGAATGAAGAGATTCTTTACCTTCTTGAACAGCAGCCGGTCATAGGCGTTGCGATCAACCGTATCTCCTTCCGCGCGAAGCGTGATGAAGCGGAAGTCGATATAGATATACAGCGTGGTCGGGAGCGGCTCGCCGACGATGATGTCTTCCAGGCTGCATGTAACAAACTGTTCTGGCACCTCAACATTGTAGGGCAGGCGTAAGCAGGGTGTCCAGTCACGGGACGGAGCCCCACCGCCTGCCCCAATGTAACGCAGCGCGTTCCACTATTTCTTAATACTGATCGGAATCACTTTCGGCAATACCTGGCGCGCCTTCGGCAGCGTAACCGTGAGCGTGCCGTTCCGATAAGCCGCCTCGATCCGTTCCGCCTCGACGCCATCACCGAAAGTGAACACCCTTCTGAACTGGGCGGAGCGCCGCTCACGCATCAACGGAGTGCATTCCTTCTTCTCAGGATCGCACTCGGTCGCGACGTTCCTCTTCCCTTCCAGCACGAGCTGCCCGTCGTGGAACTCGACCTTCAAGTCCTTCTCTTCCACGCCAGGCACGTCGGCGTGCACGACGTACTTGTCCTGCATCTCGTAGATATCGACCGCCGGCGCATAACGCGAGTACGCGGGTGCCTCGGCCCAGTCCGAGAAAAATGCGTCATTAAACAGAGCAGGGAAAAAAGTTCTTTCGTTCATCATAGCTGTTTCCTCCTTCGCTATCCTACACACCTAGATGTGCGCTCTCGCGCGACTGTCAAGCGCGAGGGCATCGCGAAAAGAGCGGAAAACAGCCTTTTTTAGCAGCTACTTGACATCCGCTTCTCCAATCTCATCTTACTCTCGAGGGAGACATCCTTCTCCTGTCCGGCCGCCTTCAGGATCTCCTGGGCGAGTTCCATCTCGCTGATGTCACCGGCGACACGCAGTACCCCGTTGATCACCACCGCGGGAATCTGGCCGGCGCCGAACTTGTGAGTCAGATGAGGAAACTCGTTGATCGCCACCATATCCGCCCGGACATGGGGCGACTCGAGGGCAAGCCGATGCGCGGCGCGGATCACCGAAGAGCTATGAGCGTTTGACGGAGCGGTGAGCACCTGAACATGCGCCGGCTGTCGCAGCTTCTTGATCTCGTTGCGGACCTCCGTGGGCAGGGACGAGTCGCGGCGGCTTATGGCCAGTATCCCGCCGATGAGGCTCATGAACTGATAGCCCGACGGAGCGCCGTAGAAGCGAACCCCGTAGTCGCGGTCCCCGATCAAGGCGATCGCGGGCACCTTGTCCACGGGGAAGTCCCTGAGCGCGTTCTTTTGCGACTCGAAGTCATACGCCCTGACTTTCAGCTTCGTATTGATCAGAGCCAGTTCCTCCAGCAGTCCGCGCGCAACACGGCAGTAGTCGCACTCGTACTCCTGAGTGAACACGACCGCGAGGACCTCCTCCCTCATCTCGCCGAAAACTTCTCCGAGTTCGAGCCGGTTTTTTTCGGTCAGCAAAGCCATCACGATCTCCTTCCTTGTCGTATCGTCAATAGTTCGAAGGCTGCCCGCTCAGCCAGGAGTAAGCGGAAAGCGCCGCCTTCGCGCCCTCGCCGGCAGCCACGATAATCTGTTTAAAAGGAACGTCAGTCACGTCTCCCGCCGCGAAGAATCCCGGCACGTCCGTGCAACAGGCCGCGTCCACGGGCACTTCGCCCGAAGGTGAGAGCTTGACCAGGCGGGAAACGGCATCGGAGTTCGGCCGGAGCCCGATCTGCACGAACACGCCATCCGCCTTGAAGGTCGTCACCCTGCCTGTCGCACGATCCCGAAGTTCGATTCCCTCAACTCGCTCCTCGCCGATGATGCGGACGACCTCATGGTAATCATAGAAGCGCACGGTCCCGGGCTTTCGTACGCTATCCGCCAGGATCTCATCGGCCGTCCATCCACGAACAAAGTTCACCATCGAGAGATCGGAAGTGTACTTCAGCAGGTCAAACGCCGCCGTGAACGCCGAGTTGCCGCCTCCGACGATGAAGACCTGCTTGTCTTTGTAGAGAGGTGCGTCGCAGGTAGCGCAAAATGCCACACCGCGACCGGTGAGACGATCCTCGCCGGGAACATTCAGGCACCGATAGCTCTTCCCCGCCGCGAAGACGACCGCCTTGCCTCGGTAACGAGTCCCGTCCTTTCCGGAGATGAGAAACCCATGCTTCTGCCGCTCGATATGCTCGACCACGAGCCCTTGTCCGACGGAAATGCCGAGACTCTCGACATGGCGCCGGAATCGACCTGACAGATCCGGTCCTGAGATGGTCGCGAAACCGAGGTAGTTTTCGACGACGGAAGTCCAGCTCACCTGGCCGCCCGGCTCCTCCCCCAGAATGGCGGTCTTCAACTTTTTACGCGCCAGATAAACGGCCGCGCTCAGAGCGGCCGGCCCGCTTCCAATGACGACGACGTCATACAGCACCGAGGAGTCGGGCCCTTGCCGAGGAGTCAGAGAAGAGAGATTGAGATTCAAGCCGACCGGTTTCACGCTTCACTCCCAACGAGGAAGCATCAAACATCGAGCCAAAAGAAAGCCCATCGGCGTCAACCAGGTCTCCAAGATGCGATATCTGACCACCGACGAGCGGGCTCTTCGAGCGGCTCTGTTGCAGGTCTTTGGTGCAAGTGCCTACGAGCCGCAAGATGATGATTCGAGATGACACGACCAGTATGCTTGAGCCCCGAAAAGAAAACAGTCGGTCAGAGAGCGGAGTCCGCTATCGGCTCCGTAGCCGATGCTCGTAAACGTACTTCGTGAGGCCGGACGCCGAATGAATGTCAAGCTTTCGCATGATGTGCTCGCGATGCGTCTGGACCGTACGCACACTGAGCTTCAAGAGATTCGCGATTTCCTTGCTTGAAAGCCCGTCCGCGATCAGGACGAGGATCTCCCGTTCGCGCGCGCTCAGACTTTTCCTTCGAGGCTTGCCTGTGCCGGAAGCGGAAGAGGAAGATCTCTCCGGTCCTTCCCCCAGAAGGATCTTCGCCACTCGCGCGCTGAACGCAGTCTCGCCCTCCGCGACCTTCCGGATCGCATCGACGAGCCGTTCTCGCGAGGCATCCTTCAACAGGTAACCGCTCGCACCTGATCCGACGATCTGACGGACATACTCCACGGACTCATGCATCGACAGAATCAGAACCTTGGTCGCGGGAAACCGCCGGAGAATTTGGCGAGTCGCCTCGATGCCATTCATCTTCGGAAGATTGATGTCCATGAGAACGAGGTTCGGCTTCTTCTTGGCGACCACCTGGAGCGCCTCCTCGCCGTCCGCCGCCTCACCAATCACGCGCACATCGTCGAGCCCGGTCAGGGTGGCCTTCAACCCCTCGAGGATCAGCTGATGGTCATCGACGAGGACCAGCGTAATCGGCTTCTTCCTCGTCATGAACGCTCCTCCTTCAGGGGAAGCACCAAACTGACGTGCACGCCGCGGCCCGACTGAGAATGGACCTTGAGGTCTCCACCGATGTGCGCCGCGCGTTCCTTGAGATTCATCAATCCGAGCTTCGGCACCTGGTGCGAACGTTTCCGTCCGGCCCCGGACGGTTTCATACCTCTTCCGTTATCCCGAACATCGACCTGAAGCCTGTCCTTGCGTCGACTGACCGCAATCGACAGCCGCGTTGCGCCGGAATGCTTTTCGGCGTTGGCGACCGCCTCTTGAATCATTCGATAGATCGAGAGTTCGGTCTCCGAAGGCAATCGTCCGCTCATTCCCGTCATCCTGAGTGACACCTTCATGGTTCCACGCTGGCGTAGATCATCGCACAAGCTGCGCACCGCCGCCGCCAGTCCGAATTCATCCAACACGGGCGGCCGGAGGTTATAGGAAATGCGCCGGATCTCGTCGTTAATCTCCTTGAGGACACCGGAGCAACGAGCGACGACATTTCGTCGCTCAGGACAGCAACAGCCGTCCATCTTGGAAGTGATCATCTCCAGCGAAATCCGCACGGAGCCGATGCCCTGAATCACGCTGTCGTGCAGATCCTTGGCGATACGGCGACGCTCGCGCTCCTGTGCCTCGAGGATCCACTTGGCGTGCTGACGGCGCATTTCCTCCATATCTTTCCGGAGAGAGATATCGAAGGCCAAGCCGATGACACCGATGATCTTGCCGCGATGATCGCGCAATGGATCCACCTGGGCCTCGAAGTAACGGCCGAAGATGAAAAGCTCGTAGGGGGTCGGTTTTCCGGCCAGCGCCTGGTGATGCGCCTCGATCGCCACGTCACCAGGGATCGCATTCTTCAAGACCTCGGTCACCGTAAGCCCGCGCAGCGGCTCCATCCCGCGGCCATAGACGGACACCATCCGAAAATCCCGGTCCGTCATCCACATCACGCCGGGCATCTGCACAGTGACTTTCTTTAAGCGCTCCTCGTTCTCGCGGATGCGCTCGCTGTCACGACGGTGCTTCAGGATACGCCAGAGCCCGTCCACCAGGAGCGTGAGCTGACGGATGTCGGAGGCATCATAAGGCGTTTTCTTATTGGCGACTCCAACTACTGCCGCAATGCGGCGGCCATCGAAAATCGGAACACCCAGATACCGCTGAATCGGAACATGCCCACGGGGAAGCCCTCTCTTCAACGGATTGGGAGCGGAGTAATCATTCGTGACGACCGGCTTACGCTGCCGGACCACCTCTCCCCAAAGCCCCGTCTGATCCACCCGAAAGCAGGTCGTGGAGTGAGGAAGCTTGCAAATTCTTCGGGCATTCGAAGACCAAGCGTACACATCGAGCGTGGTCTCGTTCTCATCGAGAAACGCCAGGTAGCCGTACTGACTCTGGGTCAGGCGAACGCTCTGATACAGCGCGAAGTCGCAGAGTTGCTCATGAGACGCGCGGTCCATCCGCGAGAGCCGGGCTAGAACGTCGAAGCGCGCTTCGCTCAAACGCAGCGCGCGCTTCGCCGCTGTCCGCTCCTCCGAAATACTCTGCAACATGGCATGATGCAGACGGAGAAGCTCCGGATGGTCCTTCAGGATCGGGGCTGGCACTCCACGTTTTGAATCCTTCATGCGCGTGGTGCCAGGTAACCAGGAAGGTTGCGGCGAGTCAAGCCGCGTGCGCTTGTTCCAGACAGCCTTCGAGCGTGATGCGAGCGTTCAGGAGACGCGAGATCGGACAGCCTTCCTTCGCGCGATCAGCCATCTGAAGGAACTGTTCCATCGAAATCCCGGGCACTTTTCCGACAACAGTCAGGTGACTCGCCGTGACGGAAAAACCCGCCCCCTGCTTCTCCAGCTGCACCTCTGCCGTGGCACGAAGCTCTTCGGGCTTGAATCCCGCTTCCGTGAGCATCAGCGAGAATGCCATGGCGAAGCAGCCGGCATGGGCCGCGGCGACCAACTCATCCGGATTCGTTCCCGTTCCGCTCTCGAACCGAGAGGAAAATGAGTAAGGAGCATCCCGCAACACACCACTCGCGGTCGTCATCTTCCCAGTTCCATCCTTGACTCCGCCCGTCCATACCGCCATCGATTTCCGTTTGATCATGGTTTTGCGCCTCCGCCTGCCCTCCATGCAACAAACGGACATGCCGGCAGGCTTCTCAGAAGAGCGTTTTTCCAGAAAAACGTCGCTGGACTGTTCGCCTAATCCGGTGCAAAACCCCCGCATGAACCGGCTACCGTGGACTCCGGAAATCGAGCTCACTGATGAGAAGGTGCGTGCTGTGCTTCAGGGCCAGTTTGCCGCACTTGCGCCCACGCGTGTGGAACGTCTCGATGCGGGCTGGGATAATGTCGTCTACCGGGTGAACGGGAAATGGCTGTTTCGCTTTCCTCACCGCGCGGCGGCCGAGCCGTTTCTGCTTCGCGAAATGAAAAGCCTCCCCTGGCTTTCTTCGTTCTTGATGAGCACCGGCAACCCGCGAACGCCGGACATCATTCAAGTACCGAAACCGGATTTCATCGGAACCCCGACGGACCAGTATCCCTGGCATTTCTACGGGTACGCCCCCGTGCACGGGCTGGAAGCCTGTGACTGCCGCCTTTCCGAAGACGAACGTGCAGCTCTAGCCGCCCCCCTGGCGTACTTCCTGAAACGACTTCATGGCACGGAGCCCTGGGAGCAGCTGCGCTCGTCGCTCCCCTTCGATCCGGTCGGACGCCTCGATTTTCCCAAGCGCGTTCCGATGACTATGGAACGCCTTGCGGAACTCCAGCGGTCCGGGGTGGCCCTCGATTATCCGACGCTTGAGGCGCTCCTGCGACACGCCTTGGATACGCCGCGTTTAGGACCTTCCTCTGTCGTTCATGGAGATCTCCACTTCCGTCATCTGGTCCTGAACGAAGGGCGGCGGCTAGCCGGCGTGATCGACTGGGGCGACATTCACCTGAATGATCCGGCGGTGGACCTGTCCATTGTCTGGAGCTTCTTCCCGCCCCATGCCCGCGAAGTCTTTTGGAAGCACTATGGTCCCGTAACGGATGACCAGAAAACTCAATCCCGGGCCTTTGCAGTCTTCGAGAATACGGCTCTACTGGTCTACGCCCGTGCGGAGCGCCGCGAGACCGTGGAACGCGAGGCCCGGATTGCCCTGGATTGGGTCCTTAAGGACGCCTGAAGCCAAGGGTTGACAACCTGGGCTGCTGCCGAGTAAGGTCACTTCACTTTCCCTAAAAGTGCGAGCGTAGCTCAGCGGGAGAGCACCGCCTTCACACGGCGGGGGTCGCAGGTTCAAACCCTGCCGCTCGCACCATTTAAAAAAAGCCGGATCGCGTAAGCGAGACCGGCTTTTTTAATTGGTGCGCTTCAAATGCCGCGACTCTCCAGCAGAGAGGGTTTGAAACGCAGGGCCCGAGGTCCGCCACCTACTTCGAGCCGTACCATCCATTTTGTTCCACAACGGAACAATGAAAGCGGTAGGGTCTTCCCCGAAACGTGGGGCACAAGTGTATCGCGTCGTTC
>CAYOWB010000028.1:0-7231 GCA_964407515.1 uncultured Bacteriovoracaceae bacterium
TGAAGTTAGCGCGCCTCAGGCTGCTTGAGAAGCTGCGCCAGCACCGACTGAGTCGGATAGGCGAACTCGATGCCCTTTTCCGCAAACTCCCGGTGCACGTCCAGGTTGATGGCCTGCTGAATATCCATATAGCGGCCGTAATCCGGGTTGCGTACCCAGTAGACCACTTCGAAATCCAGCGAGTAAGGGGAAAACTTGGAGAAGTGGGCGCGGTCGAATCGGGTTTCCGGCTTTGACTCGATGATCTGGCGCAGTATACCGGGAATCGCCTCGAGCTTCTCCTGGGAACTCTGATAGATCACGCCGATCGTGAAGACGACGCGGCGCTCGATCATGCGTTTGAAGTTACGCACTCGACTGTCCAGAAGGTCCGAGTTTGAAAAGATCAGCTGCTCACCCGAGATGCTGCGCACGCGGGTGGTCTTAAGACCGATCTGTTCCACCGTTCCTTGAAAGTCTCCGACGGTGATGTAGTCCCCGACGATAAAGGGCCGGTCGAGAACGATGGTCAGCGAAGCGAGCAGGTCCTTGAGGATGCTTTGAACGGCGAGAGCGATGGCGATACCGCCGACGCCGAGGCCCGCCAGGAGCGCGCCGATGTTGACCCCCAGATTATGCAGGGCCAGGAGCACCATGATCGAGTAGAAGAAAAGGTGGATGATGAAGCCGATGAGTCCCGCCGTCGTGGCGGTGATCATGTCCTTCTCGGCGCGCGCTTTGAGATAGCGGCTCATCCAGAAGCGGATCGCGTGGTGGCCCCAGAACGCGATCTGGACGAACAGGGCGAGCACCGTGATCTTCCCGAGCACGGTGATGATCTTGGGCGAGACCTCCAGCGAGTAGTTGACGGCGAAGAACAGGCCGATCAGCCAGATGATCCAGATCTTCGTGTGGTTCAGCGCGTCGACCACGAGGTCGTCCAGGAGCGTCTCCGTCTTTGAGGCGAGGAGACTCAATTGATGGACGAGAATCTTCTTCAGCACGAAGTAGATCAGCGGAGTGCTGAGAAGGATCGCCGCCGCGATGAGCCAGTTCCGAAGAGGATTCCCGAAGTAGACCTGAGTCAGATATTCCGTCATGGGAAGGAAGTTTACGGAATCAGAAATTTTTCGCAAGGGGCTGCCGACGTCCGCCCGGTTCAGGTATGAAGATGTCATGCGCTACCTTCACACGATGGTTCGGGTTACGGATTTGGATCGGTCGGTTCGGTTCTACTGCGAGGGACTCGGCTTCCGCGTCGTGAGCCGCAGCGATT
Organism: uncultured Bacteriovoracaceae bacterium; assembly: GCA_964407515.1. Taxonomy (GTDB): domain Bacteria; phylum Bdellovibrionota; class UBA1018; order UBA1018; family UBA1018; genus CAYOWB01. Next base: position 1,256 of record CAYOWB010000028.1, read on the forward strand.
ATGAGAAAGATCGATTCACGCTCGTCTTTCTGGCGGCGGAGGGAGACGGGAACGACGGCCCCTTGCTGGAACTGACCCACAACTGGGACACGAAGAGCTACACGCGTGGTGACGCCTACGGGCACCTGGCGTTCGAGGTTCGGTCGATCGATCAAGTGCAGACGCGCCTGAAGCAAAACGGGTACGACCTGAGCTGGGGTCCCGGAACGACTCCCAGTGGCCGCACCCGCATGGCTTTTGTGGACGACCCGGACGGCTACGAGATCGAGCTGCTGGAGCGTTAGAGCTCGGCGTAGAGGGACGGGAAGTTCGCGGTATCCCGTCTCGCCCCTTCATCCTGGCTTGGATCGCATTCCGACGTCTCGAAGTTCGCCTGGTAGGTCACTTCGGTTCCGCATGGACTTTCGATCACCATGGTGTCGATGACTAGCTCGGATTGTCTCGAGTTGCGCCGACTGGGATCCAGGTAGGCGAAGTTCAGCGGTTCGCACTTCGTATTGAATGAGATCCCGAAGGATTCACGTGAGCACTTGAACTCCAGACGAAACGAGGACTCGGAATCGCGTATCTTGTAGGACAGGCGGCGAATCTCCGGGACTATTCCGCTCTGCGGAGTGATGCTGAGCGCGATGGCGCTGATTTCGGGCCCGGCGTAGATGATGCCCTTCGCCTCAATCAGCCCCATCGGAGCTGGACACCCGGTTTGGGTGGTCGAAGGTTTGACCGTGGATGCGGTGATCGTCGACTTGCAAAAACGCACATAAGAGTGACCGCTCTCCGGCGGGTTAGAGTGGAGAAGGCTTTCGTCCCATCCGTCTCCCCCCACGAGTGCGTCGGTGCTGAGGTCGCAGGCGCTCAAGAAGAGAGTACCCGTCAACAAGATTACCGTTCGTACGTGGCTCATAGTCCCCTCCATGCGCTTGTCAAAGTGAAGGCGCGCCAGGCGACTGCATAAGCCGTCATCAAGGCAGCCGAAAGGCCGATCAGTTCAAACGCGGCCAAGCGGAGAAGTTCCAGCTTCTGGTGGATCCGTGTCCTTCTCATGGCAGCTGCTCCTCGTAGAGAGGGACGAATGCGGCGATGTCCCGCGGTTGTGCGACCTTGGGTTCACAGGGGAGCCAGGAGGCCGATTGTCTGAAGCGGACGGTCGCTCCGCAGGTCGGGTGGCGGAGGGTGATGCTCGTGACCACTAGAGGAGTGGTGGAACGAGGGTAATCCGGTAGACCTTTTCCTAACCTTTCACACCGGTATTCATCGTCCCGGATTTTCCGACAGTTCAAGTCTAGCCAGCTACTGGTGAACTGCGTGTCAGGTCCGTACACGACGTTCGAGAGGAGGGCGTATTCTCCGTCCGCCATCGGGTAGAGTGAGATGTGAAGTCCGTCCGAAGCGAGCCAGGTTGAACGGATCGTTCCTTCAGGCGAGGGACAGTCGCGGGTTCCCTGAAAGGGGTCTCGCGAGGGTTGTAAGGTTCTGTGGGCGCAGTAAGGTATGCCTTCGTCATTCGACGGCGTCTTTCCGACGAGCGCCTCGCTGCTCAGATCGCACGCCGACATTGAAATCAGCGTCAGGAAAGCCGCCAAGGATTTAGGGAAGAATAGCGTTTTCATGATTCAACTCCTTGTGCCGTCGCAGTTAGATCCGAATCACGATGCCGGCTTCGGCCATGCGCAAACCGGCATTCAGCCGGTAGCTTGCCGTGAGGCCGAACGACTCGCTGAAGTTGATTCCGACACGGGCGCCCGCGTGCAGGGAGCCTGCGTTCCCATTGACTCTGCGGATGGTATTGAATCCGCCGATCACGCCGCCTTCGATCGCGTTTTCCCAACTGCCCAGAGCGATGTGGATCGGGATGAAGTCGAGTTCCGCCAGAGCGAACGCTTCGGGATTCTTTTCAATCCTCGTCGCGCCCGCGGTGAGCGACAGGCCCAGTTCACGGATTGGGAAGAAGCCGACGCTCACGCCCGAGCCAAGCTTCGAATAGCTCATGTCGAAGGCGTTGTCCCGGTCTTGCGCGTGTCCCAGTGCGGCGATTCGCCACTTGCGCTTACGGGGACCATCGGCTTCCGGGGCCAGGGCGCTGACTTGAGCGGAAGTCGTCGTAGTCGCCGTGGGGGACGGTGCAGGAGCGAGAGTCTCGGATGCCGGAGCCGGGGTGGGGACGTTCGTTTTATCCGCTCCGGTCGAAGTCGCTTTTCCGTCAGTTACGGTGAGCGAAGGGCTGGCCGTACTGTTCGGGCCCTGCTCGGTATTATTGAAGTAGAAATTGTAAGTGGCCCCGTAGGCGACGTAACTGACGCTTCCGAGGCATACGAAGACGATGAGCATCCAAAACCAACAGCTTCTGAGTTTCATATAAGTTCCTTTCCAGCGTAGTCGCTGCATGCCGGTCCGCTAGAGCAGGTCCGGTGCCAGCTCCGTTTGCTGGAAATGATTGAGAAATTCGGGAGCATGGAACTGACGTCTGCCATTTCTGTCAGGCCTCCCTGCCATCGCTGTCAGTCCGGAGAATCCGATAAAGGGTTCGTTCGGAAATTCCGAGCTTCGCCGCCGCCTCGGCCCGGTTTCCGCCGTGACGGCCCAGGATCTGCTGAACGAAGTCGAGAGTGAACGCTTTTTGCGCTTCATCGAGCGAGGCAAATTCGCCGAGCCGTTCCCACACGCGTGCTCCTTCGGGAGTCATCTGTGCCACTGAGTCCAGTTCCAGATCCGCCGCGGTGATTTCGGATCCCTCGGACAAGAACGCCGCTCGGGTCATGACTTGTTCGAGTTCTCGGACGTTCCCAGGCCAGGTGTGCCGTTCGAGGGCTTCCAACGCGTTCGAGGCGAGACGCATGGAACTGCCGTTCTTCTGTAGGAAGTGCCGGGCGAGCGCGGGTATGTCCAGCTTGCGCTCACGGAGTGGCGGGATCTTGAGTTGAGCTCCGTTGAGTCTGAAGAAAAGATCCTGGCGGAAGGCGCCTGACCGAACGGCGACTTCAAGGTCTTGGTGAGTCGCCGCGAGTATGCGGACGTCGACCGGAACGAAGTGACGGCTCCCCAGGGGTTCGACCACCCGCTCCTGAAGGACTCGCAGGAGCTTGCTTTGGAGTTCGAGGGGAAGGTCGCCGATCTCGTCGAGGAGAAGTGTGCCTCCCTGGGCCTGTACGAACTTGCCAGGCTGCGCGGAGATCGCGCCGGTGAAAGCCCCGCGTTCGTGACCGAAGAGCGTCGATTCAAGCAGGGGCGCGGGAATGGCGGCGCAGTTGACGGCGACGAAGGGTTTCGCCGAGCGTTGGCTCAACCGGTGAAGTTCCTTAGCGACCACTTCTTTTCCGGTGCCCGTCTCTCCCAGGATCAGGACGCTCAGGGGAGTCGGGGCGAGCTTCTGAATCTTTCGAGTGACCTCCGTCATGGGGCCGCTGGTGTCGTGCACGAGGCTCAGGCCCGGGGCTGAACCCTCGAAGGAGAGCCGGTGTCGGAGGCGGGAGTTCTCGCGGCGGGCGCTCTGAAGTTCCGTTTGAGAAGCGAGGAGCAGCGCCGCTTGACTTGCCAGGAGGCTCAGTTCCGAGAGCGATTCGCGCCGGATGGCCCGGCCCGGAGATCGGGTCAAAAGGAAAACGGCGCCGAAGATCCGGTCGCTCACGCAGAGAGGAAAGCAAGCGGCCGAGAAGATCCGTGCTTCGATCACGGATGCGGCTTCGGCCCAAGGGTGCCCGATGATGCTTTCGACATGGACCGGCGCCCGCTTGTTCAGCGCTTCCTGGAGAATCGTGTTGCTGAAGAGTTGACGGCGGTTGATGGATTCCGTGTCTTCCTTGGAGATGACGAGGTCCCAATCTTCACGGTTTGCGCGCCCAGTGAGGAGGTAGCCGGACTCCGAGTTTGACATGCGAACCAGCGCATCGAGGAGTTGATGAAGCGCGGCCTCTTCAAAACCGGGGCGTTGCAGGCATGCGGCCAGGTTCTGCAGCACGTCCAAGGGCGCGATCGTCTCTTTCAAATCTTCCGAGCTGCCATGCGAGCCAGCGAGTCCGAACTGGGATCCGATGAATACGGCCACTCCATCGGACCATTCGATTCGATCGCAGGGTTTGAGGAGAGTCGTGCGTTTCGTGGTCTGACCGTTGATTGAAAGTTTGAAGTCAGCGGGGATCAGCGAGAAGGTTCCTTGATCCTGGACGAGTGTGAAGCAAAGCCCCTGTGTCCTGGACTGGATCGGAATGTCATGTTCTGGGCGCGTCCCCGCGGTGGTGATCCGCTTCGAAACGACAAAGGCCTGTTCGGTCGGTTGGGTCGGTTGGCATTCGGTGGATCGGATCAGGAGTTGCGGCATCGGTTACCTCACGCGGATGACGGTGGGTTCGTGAGCCGCGACCGTGACGGTTTGCTTGATGGGCGGGAAGCCTGCCTTGATCAGTTCCAGTTTGTGCTTACCCAGACGCTGATCGACCAGAAGCTGTTTGGGGTTGATCGGCTTTCCATTCCACAGAACCTGGACATCCTCGGGAATATCGAAACGGACCGTACCTTTCTGGGTATCGGTCAGAGCGGTTTCCGGAAGCGGGGACGGAACGGTTTGGGCCGCTGACCGAGTGACGACGGTGGTGGCGGGTGTTGCCGCCGTTGGAGCTGTATCGATGGCCCGCGAACGAGTGATTACCCAGGCTGTCGCTCCGAGTGTCGCGACGGAAACTGCCGCCGCCGGAATGGACCAGCGGAGCAGGCGTGCCCGGCGACGGCTTTTTTCGATACTCAGCATGAGGCGTGGAATGGCTCCGCTTTCGGGCGCGACCTGGCCGAGGTGCGAGAGCGTTTCCATGGCTTCGTTCCAGAGGCCTTGATGGATCTTCTCTTCACAACGCATGGTAAGGCGGTCGGAGATGCATTGAAGAGCGTGAATCGAAACTTCGGTGGGATTGCGGGTCCATTCGGGGAAGGAGAACCAGGAACGCTGGAGTCCCAGATCTTCGAGGTGCTGGATCAAAGCGGCTTTGAAGTCGGCTGCAGTGGGGTAGCGGTCTTCCGGTGCTTTGGACAGGCCGCGATGAATGAGCGTTGCGAGCGCTGCGCTCAGTTTGGGATTCCGGCGCTGGGCCGGTTCGTACTGGCAATCACTCACTGCCGCCAAGGACGCCAGGGGAGTCGATCGGGCGAAGGCGCGTGTCCCCGTGACGAGGAAGTAGAGGATCGCCGCGGCTGAAAATAGGTCGGAACGCGGAGTCGTGATGTCACCACGAGCTTGCTCGGGGGCCATGTACGCGGGAGAGCCGAGGATCGTTCCCGAAAGGGTCAGTCTTGATACGTCCGCCATCTTAGCGAGACCGAAATCGCTGACGAGTACGCGGCCTTCCTTGCTGATGAGGATGTTCGCGGGTTTGAGATCGCGGTGAATGATGTTTTGGCTATGCGCGTGTTCGAGCGCGGAAAGGATCTCGATCAGGATGAGTGCGGAGACTTCGGGGAGCACGTACGGAAGGCGAGGCTGGAACTCTTCGAGAGAGTGGCCATCGATATACTCCATGGCAACGGCGGGCGGGGTCTGGTCCCGAAGTGGTTCCCCCCAAAGGGGTTCAATGAATCGCACGATGTTGGGGTGATTCAGCGCTGAGACGGTTCGGAATTCTCCGACGGCCCGGCGCCGGAGGTCCTCGTGATCCCAGAAAAACAAAAAAAAAACCTTTCGGTTGTAAACTACTTTCGTGAAGAAAATTGCAGGAGAGTATTTATCTCAGATTATTTTGGATTCCCGGGTGAAAAACCTTGAGCGCGACGCGCGCCTGGGTGCGGGTGTCCGTGGCCAGAAATACCTGTGCCGTCGCTCCCTTGCCTATCGGCTTTTCGAGATAGTATGCCCCCAGCTTTTCCATGACCAGGCCGTTCTAGATGATAATAACGCATTGCGCAATCATTATATCTTTCAGGGACATCGGCCAGCGCTTCGGGGTATCATCTCGGTATGCGAACAAGGGGTGAAGCGTTGGGGGCCAAAATGAA
>CAYOWB010000028.1:7256-12130 GCA_964407515.1 uncultured Bacteriovoracaceae bacterium
TTTTGCTTCTAGTGCTTGGGCTTGGGAGTGTAGGGACGGTAGGGACCGACGCCCAGGCGGCACCGGCTTCACCTGTCAATACCTTGAGGGTTCGCTTGTCGGCGGACCCCACGAATCTCGATTGGAGCCTCGCTGACTCCACCACGGACGGCATGGTGATTTCGAACATCATGGAGGGGCTCACCCGGATCGATGAGAACCTCAAACCGGTGCCCGCGCTCGCGCAGCGTTGGACGGTGAGCGAAGACGGCCGGACTTATCGGTTCTTTCTTAGGTCAGGTCTGAAGTGGTCGGACGGAAAGCCGTTCAAGGCCGAACACTTTGTCGATGGCTGGAAACGGGTGTTGTCTTCTTTCACGGCCTCTCCGCATGCGTTCCTGCTCTACATCATCGAGAACGCGAAGCTTTACCATCAGGGGGCGTTGCAAGATTTCTCCAAGGTAGGCATTCATGCCGCGTCCGATACCGAGCTGGTGGTGACGTTGGCACGTCCCACTCCGCATTGGCTCTTTCTCACTTCGCTTTGGCCGCTGTATCCCATTCGCCTCGATGTCGTGAATCAGTCGGGAAATCTTTGGACTCGTCCCGGCAACATCGTCGTGGTGGGGCCGTACATCCCCGTCATTCGGGATATCGGCACGAAGTGGGTCTTGGCGGCAAACAAGGAATACTACCTGGGGGCGCCCAAGGTTCAACAGGTGGAGTTGATCGCCCAGCCGTCGGATGATGCGGCATTCGCATCCTACAAGGCAGGGGAGTTCGATGTGTTGCTGGATCCGTCCGTGTTGAGCGCGGAGATCAAGTCTCGTCCTGATCTGAAAGTCTTTCGTTCGTTCGCGTTGCACTACCTGGGATTGGCGACTGGAAGGTATCCGATGACTTCCTTGGGAGTGCGCAAGGCCGTGGCCATGGCCATCGACCGCAAGGCGTTGGGGGAATCGCTGGGGGGGCTGGTGGAGGCCGCGACCTCCGTCGTTCCACGTGGAATTGCCGGGTTCTCGCACGACATGGGGTTGCCGTTTGACGCCAAAGCCGCTCGCCAGGAGCTGGTGAAGTCGGGAGCCCGTTTCGACGCGAAGAGTCCTCTGCAGATCCTGGTGCGAAACTTCGGCCTGCAGGTGCTTGCGGCGAACGCGGCGGCTGAGCAGTTGCGGCGCAATCTTCAGATTCCGGTGGAGGTCAAGATCGTCGAGAACAAGGACTGGCTCCTGGCGGTGCAGCAAAAGGCCTTCACGACGTTTCTAGGCCGATGGGTCGGCGGATTCCCGGACAGCTACGACTACCTCTCGCCGTTTTACCATCGGTCGATGCTTGACTGGAATAATGCGGAGTACATCCGCGGAATCGACATGCTCGAGGGCATGACGGACGCAGCGGCGAGGACGAAGTTGGCGCTCAAGCTGCAGAAGACTCTCATCGAGCAGGATGCGGCTGTCCTGCCGCTCTTTTACGGCAAGAATCGGGCGCTCGTGAGTCCGCGGGTGATGGGATTCAGGGTCATGCCGAGCAACCGGCTGATCCCCTTCAAGGAGATCTCTCTTAAGTGAGATTTCTCAGCTGAGTTACCTGCTGAACCAGTACGACGTGTTGGGCGTGACGGGGATCGGTGCGTGCGCGATCGCGCGAGGATGTCCCGCTGCCATGCGATGGTTTTGAGATTCTCCCGGCGCTGCTTCCTCGAAAATCGGTTGAACGTCGCTGACGATCACGGCAAAGGCGCGCTCGTCACGCTGCGCGCGTCCTCGGATGATGACGAAGCAATGACTTAAGACCGTCTCCTGGAATTTCTGATAGACCTCCGCGTGGAAGATGAGATCGAGAAATCCGTGTTCGTCCTCGAGGGTGGAGAAGACGGTGCCCTTCGCCGTGGGAGGACGCTGCAGGACGATCGCCATTCCGGCGGCAGTGATGATTTTTCCGTTCGAGGCTTGGCGTGCCCGCGCGGTGGTGAGTGGCGTCAGTTTGGGCCAGCGATGGCGGACGGCCTGCATGGGATGCCCCGCCGCTGAGGCGCCGTAGGCTGCGTAATCCGCGCCGATGCGTTCAAGAGGATCCAGTCGAGCGAACTGGTTCGCCGGCGCAGGCTTGGAGTCGAGCGTGGAGAAGAGATTCAGCTGCACGGCGAGTTGCGCCCGGAGCATCGGCTCCTGCGCGAGAATCTCCCAGAGTGCATCGCGCCGGTGGTAACCCAAGCAGGCGAAGGCGCCGCCGAGCGCAAGCCGATGCAGAACTCCTGGTTTGAGGCGCGTGCGCGAGAGGAAATCCGTGAGCGTGGCGAAGGACCTCTGCTTTCGTTCGGCAATAAGCGCATCGACTTCCACGCGCGCGGCGCCGTGGACCAGTCGCCAGCCGAGACGCAGGGCGGGCTGAGAGTGCGAGGTAGGCTCGAGCGTGCAGTCCCATTCGGAGACGTTCGGATCGAGCGGGAGGATCCTCACACCATGCCTGCGCGCATCGTCGACGGGGGAGGGACCCGAGTAAAAGCCCATGGGCTGCGAGTTGAGGAGCGCGCAGGCGAACGCGGCCGGATGATGGCACTTCAGATAAGCGGACGCGTAGACGAGGAGCGCGAACGAGGCCGAATGCGACTCCGGGAATCCGTACTCCGCGAAGCCGTGGATCTGCTTAAAGACCATCTCGACGAACTCCCGTGGAAGCCCGTTGCCGAGCAGGCCGTCCATGAGCTTTCGACCCATCTTGTCGATCGAGCCGCTCGAACGCCACGCGCCGATGGCGCGCCGGAGTTCATCTGCCTCTCCCGGCGTGAAGCCGCCCAGAGCGATAGCCATCTTCATGACCTGCTCCTGGAAGATCGGGACACCGAGAGTCCGGCCCAGGATGGGTTCGAGTGCCGGATGAGGAAGCGTGACCGGCTCCAGTCCGCGCCTGCGTCTCAGATAGGGGTGCACCATTCCGCCTACGATCGGTCCCGGGCGGACGAGCGCCACTTCGACGACGAGGTCGTAGTAGTTCTTCGGAAGCATCTTGGGAAGCATGGCCATCTGCGCGCGTGACTCGATCTGGAAGACGCCGACCGTATCGGCCCGTTGGATCATTAGATATGTCGCGGGATCTTCGGGCGGGATGGCGGCGAGGTCGTTTAAGCCGGTGAGGACGAGGGCCTTCTTGATCGCAGTCAACATTCCTAGCGAGAGGACGTCGATCTTGAGCAGTCCCAGCGTGTCGAGGTCGTATTTGTCCCACTGCACGATGGTGCGTCCCTCCATGCGCGCGGGCTCGACCGGGACGATCTCGATCATCGGGTCGGCCGAGAGCGTGAAGCCGCCGGAGTGAATGGAGAGATGCCGGGGGCAGTCCTCGATTTCGTCGATCATCTTGTCCATGGGATTGGTGGAGGACGTCGTGGCGGCGACCTTCTCATATTGTCGCTTCGACAGCTCATTGCCGAAAATCTTCGAGACTTCCCGCACCGCCGATTTCCGCCGATACGTGATGAGCGCCGATACCATGGCCGCGCGGTCGCGCCCGTACTTTTCGTAGATGTGCTGGATGACTTCCTCGCGACGCTCGTGCTCGAAGTCGACGTCAATGTCAGGGGGTTCCCCGCGCTCCGCGGAGATAAAGCGTTCGAAGAGCAGGTTCATGCGGACCGGGTCGATCGCGGTAATGCCGAGGCAGTAGCAGACGGCGGAGTTCGCCGCGGATCCGCGCCCCTGGCAAAGGATGTCGCGGGAGCGAGCGAACTCGACGATCTCCCAGATCGTGAGGAAGTAATCCGCGAACTGAAGCTGACCGATCAGTGACAATTCATGGCGGAGCTGCTTTTCGACGTCCTCGGGAATCACGCCGCCGTAACGTTTGAGAGCGCCCTGATACACGAGCTTTTCGAGATGGCTCTGCGCCGTCTCGCCCGTTGGAATCCATTCGGAAGGGTATCGGTAGCGGAGTTCGGAGGGGGAGAAGGTGCACCGCGCGGCTGCATCGAGCGTGTGCGTGAGGGCTTCGGGGAGATCTTTGAAGAGGGTAGCCATTTCCGCGGCGGATTTAAGGTAACGTTCGCCGTTCTGGAAGAGTCTGTAACCCGCGTCCTTGAGGGTGACTCCTTCGCGGATGGCGGTGAGGACGTCCTGGAGCTTGCGGCGCTCACGGATATGATAGTGAACGTCGTTCGTGGCGAGCAGAGGAATGTCGAAGCGGAGGGAGAGCCGCCTGACTTCTCGCAGATGGTCCGCGTCGTGCGCGTCAAGGAAGCGCGACACGGGCAAGTAGAGCCGGTCGCCGAAGAGATCTTTGAGCGCGCCGAGGTCATGCGGAGTAGGTGGTTCGCATATCCTTCGTGCGCCTGCGCCAGGTAAGTGTGAGGGTGAGGGTGAGGGGGCGGGGGCGGGCCGGGGCGCACGGGCTTGTGCGCCAAATCCGGCCGCTGCGTCGGAATTCCCCAGCGCTGGGGAATTGCCGGGGTGAGGGGGTTGAGCTTCCCCCAGCGCTGGAAGTGACCGCGGAATCGCGATGAGTCCGGTACGCCCGGGATGGGATTGTACGAGCGTCGTGAACTCCTCCCACTCGATGGAGGCCTCGCCCTTGGGCTTGCCCGCATGGCTTGCCGTGAGAAGCCGACACATCAGTCCGTAGCCCGTGCGGTCACAAGCGAGAAGCGCGATGCGAGGGTGCGCACGAAAAGTGAGTTCCGACCCCGTGATGAGTTTGAAGCCCGGATGGTTCTTCGCGCCGTGATACGCTTTAGGGATCCCGTACACGCCATTCAAGTCCGTGATTCCGATCGCGGGCATGCCGAGCTCCATCGCGCGGCGGACCAGTTCGCCTGGGGCGCTCGCTCCGCGGAGAAAGGAGTAGTGCGTGCGGGCACAGAGTTCGATGAACATCAGTCAGTGCCTCAGTCGAAATATCCGTGC
>CAYOWB010000028.1:12162-12854 GCA_964407515.1 uncultured Bacteriovoracaceae bacterium
GTGGTCCTGATAGATCCAGAGCGACTCGCCGGACGTCGTGCTGACGCGATAGTAGTCGCGCGTGACGGTGTCGTTCTCCGGGCTGTCCCACCAGTCGCTGGAGATGCGCTCCGGTCCTTCCACGTGCGCGATCCTCCAGCGAGTGGGGTTGTGGGATAACGTCATGAGGGTGGGCTGAATGAGGGCGTGGTGCCTGGAGCCAGGTTCGCCGGACACCGTGCTTCGCCTGGGCTCATTCATGCGGGTCACTGGGATGGGTTCGCGCAGAATTCTCGAAGGCCGCCCCAATCGAGGCGTGGCGTTCACAGCGATGGATGCTCCCGAGGTGAGCTCGCGCACCGAGATCACGGTATTCAGGACCGGTCTCCAGGCTCGCTCCGGCAGATGACTTTCCACCGGTTCAGCATGGAAAACATGCTCGCGCCCGAGTGCACGCACCAGTCGCTCCACCACGGCATTGCGCGACTCCGCTTCTTCTTCACCCGGGTGAAAGAAGTCCTTCTGCGCCCCGCCACCGGGTACTGTTTGCGTGACTTCGATCTGAAGCGACTGCACGGGCGCTTCGAGAGAGTTTGCCGTCGTCGCCAGGACTTCGCGAAGAATGGAGAGCACCCCGCTCGCGGAACCTTGAGGAATGACAAAGGTGAGCGGCACCTGGCGCGTGCGTTCGCGGACCACGGACCAGGGCAGGA
>CAYOWB010000028.1:12896-28456 GCA_964407515.1 uncultured Bacteriovoracaceae bacterium
TCACTGCGAGCGCGCAGCCGCGCCATCGCGCGATCGAGCGGTGCCCGGAGAGTGAAGAGCAGGGGTTCGATTCCCATGCAGCCGTCTTCGTCGATTGCGAAGACATGCTGTTCGATCACCTTCTCCGGGGGATGGTACCCCGGCCAGGCGGGGTCTGATCCGCCCGCCCCGCGCGCGGTGAGTCGGTCCTGGAGGAGAACACCGAGTGCACCGAAGCGCGAGGCGAGAGCGGATGGGGGGAGAGCGGCGAAACCCGCCGCGTCCGAAATTCCGAGAAGAAGGAGCTTCCCGATGATGAGCTGGGCTTGTTTTGCGTGATCGGGGTTTGGCGTGAATGGTGAGGCCAGGTCCCGGAGCGCATCCAAAGGAAGTGGGCTTCCGCCCGTTTTCGAGTTCGCATTGTCCGGCGCATTCGGCAGCCGGGCGTGAGGATACTTGGCTCGCAAATCAGCGTGGCAGGCCGAGTCGCCAATGCCCACCCTCGCTTCAGTGTAGCCAAAGCGTCGCGCGGTGGCGAGGAGCCGTGCGCTCAGCGAAGGTTCCGAGAAGAGCCGTCGGCTCGCGCCAATCTCAAGGAAGAGCGCTTCTTCGTCACGCAGGGCGATTTGAGAGGAGAACTGCTGGCATGCATCCGCGAGCGCGACGAATCGTTCTGACATTGGTCCGGAGTTCCCCGATTTAAAAACGAGCAGACAGGCCACGCGACGGGACGGGGTGAGTGTCGAAGGGGTCATAGATACGCTCCTTGGGGAGGTGCTCCCTTGGCTTTGAGGACTTCAATCGCGGGCAACGTATTCGTGGGCGATTGAAGGTCCAGGGCTGTGTCGGGGGTTGAGTGAACTTCGGGCGATCGCCATGATTTTCTTTCCGAGTGACGATGCACCCGAAGCTGCGTCGTGATCGCCCAGCCCCCTTTGCGTGCCGGAGTGGGGACCTCGTTCAGAAAGAAGATCTGTGCCTGTGCTTTGCGTGCGAAGAGTTGTAACCGCCGCATCTCGATTTCCGTCGCGCTGATCTGCGAGAGGACGACGACCGGGAACCCGGGTGTCGAAAGCGCCTGACGGGCGATCCAATGCGGATCGGCCGCATTCGCTCCGCTTAAGTCGATCAAGAGAACGCGGGAAGGTTCGATCCGGTTCTCGAAGAGGGTGAACGGGTAAAGCGTGAGACCCTTCTCGATCCATGCCGCGTGGAGGCTTGGGCTCAAGATCAGGAATCGAATAAGGAGTTCTGTTTTGCCGCAGCCCGGAGGGCCACAGAGTTCCGTGAGCGTGCCACGGGGGATCCCTTGCGGTAGTCCCGGGAAGGGGAGCATGCCTGGCTGCGAGGTCGCGCAGATCTGATGCGAAAGGTGTCGGAGTTCATTCAAAGACGGCTTCATAGGGCTTCGAAAATCAGCGTACCATTAATCTGTATGGTATTCGAGAAAATGAAGCGTCGGAGGAAAGTGGGAATGCTAAGTGGGCGAAACTTCTTGGATTCAAAAAAGGCGTGAAGGGAGAAATTGAGGGTGCAGGGTGTCAATCGCACTCAGGGGGAGGGGCTGCTCGGGTTTCCTCCAAGGTACTCGCCCAGGCTTACTACTCGGGATTCCGTGGGAGCTCGTCGCGCGGCTTGGCTTGCGTAATACTCCGTGCCGGAAAAGATCTGGAGCTTGTACTCTGCAAGCTTGCGTTTTCGACCCACTCTCGCCCAAGGCCTGTCGCGATCCCTCATCTCCTCCAGAAACATCTTCTCGAAGTAGGGTGCGACTGGAAGGGGAGTCGGGTCATTCGTGAAGTCGAAGTCAAACACCAGCCCGTCAAAGGCGAGGATCACGTGGTGGTACCAATTCTGTTCTCCCGGCTTGCTTCCGTCCTCGCTCCGGGCCAGCTCTGCGTTGACGAGCCCCATGACCGAAGGACCCTGATTGGTAATGACAATCAGCTCCGCACTGCTCAGGTCCAACCCACGCACGTGCGCTTCGTCGAGGAGTCCCCGGATATTGTCTCCGCAGCGGGCGGAAACGTAGTTTTCGAAAAAACGCTTTTGGAAGAGCGGAATGAGTTCATGGGCACTACCTGCAAAAGATGAGGTGCTCAGAATTGCCGACAGCAGAAGGGGAATGAACCGGAGAATGGCCTTCGTCATGGGGCGTTTGTTAGATGTATTTTCGCAGTGAGTCAATTCTTTTTCCGGTGCCCCCCGAAGTAGCCCCTCGATCGCGATGAGAGAACAGAGAACAGAATTCCCCAGCGCTGGGGAATGACTCACGCAACATCATCTCACTTCGCCGTACTTCACCGAGAACCGAGAGCCCACCATGCCCAAAAATCTCTCTTGACCCATACCGCCGTATGGGGTTAATCATCCCCTCATGTCGCAATCCGCTCTGACCGAAATCCAGGCCAACATCCTTAAATTCATCGAAATCGAAACCGCTCGTAACGGCTGTCCGCCTACTTATCGCGACATCGCCAAACACTTCGGCTACTCCGCTATCGGGACGGTCCAAGACCACGTCCGCGCCCTGAAGAAGAAAGGCTACCTGGAAAACAGCGCCTCGGTCGCTCGCGGCCTGATCCCCTCCCATCGTGCCGAGGCGATTTCCGTCCCCATCCTCGGAACCGTTCCCGCCGGAAGTCCCCTCGAGGCGATCGGCAGCGCCTCCGGTTTCGTTGCCCTCGTTCCGGGCAGCCGTTCGAAGGCTAGCCGCCAGGCTGAATACTTCGCGCTCACGGTAAAAGGCGACAGCATGGAAGGCGCCGGGATCTTGGAAGGCGACGTCGTGATCGTTCGCAAACAGTCCGATGCCGAGCACGGCGAAATCGTCGTCGCGATGATCGACGGTGAGGCCACCGTCAAACGGCTCGAAAAGAAGCGGGGAAAAAGCCGCCTGATTGCCGAGAATCCTAAATACGCTCCCATTGAACTCACTCGCGAGAGCGTGAACTCGATTCATGGAAAAGTGGTCGGAGTCCAGCGCTACTACGGCTGAGCTCGCCCCAAGGCCGGCCGCCAGGCGTGGATCCCCTCGAAAGTCTTATGCTTTTGCCGGATTATCTGTTGCGTCGATAACTTGTCGGAAGAGCAGGGATTTTACCCCATTTTTCCTTCGGCTATTGTTCTATTTGTGTGAGATAATTTTTATTAAGAAGGTCGCGATGATCGCGGCTTTCAGGCATGGAGGCGTGCCCAGTGGGTTCTCCGGCTGAAGATCGGCCGCCGGAGGGGAGCCCCCCAAAACAGGGGCCACCCAAAGACGGCCGTGATGACGATCGAAAAGCGAGATTCATTAAGCGCAACCTGTCATCCATCGTGGTTGTCTGTCTCGTCTTTTTGGTTGCGCTGATTCTCCTCCCTTTTGCCTTCCATTCCGACCCCCGCGAGCACCAGGTCCAATTCAAAGGGAACCTTCACACCCTCAATTTCACTCGTGGCCCGCGTCCCGAAGACAACTCCGTTACCTTCTCCATCAAACAGCAACCCTTGATGTTCAAAGCCGCCGGGATTTCCTTGGCGGATTTAGAGCTGTTCGCGCTCGAGCAGAAGGGCGCTGAGTTGACTTTTTCCGTGGAAGAATGGCGCCTCGAAGACTCCGTCGGTGCGGTTCCAGTCATCGCGCTGGCATCCAAGAATAACGTTTATCTTCGCGCCGGCGATATCGCGGAGCTCCTGCGCAAGAGCCGAATCGTCATGGCCATCCTTTCCATTGGATTTGCCTTCGGTGGAGTGTGGTTGACACGCAAGACCGTGGAACGCTACCGCGAGGAGGCGGCGAACCCAAACGCCATCGAAGAGTACGATCCCATCATTGTCGCCATCTGTAAGTATCCCGTCCGGGCGGTGGGGATCGCGGCCGGGGTGATCTCGCTGGCTGCTGTCATCTTCCTTCCCTCAGTCATTTCACTGCCGCTGCTCGCCCTTCTCGGCGGAGGCGTCGCGTACTTCGCGCTTTGGATCAAGAAGCATGCTTCGAAGATCGCGTGGATGCAGAAGGTTCTCGAGGCAGACGCGAAAGCGCAGGCCCATGAACGCATCGCGACCGCGGCTCCCAAACACGTGAAGGCCGTGCAGCTGCTTCTCGATAAAGTCGGTGACGTCAATGTTCACGACCACGATGGTCGCACTCCGCTCCATATCGTCGTGAAGAAGGGATATGTCGAAGCGGTGGATTACCTCGCGCGGCACGGCGCCCGCATCGACGCGCAGGACAGCAAGGGGACCACTCCACTCATGATCGCGGCGGAGAAGGGCGCTCTGGGTCTCGTGACCAAACTCCTGGAGCTGGGTGCCGACCCGTTGATCAAGGACTTCGCCGGCGAGAACGCCGCTCACTACGCCCAACGCAACAAGAAGAACCGCGGTACGATCGACTTCATGATCAAGACGGTCGCCAAGGCCGAGGCCGACAAGGCCAAAGCCGAGGAAGAGGCGAAAAAGAAGGCAGAAGAAGAAGCCGCGCAGGCCGCCGCGGCCGAAGCGACGGGCGGTAGCGCGGCTTCGGGCGGGGTGCCTGGCGGTAACACCGCCTGAACTTCCCGCCGAAACTTTCGGAGTCACTGATCAAGCCGACATGCGTTCCTTCAGATAGGGGGCGTAGCGCGCATCGACTTTCTGAATGTGATTCAGGACCCACTTCTTGAGATAAGCCAGCATCTGAACCGTCATGCCCGTGCCGGCCCGGTGCTCGATTTCGACCTCCTTGAGCCATTGGACGAAGGCGACATGCTCCGCGTGGTGCTCGCCCGCTTCGGGATAGTGATGTTTGCCGAAAAGCTGTTCCTCGAAGTGGAAGTGGTTACACGCGTATTCATAGAGCTGCTTCAAGACGACGCCGATTTCCATGGACTGGCCGCTGACCGACGCGTCGTACATGGTGTTAATCAGTTCGATGAGTTTGCGGTGTTGAGCATCAATCGTCGCAATCCCCAGTTCCAGTCCCGGCTCCCAGCGTACCAGCATGCTCATGACAGCTTTTCGGCATGCCTCCCGTCCTGACGCAGGCTGAGAACCCGATATCGCATTACTTTCATAAGCTGGCATCAAACGTCATGAAATGTTTTGGTACCCCCGTTTACGAAACGTTCTGAAAAAGTTATGACGACTCCCGGCTCGGTTCGGTGGTCCTTAATGGAGGTCCTATGGCTGGAATCGTACGAGACGTCACGCGTTTGGTCGGAAACACTCCGATGGTGGAGCTGCAGCGGATCAGTGCCGGGTTGAACTGCCGGATCATCGTGAAGCTGGAGTCCTTCAATCCCTGCTCCAGCGTGAAAGACCGAATCGCGCTGAATATGGTGGAGGCTGCGGAACGCTCAGGGCGGATCGGTCCTGAGACGGTTCTCGTCGAGCCGACCAGTGGAAATACCGGAATCGGCCTGGCCTTCGTTTGCGCCGCGCGAGGGTATCGGCTGAAGCTCGTGATGCCGGACACGATGAGCATGGAGCGGCGGAAAATTCTGAAGTTCCTCGGAGCCGATCTGGTCCTCACACCCGGGCCCCAGGGAATGAAGGGGGCCTGCGCCAAGGCACAGGAAATCGTCGACTCCGATCCGGCTCGCAATCTGATGCTTCAGCAGTTCGAAAACGCCGCGAACACGGAGATTCACCGCAAGACGACCGCTGAGGAGCTTTGGCGGGATACCGACGGGAAAATCGACATTCTCGTGGCGGGAGTAGGGACGGGCGGAACCATTACCGGAGTCGCTGAGGTCCTGAAGCAGCGTAAGCCGTCCTTCAAGACTGTGGCCGTGGAGCCCTCCGACTCTCCGGTCCTTTCGGGAGGTTCGCCTTCGCCGCATAAGATCCAGGGGATCGGCGCCGGATTTGTACCCGGGATTTTCCGTCGCGAGATGGTGGATGAGATCGTGCAAGTCACCCATACCGATGCCGCGGAAATGTCCCGGCGGTTGGCGCGTGAAGAAGGAATCCTGGCGGGGATCTCATCGGGAGCCGCCCTTTGGGCAGCGATTCAACAGGGGCGCAGACCCGAGAATCAGGGTAGACTGATCGTCGTGGTGTTGCCCGATAGTGCGGAACGTTATGTGAGCACTTGGCTCTTTCCGACCGATGCAGAGGTCAGTTGACCCGGTCGGTCGTGCTGCGAGGACTAAAATGGACCATGTGAAACTGTCACCGATCGTGGATGCCCTGTGTGAAGCGGGGGAGAAGCTGTCGGGTGGGCGAAGACGCGATGGCGTCCGCCATTCCTTCCCGTCACGCGATGCTTTGATCGGAGTCGTGGAGGATCTTCGTTCCATCCTTTTCCCGGGGTACTTCGGGATTTCTGAGGTCACCGCGGACTCCCTCCGGTTTCACGTCGGTTCGACGCTCGACCGGGTGTTGCACGTGCTAGAGCAGCAGATTCAGCGGGGCTACTGTTGGAACTGCAAGAAGGATCCTCAGTGTTGTCCGGAATGCTCGGACCGTGCTGCCGATATCGCACGTGAGTTCGTCAATCAGCTGCCCAGGATTGCCCGGTTGCTCGGCACGGATGTCGAGGCCGCTTATTGCGGTGACCCTGCCGCGACGAGCGCGGACGAAGCGATCTTCTGCTATCCGGGGATCTTTGCGATCACGAACCAACGAATCGCTCATGAGCTCTATCGGCTCAAAGTCCCGCTCATTCCACGCATGATCACGGAACATGCCCATAGCCTGACCGGGATCGACATTCATCCAGGCGCCAGAATCGGTGATCACTTCTTCATCGATCATGGAACGGGTGTCGTGATTGGCGAAACCTGCATCATCGGCAGCAATGTCCGTCTGTTCCAGGGCGTGACGCTCGGAGCGAAGAGCTTTCCGCTGGATGAGCACGGAAATCCGATTAAGGGAATCGACCGCCATCCGATCGTCGAAGATGACGTCATCGTTTACTCCGGCGCGACGATCTTGGGTCGCGTGACGATTGGAAGGGGCTCAGTGATTGGCGGCAACGTCTGGCTGACCCATAGCGTTCCGCCAGGAAGCAAGATCTCGCAGAGTAAGTGATTACCATTCGATCATGTCGCCCACGAGCATGAACGTGGGGGTGATTTCGGTGTCAGTACCGAGTGTTTTGGCGACTCCCAGGCCTGCGGTCAGGCTTAGCCGACCCTTGGCATTCCGGTCGGTGGGGACTCGGAACTCCATGCCGACTCCTACCTCCGCATCGCTTCCGATCCGGACGTGCTTGAAGTCGTGAGTCGAGGTGCCTGCAGCGGTGTTGCGAACGAGTGGAGAAAAGATGAGATCGCCCGATGGAATTCTTGCGACGCGGATGGTGTGCTCGTGGCTCGCGAAGTAGCCCTCCAGATCGTAGAAGAAGCGGCCCCTGGCGTAGACTTCAGGGTCATAGATGATTTCGCCGAGAAAGGCGGGCGACTGCGGTTGTCGAAACATGTTCAGGTAGAATGTCTTCGTCTGGCCGTTTCGGAGAATGCGGGCGATACGCAGGCTCTTGAAGGCGTCGGCCACGCTGGTCATCTTCACAGAGCTTGCGTTCGGCTTTTCCTTTCTTGTTGATTCGCTTGTTGATTCGATGGTGGAGCGCGCTCGGTTGTAAGCGTCGTCCGGTTTGGGCGGATTCTGAAACTGGGACTGCTGGATAATCTGACGCAGCTGTCGGAAGGCCGAAAGTTCACTGCCATGGGTACAACTGTCGTCCGCATGTGCGACGACGGTTGCTCCGAAGAGACCGTATGTGAGGCAGGTGATGAGGATGATCCACATTGGTTTCATCTGGCAACTACCACTGAAGAATATCGGCCGTGATTGTGAACGTCGGCCCGAGTCGAGTACGTTCGTAAGGTTTGACGGTGATCTCAGGGCCGACCGCCGCTCCCACCCGGAAGCGTGACGGTGAATAGAACGCCACCGGCATTTCGATCGTCACCCCTGCTCCGGCGGAGAACGATGCGCCCGTGATTCCGAAGTCCTTGGTGGCGGCGAGGGTGAGTGTGTTTCGGATAATGGGGAGGATCGTCACCCGATACAGGTCGCGGGGTCTTCCGACCATGACTGAATGGTAGTGGACGAGCAGGAAGTCAGGGTCGCCGAGAAGTCGCTGCTGATAGTGGTTCAGGATCGAGCCGCGCTCAAATTCTTCGCCTGGCAGGACGCCCTCCGGACGACCGTAGACCTGCGCTGACGCGTGAAGGGCCTTTCTGCGCAGCATATCGACCACACCCTGGACGGCCGGATGATCGATGGAATGCTGGATCGGCGGAAGGGAGGGAGGGGGCTTCACTTGCGCCTTCTTCTGATGGAGGTCGCGGATCCCGTCGAGGACTAGGAGGTTCTCGAGATCCTGTCGAGTTTTTTCGTGGAAACTGGGGGGGGCAAGCTCGCAGTCCGGCTCGTCCGCCTTGGACGGAGCGGCTACGCAGAAGGTTGCGAACAAGACTGCAAGCGTGAGGTGTCGCCACAGGAGTCGATGCATCGAAAGATCCAATAAGATAGGATCTTTCAGGATTCATGCCGCATGGCCACGGTCTCTTTACGATCCAGGAAGTCCTGAGGGCGATTTCAGCGAGTCTTCTCGCATAGAGCCCCGTCAGGTGACCACGAAGTCGACACAGCCCGACTCGCCTGTGTCACCCGTGCCCCACTCGTCGCCCCCTGGAGACGGCGAGGCGGTCTAGAAGATGCCCTTCACGACTCCGTTGTCGTCGATGTCGATGTTCTCGTACGACGGCTTCTTCGGCAGTCCCGGCATGCGCAGGATTTCGCCGGTGATCGGAACGATGAAGCCGGCGCCCGCCGCGATTTCGATACGGCGGACGGTGATGACGAAGTCCTTCGGGCGGCCGTATATATCGGGGTTGTCGGTAAAGGACTTCGGCGTTTTCGCCATGCAAATGCCGAGATCCTGGCAGCCGATCGCTTCGATCGTCTTCAGATCGTTCTTCGCTTCCGGCGTGTAGTCCACGTGATTGGCCCCGTAGATCTCACGCGTGATGATCTCGATCTTCTCTTCGGGCTTGAGCGAGTAATCGTAAAGCGGCTTGAACGCCCCATTCGACTCAGGAATCACCTCCAAAACCGAGTTCGCCAGGTCGACCGCGCCGGCTCCGCCTTTCTCGAACCCTTCCGTGATCTGCGCCGGGATGTTGAGTTCGCGGCAACGCTTGAGAACGACCTGGAGCTCTTCATCCGTGTCGCCGATGAATCGGTTGAGTGATACGACGACTGGAACGCGGAACTTGTGGATGTTCTCGATATGCTTCTCGAGATTCGGCAATCCCTTTTCGACCGCCTCCGGGTTGGGGGACTTCCATGCGTCATTCTTGAGTCCGCCATGCATCTTGAGGGCTCGCGTGGTCGCTACCAGTACGCAGACGGACGGAGCGAAGCCGCCCGCGCGGCAGGTGATGTCGAAGAACTTCTCCGCTCCCAGGTCCGAGCCGAATCCTGCTTCCGTCACCACATAGTCGGAGTATGCAAGCGCCATGTTAGTCGCGATGACCGAGTTCGATCCGTGCGCGATGTTGGCGAACGGTCCGCCGTGGATGAAAGTGGGGGCGCCCTCGAGTGACGGAGCCAGATTCGGATGAATGGCGTCCTTGAGTAGTACGGCCATCGCTCCGGCGACCTTGAGTGCCTCCGCCCTGACCGCGTGTCCCTCGTGGGTGAGGCCCAGGAGAATCCGGTTCAAGCGGGCCTTCAGCTCCCCGTAGTTCCGAGAGAGGCAAAGGATCGCCATGACTTCGCTGGCAGCCGTGATGTCGAAATGCGTCTCGCGGGGAACGCCCATCGTGCGTCCGCCCAGTCCGATGACGACATCGCGGAGTGAACGATCATTCATATCGATCACACGGGGAAACGAGATCCGGCGATGATCAAGGTCCGTGAGGTATCTCTGTTGAAGGGCGTTATCTAGGGCGGCTGCCAGAAGGTTGTGCGCCGCCGCGATGGCCGCGAAGTCGCCCGTGAAGTGCAGGTTGATGTCTTCCATCGGGATGACCTGCGAGTAACCGCCGCCGGCCGCTCCGCCTTTCACGCCGAAGAGCGGACCCATGGAAGGTTCACGCAGCGCGATGGCCGTGGGTTTGCCCACCTTTTGAAGCCCCTGTGCCAGTGCGATGGTCGTCGTGGTTTTGCCTTCGCCGGCGGGAGTCGGCGTGATCGCTGATACTAAGATGAGCTTTCCCTTTGGATGCTTTGCTTTTTCGATGGCCCGGTAATGGACCTTGGCCTTGTCGCTTCCGTAGGGGATCAGATCCTCCGCCGGGAGGCCGAGCTTCGCGGCGATCTCCTGAATCGGGCGGGGCTTCACGGATTGTGCGATTTCAATATCGGATGGAAAGGACATGGCAGATCTCCTCTACGGTCCTGTTAGTTTACCGTAGCTCCGTGGATTTGCCAGTGCCGGGTGCCCACGGCGCGTGGCGTCGCCGCGAATTCCCTTCTTGACGTCACGCATTCGTCGTCGACTGGTGTCGAAAGAGCGTTGTCACTAGGAATTAACCCGCTTCACGGCGACGCGGTGATGCGAGCGCGGATCTGCGCAAGGAAGTCCTTCACCTTTGTTTCATGTTCTTCCTGTTTCGCCTTCGTGGACAGGTCCGGAATGGACGATTCGTTACGCATGACGATGAGGGACTCTGGTACGTCTTTGAGGAACCGGCTTCGTTCGCGCGGAACCGGTTTGCCGTAGCGGATACGGTTCTTCGCACGGGTCAGGAGCAGTCGGTCCTTGGCTCGTGTGATACCGACATAACAGAGACGGCGCTCTTCGCTGAAGTCCTGTGCTTCTTCGATCGTGCGGCGGTGGGGAAGGAAGCCGTCTTCCATGCCGACCATGAACACGATGGGAAACTCCAGGCCCTTGGCACCGTGAAGGGTCAGCAGTGTCACCTGGTCCTTGTTCTCTTTCTTCTCGTCTTCGTTGTCCTTCTCGTCCATCGCATCGAGCGTCATGCGGACGAGGTATTCGCGGAGCAGGTGGTACCCATCGACCTCCACTGCCTTCTCGAGCGCGGTCTCGTGGATCTCGGAAATCCGGAGCTGGCCCAAGCCGTTGGCGAGTTCTTCGACGTTATCGGTACGACGCTGGATCTTGGCCGGATCGCCTTCGTCTTCTTCGTTGAAGGCGCCCTTGACGTTGATGAGCTCGAGGGATTGCTTGGCCCAGGTGGCGGCTCCTTCGGGCGTCACGGGCGCTTCTTCCAGACGACGGCGCAGCTCGTTCACCAGGTTCACGAACTGCATCGCGCCCGCGGCGCCTCGGGGCGCGATCTCCGGACTGGCGCTGAGTGCTTCGAAGAACGAGAGCTTGTGCGCGACGGCATGAGCCGCGACCGCTTCGATCGTTCCGCGGCCCACTCCGCGCGGAGGCCAGTTGACCACGCGACGGGCGGAGGCGTCGTCCTTCGGGTTCAGGACCAGGCGCCAGTAACTCAGAACGTTCTTGATCTCCTTATAGTCCAGGAACGACATCGACCCGACCAGCTTGTAAGGGATCTGGCGCATCCGGAGCGCTTCTTCAAACAAGCGTGACTGAGGATTGGACCGGTAGAGGATGGCGAAGTCTTTCCAAGGGCGGATCTGCTTGCGGCGGCCTTCCTCGGCCGTGCACGCGAATTTCAAAATCTCCTCGGCGACGAATTCGCATTCGGTCCGGTCATCGTCGACGACCACTTCGGTGATCGGTTCTCCGACGCCCTTGTCGGACCACAGTTTCTTCGGATGGCGAATCTTGTTCTTGGAGATCACCTCATTGGCGGCATCCAGGATCGTGGTCGTGCTCCGGTAGTTCTGATCGAGCGTGATGACGCGAGCTCCGGGGTAGTGGTGCGTGAATTCCAGGATGTGAGTGGAGTCCGCGCCGCGCCAGCCGTAAATCGACTGGTCGTCATCACCGACGACGCAGATGTTTTGTCGTCGATCGGTCAACAGACGGAGCAGACGGAACTGAGCCGGATTGGTGTCCTGATACTCGTCCACCAGCAGGTAGCGGTACCGGTCGTTGCACTCGTCCAGCGTCTGCGGGTCGGACTCGAGGACCTTCACGGCGAGGAACAGCAAGTCGTCGAAGTCCATCGCATTGAGGGCCTTGAGACGATCCTGATAGTGGGGGTAGGCCGATGCGGCCGCGACTCCGTAGTCCCCGGGCAATCTGGGATTTGAAAGGAAGTACTCGGTAGCGTGTTCCACGCCCATGAACTTGTTCTTGGCCTGACCGATCTCGAAAAGAAGGGTGTCCGGGTCGAACTTCCGGTCGTCGATGTTGATCTGCCGGAGGATCTCCCTGAGGATGTCGACCTGGTCGTTGCGGTCCAGGATTGTGAAGTTTTTCTGAAAACCGATTTTATCGGAATAGGCGCGAAGGATGCGGACGCAAAGGCTATGGAAGGTGGTGACGGTGACTCCGCTTCCTGCCTTGGGTCCCGCGACGGATTTGACGAGCTTCTTCACTCGGTCCTTCAGCTCCTCCGCGGCTTTGCGGGTGAAGGAAAGTCCAAGGATATTGCGGGCTGGGACGTGTCGTTCCGCAATCAGATGGGCGATCCGGTAGCTCATCGTACTGGTTTTTCCGCTGCCCGCGCCGGCAAGGACAAGGAGCGGTCCGTCCGCGTGCAGAACTGCCTCACGCTGCGGTGGGTTCAATCGGCTGAGATTCAGAGGCATGTTTAGTTTGGTAAACGAAAACCACTTCGATGCCAAACAAGAAGTTCCGGAAATCTTGAGTTGCTAGTTCAGCGCTTCTCGATTAACAACGCTATGCACAACAAAAACGGAGGTTTTATGTTCCGGTCCGTAATCCTGAGTGCGTCACTTGCGGCGTACCTTCTGTTCAGTCCCGCATTCGCGGCCTCTTCCGCCAGCGATGCGCCTTGGCCGACCTTTCGTGGCGGTCAATTCAATCAAGGTGTTTCTAACTACTCCCTGCGCGGCTCCTGTGACGGCGACTGCCAGGTGAAGGAAATCGAACTCGGCGGCCTGATCTGGAGCACGCCGGTGATCGATCGTGACGGCACGGTGTATGTCGGTACGACTATCAAGCGCATGTTCGCGCTGAATCCGAATGGCGACCTCAAGTGGAGCTACATGCTCTTTGATCGCGCGGACTCCCTGGTGGACTCCGCTGCCGCGCTGACGGCCTCCGGAAAGGTGATCGTCCCCGGTGGTGACGGCTTCCTCCACGGCGTGGATGCCAAGACCGGTGAGCGTCTCTGGACCTTTGAAGCCAAGGGCGTGGATGCGAACGAGCACAGCGCGGGCGCGACTGTGAACTCCTTTGAAGGTAACGTCGTGATCGGCCCCAACGGCCTGATCTACGCCGGCTCCGACAATGCGTTCATGTACGCGATCGACGAGAACGGCAAAGAACGCTGGCACTATGAAACCGGAATGACGATTTGGTCGATTCCGTGCTTTGATAAGGACGGCCGCTGGATGGCCTTCGGCTCCCTCGACGGGAAGCTCTACCTTCTCAATCCTGAAACCGGCGCGAAGCTGGATATCTACGACGCGAAGTCGGACATCAAGACCGCGGTCGTGACGGATGGCCAGGGCCGCATCTACTTCGGCACCTCCGGTGGTCATGTCGTCGCTCTGAAGGTGGAAAAGAAGAACGGACAGTACAACCTTCGCAAGCTGTGGAGCTTCAAGGCCAATGGTGAGATCTACTCGTCGCCGGCCTTGGCAAATGGCCGCATTTTCTTCGGCTCGATGGGCGGCTCGGTCTATGCGCTCAGTACGAACGGGAAGCTTGCCTGGCAGTACCGGACGTACTCCCCGGTCGCATCCTCTCCGGTCGTGACCCGTGACGGAGCGCTGATCTTCGGCGCTGCCAACGGCAAGTTCTTCGCCCTCGATACTCAGACGGGCAATCGCCGCTGGTCGTATCGCACCGTCGATTCCATCCAGAAGGTGAACCTCGATGCTTCTCCGGCCCTGGATCCGGAAGGCAATATCTGGGTCGGCTCCTATCGCGGAATCTTCTATCGCATTCCGTCGGGCTACTGCTTGACGGTTCGTGAGAAGGACGAACGTTGCGAGTTCGGCGGTATGGCTGACGTTCCGGAGTTCGCTCTCGGTCCGAACGCTCCCTCCAATGTCGCGACGCTCCGGGCTGAATCCATGAACGGCCACTACGAGCGTATCGTGACGGACGCGATCTCGCGGTCCGCTCCGCTGCGGCTCCGTCTGGTAGTGTTCCGTGACGGCGAGTACCTGCCGACCGGCGCGATCAGCGCGTCGGGACTGAAGGTCCGCCTGTGGCGCAATGGTGTCGAAGTGAACGCCAAGGATGAAATCAGCTGGCGCGTCTCTTCCGACGGTAAGTACCTCAACATCCTGCCTCGCACGTTCCTGGCCTCGGAAGCGAAGTACGAGATCGAAGTGCGTGGCGCTTACTATCCGCAGAAACACTGGATCATGGATCGCCTGCAGTTCTTCTCGTTGCGGAAGTTCCGCGGCAGGATCGAGTTCCGCACGATGGCGGCTTCTCCGGTCGCCTGGCCGAAGGAAGGCGCTCCAGGGTTCGCGATCAAGTCGCTATACCTGATGCAGCCCAAGGCGCTCGACACGAACGTGCCGGCGGCGTTGGATGCACAGGGTTACATCATGCGGCCGTTCGCGGTGTCGCAGAACGACGATCGCTTCCTGGCGTTGGTCCTTCCGGGACTTCCCTCGGATGCGGGCGTGGACCTGCTGCCCGAACCGAACCGCGCCTTCGTGGTCGAAGCGCGTAAGTCCGACGAGGCCATCATGGCCCGCGGCAAGTTCGAGCTGTCCGCGATGGGGGCGACGATTCCTTTCGACTGGTTCGTGATGAACGGTCGCCTGGATCAGAACTGGAACCTGGTGGACTCCACCTTCACGGTTTCAGCTTCGTGCTTGAGCGTGAAAGGAAACTCGAAGTCGTACCGCTTTCCCTATAAGATGATCAATCAGGTCTGTGATCACGAGCTCCGGATGAGCGGTATCGCGATGTTCAAGTCGCAGACTCTGGCTCCCACGCAGGCTCCGTCCGACGTTCGCAAGAAGGTCGAGTTGCTGGGCAAGGGCAGGGATGCTCAGTGGTACCTGACCGTGACGCAGCCTGAGGCGTGGAGAAACGACGGGAAGGCCCATGTGGTCTCCGCGATTCTCTTCGATGCGGCCACGAAGAAGCTGATTGACTCCAAGATCGTTCGCATCGAGCCGAATCAGTGGAACGGAGGCAAGTTCCGGGTGCGCCTCGATGGATTCGCCTACAAGTACAAAGGCGGCTTCCAGGTGTTCATCGACGACGTCGCTCTTTAAGCGAGTCGGATAACCGAATTGAGGGGCTGGTGGTCCGCTGGGCCGCCAGCCCTTTTTTTTAATGGGCAGTGAATTTCCCGAAAAGCCGGAGTGCCTTCTTGCTGGACTGTTCGAGGGTCTCCTCGAGCGAACGGCTTGCCAAGCGTGCGACCTCGGCGGCGACCTCCAAGAGTGCCGTCAAGGGGTTCAGATCACCGGGGATGCTCGCCGGCTTCTGGTCAGGGGCATCGGTCTCAAGCACGATCGAGTCGGGGAAGGCCTGGACGATGGTTGGCAGCTTCGAACGAGGGCGAAGAATGCTCGTGCCGATCGAGAGGGTGAAGCCCACGGCGATGTAGCGTCGC
>CAYOWB010000028.1:28562-28796 GCA_964407515.1 uncultured Bacteriovoracaceae bacterium
CGGAGAATGTGGAGAACCAGGGGGTGTCCCGTCTTGCGGCTAAGTTCGAGATGCTTCTGGAACCAGAAAAGCTGACGGGCATGCGTCTCCTTCGGGTGCCGGGGAAGGTAGTCGAGGCCCGTTTCTCCGATGCCGGAGGCGAGGTGGATGGTGCTCTGGAGGCGCTCAAACGCATGAGTGCACTGCTCGTCGCTCCAGGCGGCGACCCGCCAGGGATGGATTCCAAATACGGGG
>CAYOWB010000029.1:0-5805 GCA_964407515.1 uncultured Bacteriovoracaceae bacterium
ACCTCCTAGAACAACGCCATGCACGGCGGCACGTACAGCCCTCCTGGCTTCGCATTGCTCCCTCGCGCTTTCGCGCTCGGGCTCGCCTCCGGCTGCAATGAGCCACCAGAGGACAAACAACGAGTCCTCAGCGTGTGCTCAAAAAAGAGGAGCGGTTCTATTTCCGGGGCTGCAGGGAGGAGAGTGACTCCGCTCGTGAAAGTGCGTATTGGCACCGGTTTTCTCCAGCGCTGGGGGAAGTGCTGAACAGGGGACGGTGCGCTAGATCCGGAACGTCACGCCGCCGACGATGTAGTGGAACCAGGCGAAGGAGTAGACCTCTTCGTTGTCCGCGCCGCCTTCGAGTGTGCGGTAGCCGACGAAGGCAGCCAGGGCTTCCGGGAAGGCCCAGTAACGGACCTTGAGTGAGATGTCCTCAGCGCGTCCCTGAGGGGCTGCGAGTGCGTCGCCGTCCAGCTCGAATTCAAGTTTGTAGGTGGGGCGAAATGCGAACCGGAAGTGAATGAGTGGAACAGGACCAACGTTCGACTTGGTTTCCGTCACGCCGTTCTGGCTGAGCGAAATCTTCGCGTCGCGGATCTTGAAAGTGAGACCGACGCCACCGTCCCAAACCCAGTTTCTTACGAAGTCGTATCGGTATGTGAGTCGATAGGAATTGAACTTGTACTCGACGCGCGTCGGATCGGTGTTGTTGAAGGTGCGTCCCTGAAAGCTCACCGGGATGTTCAGCTGGCCGGTATCGCTCGTCGACAAGGGGGCCCAGAGTGCCCGGATCGTATGACGATCCGCCCAGGAGTATCCTGCGTACAGGCGAAAGACCGGAATAGGAGAGCTGAGGACGTCACGCAGTGAGAAGCGTGTTCCGGTATCACCAGGAACGGCTGCGTCGTTTCGGCTTTGGTACAGGGCCCCGCCTTCCAATTCGGCGAAGGCGAAATTCGCGGCGAGCGCAGGGCGAGAAAACAACAGCGTCAGGACGGTTACGGCGATCCGGGCCAGGATCAGGTGGGGTTGGGTCATGTGGATCTATTAGCAGACGTCAGGCCAAACTGGGCAGCATTCCCACGCGGAAGGCAAGGCGTGTCGTGAAAGGCTTAGAACGCGAAGCCAAACTTAGTTCCGAGCGTGTGCACGTCGGCCGAGCTGTAGGAGCCTTCGACGGTGAGCTCCAGGCCGATCATCGGGAGCCGGAACTGGACACCAGTAAAGGCAATGGCGCCCCAGGCCTGGTTGACGACGCTGTTCTGAACGGACAAACCCATGACTTCGATACTTTTGATGCCCAGGCGTCCGGTGGCGTACTCCGCCCCGATTCCGATGTAAGGGTCCGCGAACTCCATCTGACGGGAAACGACGATGGACGGCGTGGCCGTATGGGTGCTGAGGTCAATGGTCCCCACGTCGAGTCCGAAACTGGCGGTGTTGAAGGCGTAGCCGAATCTGAGCGCGACAGTCGGGCCTTCGTCGGGGTGAAACACGACAGCCTGAAGATCCGCGCCGATCAGTCGGACCTGAACGCCTCCTTGATTGAGTTGAATGAAGGAAAACCCCGCGTTTACTCGGTTTCCGAGACCTTTATGCAGGTGGAGGCGTGCGCCGGGAATTACCGGGATGTCCGCTCCGCTGCCGCCGAGTTCTTTGACGGCGGCGCCGATGTCGGCCGGGGCTTTCGCGAGCGTGACGTCGACTCCGAGATCGAGACCGACATTCGTTCCGAGTGGCGATGCAGGTTCGTAGGGACGGTGATTCCACGCCAGCCCCACGGTCTTGATCATGGCCTTGGACATTTGAGGCGAAACGTACTTGTTCAAATCGAGGAGTGTTCCGAGTTCCTCGAGTCCAGGAAGCCCGAAGGCGAACGCTGACGCCGGGCTCAGGGCGCAGGCGAGAAAGGCGATCGTCAGGATGGCGTGTCGGACGTCAGTCGACATGGATTTCAGTGTAACACACCCGTGAGTGCTCTACCTCACCGTCAAAACTCGGACGTTTCCGCTCTTGCGCGTGATCTCGACGTGGGTGCCGTAATTCGTGCGTCGGCACGCGAGGTCCAGTTCCCAATTCCGGCCGTGAAGCCCTTGGATCTTCAGGAAGCCGATCTTAGGGGTGAGGATCGGAGAGCGGAATACCAGATGGCTTTGGTCTGTGTCGATCGACAGGCCCAGCATGGATTTCAGCATGAGGAAGACTGAGCCGGCCGCCCACGCTTGGGGCTTACAGGCGACGGCGTAAGGGACTGGTGGCTCCTGCCCTCGCTTTCGGAAGCCGCAGAAGAGCTCGGGTAGGCGGAAGTCCTTGCTGGTTTCCAGAACTTCGATCAATGCCGTGGCCAGGGTCTGAAGCTCTCGGGTGTGCCCGTACGCCCGGAACCCCTCCATGATGAGGGAATTGTCATGGGGCCACACCGAACCGTTGTGGTAGCTCAGGGGGTTGTACGCGATTTCCGTGTCGGCAAGGGTCCGGACCCCGTAGCCGCTGAACATCGCCGGAGACATGAGGTGATCGACGACGTTGCGCGCCTGTTCAGGTGAGACGAGTTGCGCCGAAAGGCAGTGTCCCATGTTGGGAGAGCGGACTTTGCAGGGTTGTCCGTCCCCATCGAGCGCCAGGTAAATGAATCGATTGGAGGCATCCCAGTAGTGCTGCGCGAAGCGGGCCTTGAGCTGAAGGGCATCGAAGCGAAGGCGTGACGAGAGTGTCGCGTTGCCCATGATTTTGGCGAGGACGGACATCGCCATGCGGGCCCGGAAGGCGTAGCCTTGCACCTCGGCGAGCCGGATCGGCGCTCGAGCCAGCGTTCCATCCACGTGCATGATGGAGTCGTGTGAGTCTTTCCATCCTTGATTGACGAGGCCTGTGGGGGAGGCCTTGGCGTACTCCAGGAAGCCGTCATGGTCGCAGTCGCCCCATTTCTCCACCCAATCGAGGGCCCTCAGTGCCGCCGGCCACCACTTTCGGAGGTTTTCGAGATCCATCGTCCAGCTGATGTACTCATGGAGCAGGATCAGGCTGAGCGGGGTGGAGTCGACGGACCCGTAGTAGGGGATGAACGGGAGCTCGCGGGTGTTGGACATCTCGCCCCGGCGCATCTCGTGGAAGACTTTTCCGGGCTGCTCGTCCGTGAAGTCGTCGACCTTGTCTCCCAGGGTCTTGAAGACGTATTCGAGAACCCCGTGCGCGAGCTGGGGATGCCATGGGAGTAGCTGATAGGCGGTGATGATTCCGTCCCGGCCGAACGGCGCGGAGAACCATGGAACGCCTGCGCAGGGGTAGAGGAGCGATTCGCACTCCACCGTGAGCAGCATGCGGATGTCGATTTTGGCGTTCTCGATGGCGCGGTTGACGATCGCGTTGTCCGTCTCGATCCGGAGTCCGGAAAAGAGGGGCGAATGCCGGCTCTCGCGAAGAATGTCGGTCAGCTGCGGAATGTTGATCGTCGCGAAATCGTGTTCCTTGATCTTTCCGGAATGCGGCTCATCGAAGCTGATGATCGTCTTTAAGATCGCGTCTTCCTTCGGGGGGATGGCTACCCGGGAGGCGCTTCCCTCGAACGTTTGCGATCCGCCCAGGCGCTTGCTCTCGTGGAAGCGATGAACGAAGGTGCGCCGGAGCTTGCGGTCGAGGCCTTCGTAACCGAGTACGGTGATGCGTGAGCCCCGGGGTCCTGGGTGTTCGCTCGCATCGATGAACGAGCCGCGTTTCGGACGTGGATATCCTCTGACCTCGAAGATGTCGTCGAAACGGCTCCCGATCCACTGCTCGATTTCGACGGTGTGAGGCCGGTTGTCGAAGTTGCGGATCGCGATGGTCTCGAACACGGCGTCTTCGTGCAGTGTGAGGATCCGGCGGATCAGCAAGGTATCGCGTGGGATTCTCTCTCCGGTCTCGATGTCCTCAAGGTCGTGATTCGTCATCGAGATGACCAGGGTGTTTCCCCCGTAGCGGAGTTCGTGCGCCAGTGCGATGGGGGATCGCCCGTTGAGCGTCGTTTCGAAGACGGAAAGATAGCGGGTGTCGTTGAAATAGAATCCCAGCTCCGATCCGGAGGAGTAGATTTTGGGTGCTTCTCCACGCTGATCCAGCACGCCGAACGCGCGATTATCCTTCAAGCTGAGTTTCGGGATTCCCGTGAGCAGCACGTTGGAGGGAATGTATGATATCCCGTCGACGACGAGCGGCTCTTCGGTTTTCAACCACTTCTCGGTAGACATCGATGTAATCCTCAGCCATTCGGTTTAGCGAAAACCGTTCTTCCACCCATGCGCGGCATACGCGGCGGTCGATTTGGGGAATCTGCCGGACAAGCTGTGCCAGCCGTTTGATGTCCGGATCGCAGAATCCCGTGACTCCGTTTCTGAGGAGTTCGGGGACGGATCCGCAGGGCCGTGCGAGAACCGGTGTGCCGCAGGCGAGCGCCTCGATCATGACCAGACCGAACGGTTCCGGCCAGTCGATGGGAAAGACGAGCGCCAGCGCGTTTCCAAGAAAATCGGATTTCTCGTTCTCTGAGATCTCTCCGACATATTCGACGAACTTCCCGTCCACGTGTGGCTTCACGAACCGTTCGTAATGCTCCTGGCCGGCAGTGCCTTCGATCTTGGCCGCGATCTTGAGTGGCACGCCCGAACGCTTCGCGATCTCGATGGCCCACTCCGGACGCTTTTCCCAGGATATGCGTCCGAGGAAGGCAAGGTACTTGCCCGGTGTTTCATGGAACTCCGACTGCGTGAGGTCGATGCCGTGATACACCGTTCGTATCCAGGGGAGGGTGAGCGAGGCGGTGCGTTGGTAATCGCTGATGGAAACGAAGGAAGAGTTCTTGAAGCCACGCAGTGTTCCCGTTACTTCGGGTAGATCCAGGCGACCATGAAGTGTGGTGACCAGAGGGGTATCGGTCATGAGAGAGAGCGGGAGCATCCAGTAGTCGTGGTGGTTGTGGATGATGTCGAAGTCTCTTGCACGTTCGGCCACGTCCACGAGCATGCGATAGTGAAAGTAGCCCGGGTCGTAAACGTGTTCTTTTCGCAGGCGGAGCGCCTGGTCGATCATCGGAATGACACGCCCCTCGAGCGAGGAGTCACCCGAAGCGAAGACGGTGACGTCAATGCCCGCCGCGGTCAGTCCATGGTGAAGATTGTAGACTACCCGCTCGGTCCCGCCGTAATACTTGGGCGGGACGCTTTCAAAGAGGGGAGCCAGGAGGGCGACTCGCATCATGCCAGGGGTATCTAGCGAATTTCGAGCCACGATATCGATTGATTTGGAGCGAATAATACAGGGCGCTATTTCGGATGGTTCGCTTGTTTCCGCGTTTGAAATCCACTTCGATCAGCCCGGTTTTCGGCTGGTATCCGGAGAGCCAGTGGAATCCGTCCAGAAGGCTCCAGTGGAGGTATCCCCGAATATCCAGAGGGGGCCCCAGGCGGCTTCCTCGCAGAGCCTGATCCAACGCCTTGAGATGCGATCGGATGAAGGCGCTGCGCTGGACGTCGCGTTCGTCGGCTAAGCCGTTCGCGGTCACGACGATCGGATAGGTGAAGCGTCGGGCCGTTTCGCGCAACGCCACTTCGAGTCCCTCCGGGTAAATTTCCGCGCCGGTCTCTGATTTTTCCGCCGCTCTCTCGTTCACCTCCACGGTGTAACCCTGAGGTGACGAGGGGTCGTGACGGACGAGCTGCCGCGTGAAGTAATTCACGCCTACCCAGTCGACCAGATTGCCGGCGTCCCACGGCGGCAGATCCTGGCGGGGAAGCGGTCGCTTGATCTGAGTGCCCCCGGCTCCAGCGGGAAGATTCATCTCCAGCGAAT
>CAYOWB010000029.1:5822-9214 GCA_964407515.1 uncultured Bacteriovoracaceae bacterium
GGAAAGCCCAGCTGGTCAGGTCCGCTACGGTGGCAGCTGCTTTCTGGTCGTTGTTGTCGCGCACTTGGAAGGGTTGAATCAAGTCGGCGCGAAACGCCAAGCCGACGCCCCGAAGACGGCCATCGGGTCCATGAGCGCCCGGAGAGTGTCCTTGCTTCTCGTGAATCATCGACGCGACCAGGCGGTGTGCTCGCGCCATTTGAAAGGCCGCCTCGAAGCCGGAGTCCCATCCCGTCAGCTGCGGAGGAATGCGGCCAAAGACATAGCCCTCCAGGGCGACGGTCATCGGTTCATCGAAGGTGATCCAGAGATCGCAAAGGTCCCCCAGGGATTGAACCACCACGCTCGCATACTCAAGAAACGCCAGTGGGCTATTGGGGGAAAGCCAGCCGCCACGATCATTGAACCATTGCGGATGAGTGAGGTCATGCAGGGGGATTACCGGACGCATGCCGTGCTCGATCATGGATTGCAGGACCACCCGATAATGCTGGAGTGCGTTCTGACTGAAAACTCCCGGCTGAGGGTTGATCTTCTCCCAGGCAAGCGAGAGCCGGAGCGTGTTCAGCTTCAGTCTGCGGGCGATAAAAAAGTCTTCGTTGAAGCGCGTCCAGTGGTCGGCCGCAATATCGGCGTTTGCCCGCCTCGCGATCGAGGACGAGGAGGAGTGTTCGAAGGACCACCAGTCACTGTTTTCACCGCCGCCGGCGAGTCCTTCCGTCGCGTGGGCGGAGTACGAGGCGCCCCAGAGAAAACCCATCGGATAGTTGAGGGAGTTCAGGGAAGGGGGCGTACGTGCTTCGCCCGTCAAACCGTAACAGGCGGAAACGGCGATGACGCCCGCGAGCCAGATCTTGGTCGCAAAACGGTGTCCCCAAATACTTCCAAGTGAAATCAAGCGAAACTCCCCCCAAAGAGTGCTTCAGAAGGCTTTAACAGGCCTCCGGACGCCTGGCAAGGGTGCCGCCGGTCAAGAATCGTTTGGGAACGGAGAAGAGCTTACTGCTGAGCCGGAGCGCCGCCGGTCGGGGCGGGCTGGGCAGGAGCCGCAGGCTGTGCCGGCGCAGGTTGAGTCGTCGTCTGAGTCGTGGTGTCCATCGACTTGCCAGTCATCTGGTCAAACACGCTCTTGCGGGATTGTCCGCCGAGGATCGTCAGAGCAATGGATGTCACCATGAACACAATCGCGGCACCCGAGGTGAAGCGCGTGAAGAAATTCGCGCCGCCGGAGCTGCCGAAGACCGTCTGGCTCGAGCCACCCAGCGTGGTGCTGATCTCAGCGCCTTTGCCTGACTGGACCAGGACGACGAGAACCAAAAGGACACAGGTGAAAACGTGGAGGACGGTGATCATTGTGGTCATAATTTTCGAACCCTAGGTTTCTAATGACATATACCGACCGGGCCGCGTCGGACAAGGGTTATTCGGAAGAAAAAAGGGCTCGCGCAAGGACCTGAGTATGAGTGGGGCTACGGGGTGCGGTGAGTCATTCTATCTGACCTGCTTTCGCACTGATCCGCTTGCAGTTCCTTCGCTCCTACCGCGCGGCCCCTTGCGACATTAGCGGGGGCCCGAAAAAACAAAAGGCCCGGAGTCGAAGCTCCGAGCCTTGTGTAATTTCAGATTCGCCGTGGCTTAGGCCTTCGCGATCATGTGGCGGAGCAGGTCCACCACGCGGCACGAATAGCCCCACTCGTTGTCATACCAGGACACGAGCTTGAAGAAGCGCTTTTCGCCCTTGAGGTTGTTCTCGAGGGTCGCCTTCGAGTCATAGATCGAAGAGCGGTTGTCGTGAATGAAGTCGGTCGAAACCAGCTCTTCGCTCGCGAAGCCGAGGATGCCCTTCAGGTACGTTTCCGAAGCCTTCTTGAGGAGGCTGTTGATCTCGTCGATCGAGGTGTCGCGCTCCGTGCGGAACGTGAGGTCGACGACGGAGACGTCCGGAGTCGGCACGCGGAAGGACATGCCGGTCAGCTTGCCCTTGGTCTGCGGCAGAACTTCGCCGACGGCCTTGGCGGCGCCGGTCGAGGACGGAATGATGTTGGTCGCAGCTGCGCGGCCTCCGCGCCAATCCTTTTTCGAAGGACCGTCTACCGTCTTCTGGGTCGCGGTGTACGAGTGGATCGTAGTCATGAGGCCGGTCTCGATGCCGAGGCCTTCCTTATAGAGAACGTGGACCAGCGGAGCCAGGCAGTTCGTCGTGCACGAGGCGTTCGAAACGATGTTGTGCTTCGAAGGATCGTACTCGTTCTGGTTGACGCCCATGACGATGGTCTTCACTTCGCCCTTGCCGGGGCCGGTGAGGAGAACCTTCTTGGCGCCAGCGGCGAGGTGACCTTTTGCCTTTTCGGAATCGTTGAAGATACCGGCGGCTTCGATCACGTACTCAACGCCCAGTTCTTTCCAAGGGAGGGTGGCGAGGTCTTTCACGGCGGCGACGCAGCGGATTTCGTGACCGTTAACGACGAGAACGTCGTCTTCTTCCTTGTTGGGACCGGACTTCTTGCTGGAAATCTCGCCTTTGAATTTGCCGTGAACTGAGTCGTACTTCAGCTGATAAGCGAAGTATTTGGCATCGGTGCTGACGTCGACGACGGCGACGACGTCGAATTCTTTGCCGAGGAGGCCTTGTTCAACGAGCGAGTTGAACACGAGGCGACCGATGCGGCCGAAACCGTTGATGGCGATTTTCTTGCTCATGTCTTTCTTTCCTCTACTTGAGTGTTACTGGCGCGCTTTCCACCCGACGGGAACCGCGCCTGTTCCCGACTTCTTTGTGAATCGAAATTCCTTAATGCTCTTCCTTTATACTCCTCTGGGGTCCGGATGGGGTCCCAGAAAACTTATGACATCTTCTTGCCGCCGCCTTGGACGAGAGCCAGGAAGCTTTCGGGCTTCAGGCTCGCGCCGCCGACGAGCGCGCCATCGATGTTTTCACAGCCGAGCAGCGAGTCGACGTTATCGGGCGTCACGCTGCCACCGTAAAGAATGAGAACCTTTTCGGCTACGTTTTTGCCGAAGCGTTCCGCCAAATAGCGACGGACGAAGCGGTGCGCGTCTTCCGCCTGCTCGGGCGTGGCCGTCAGGCCCGTGCCGATTGCCCACACTGGCTCGTAAGCGATGACCAGCCGGCCGTCGAACGATTCCTTGAGATAGCGAGCCGCGCCGCGGTTCACGTCCGGAAGGGCACCGTCGAGCTGCTTGCGCAGAACGGCCTCCGTCTGGCCGGATTCGCGTTCAGCGCGGGTTTCGCCGATGCACATGATCACTTCAAAGCCCTGCTCAATCAGGCTGTCCGTACGCTTACCGACGGTCTGGTCGGTTTCGCCGAAGTATTGGCGGCGTTCAGAGTGGCCGGTGAGGCAGAGGTTAATGCCGACTTCCTTGAGCAT
>CAYOWB010000029.1:9237-17038 GCA_964407515.1 uncultured Bacteriovoracaceae bacterium
GGTGAAGGCGCCCTTCTTTTCCCAGTGAGCGTTCTGCGCGCCCACCATGAGAGGAAGGTTGCCCTTCACGTTCAAAGCGGTGGTGAGGCTCAGGAACGGCGGGATCGCCGCCGCCCTGAGCTTCCCGTTCTTGAGTGCCGCGTGAGTGCCTTCGCTGAGCGACTCGCTCCAGCGGGCCTTGAGGGACGCGAAGAAGTCTTCGGTCTCCTTGAGGCCATGGTTCATTTTCCAGTTACCCGCGATGAGACATTCACGTGGTTTCATAGTCTGCTTCGTTCCTTCAGTTGCTTTGGCTTACTTCTTGGGAGCGTTCTTCTTCAGAATGTCCACGCCCGGGAGGCTGCCCAGCTCGAGGTACTCGAGAACCGCGCCGCCGCCGGTGGAGAGGTGGTCATACTGAGCCGCGACGCCCGACTGCTTCACAGCGGAAACGGTGTCGCCGCCTCCGACGACTTTGAGGGCATGCAGGCCGCCGATGTACTTGGCGAGCTCGAACGTACCCTTGGCGTAGTCGGGCTTCTCGAACCAACCCACCGGGCCGTTCCAGAAGATCGTCTTGGCGTTGTGGAGGAAGTCGCTGAACTGGCGGACGCTGTTCGGGCCGATGTCGAAGCCCTGGTTCGTGTCGGTCGGGAGCAGAACCGGGATGTCGCGCTTCTTGGCGGACTCGAGGATCTGCTTCGCGGCTTCGACGTCAGCCGGCTTCGGCTGCTTCGCCCCAGCGGGGATTTCCTTGCCGGTCACGGCCCAGAACGCGTGTGCCATGGCGCCGCCGATGGCGATGCCCTGAACCTGACGGAGGAGGGCTTCGATCGTCTTGATCTTGTCGGACACCTTCGCGCCGCCGAGGACAGCGTAGAAGGGCTTCGCGGGGTTGTTCTGGAGCTTGTCCATGAACTTCAGTTCTTTTTCGATCAGGAAGCCGATGCCCTTGTTCTGAACGATCGAAGGGACGCCGTAGGTGGAGGCGTGCTTGCGATGCGCGGTGCCGAATGCGTCATTGATGTAGACGTCGCACAGGCGGGCGAGCTTCTGGGAGAACTCGAGCGTGTTCTCTTCCTCTTCCGCATGGTAGCGGAGGTTTTCGAGCAGAAGGACTTCGCCGTTCTTCAGGCCGTTGGCCATGAGTTCGATGCCTTCGCCGACGCAGTCATCGGCCAGCTTCACTTCTTTGCCGAGGAGTTGGGCCAGGTAGAGGGCGCACGGCTCGAGCGAAAACTCAGGCTTGCGCTCGCCGTCCGGGCGGCCGCAGTGCGAGGCGATGATGATCTTCGCGCCCTTTTCCATCGCGTACTTGATGGTGGGCAGCGCTTCTTGAATGCGGCTGTCGTCGGTGATCTTGCGGACGCCGTCGGAGTCCGGATCGCTCAGCGGGACGTTGAAGTCCAGGCGCATGAGGACTTTCTTGCCCGTGATTTCGAAGTCGCGGATCGTTTTGATCGTTGAAATGCCGCTGGACATGCTGGTGCTCTCGTTCGACATGAGTGTCCTTTCTCCTCTTAAGTGAATGATAAAAACTCAGGCGTGTGTCGGCGAACGGCAATGCCGATGGTCGCACGGAATCTAGCCATGGCCCTGCTATAACCTGCTCGCTATGTCCATGCAATCACACACTGATGTGAGCTGTGAACTCTTTTTCAGATGGGTGAAAAAATGCTGCAGCGATTCACGTGAGTTTAGATCGGGCTCTCCCAAGGGAGACCTCGAATGCGGTCATCTTTCAGGTGGAATGCGGTGGAGGCGAGAGCGGAGAGTGTGGGGATCAGCCCTGCTTTCTCACATTTTCTACCGAATGCACGAAGGACTTCGAGTTCCCGGAGGTCCATCCGCTCTCGGTCCAAGATCTTGAGTGCGTTGAGCTCCTTGGGCCTGCGTCGGTCGGAAGCGATGAAGTGAAGAATGCTTCCTTTCGTGGTCCGGTAGTAATGGAGAATCGAGAAGGTGTCGCCGCGATAAGAGCGTTGCGAAAGTTGTTCGTGCAGAAACCAGGTTTCCAGAGCCCGCTCGAAGGGGGCGCCCAGGAAACTAGCGAGTCCCGGGTCGCAGAGGTAGTAGCGAGGTTTTCCAGTGCCTAGCGGGTGAGGATCGATTCGGTGAACAGCGAACAGGACTTCGAGTAGATGAAGGACCCGTTGGATCGTCCGTGTATCTCTGCGGAGTTTGGCCGCCAAAGCCGCCGGGATGGGCTCTTCAAGATGTGGGAGAAGGGTGAGAATGTCCATGGCCAGGGAGGGGTCTACGCGATGCTTTGGAAAAAGCGTGAGATCTCTTTGGATGGTGACATCGAGCCAGTCTTGCAGCAGGGCTTGCCGCGACGACTCGTCTCGAACAGCGAATATCCCGGGAAAACCTCCACGCTGCAGGTGCTGGAGGAGCGCGGCGCGGGAGGCTCTGGGTCGGACGTTCAGGAAGAATGGATCCGATGAGCTGTTGGGTGCAAGGTTGAGGCATTCGGCGCTGTTCATCGAGTAGAGTCGGATGCGTGAAACCCGCCCGGTGAGGCTTTCGCGAATTTGGACTTCACGAGAGAACTCCGTCGATCCTAACAGAACGAATTGACCTGGATGGGGATGAACATCCACGGCCGCTTTGATTGCATCAAAAAGGGGTGGAGATTTCTGAGCTTCATCAATGATGAGGGGTTGCGATTCAGGGTATTGCTGAAGGAATGTCTCGGGATTGTCACTGGCGAACGTCTGTTGACTCTTGAGGTCGAGAGTCAGGTAATGGCTCCGGGAGAGGGTATTTGAAATGATCTCGCGGGCGAAGAAGCTTTTCCCGGTCTGGCGAGCGCCCTGTATCGTGATGACGCGGGAAAATCGCAGCTTCTTCTGAAATAGAGGCAAAGCATGGCGTTTTCTTGTGTGCGGCATACCCTTCCAATTATTGCATTGGAATGCAGTAATTGGAAGGGTTAAAAAAGGCGTACTTGGCCTTGCATTCCGCAGGGCGACGCACGTACTTCTCTCTCATGCTTCGACGTTCATTCGTTCACCTGCCGGGAATCGGCGCCACGCGCGAGCTGCGTCTGTGGGACCAGGGAATCCGCGATTGGGATCAGCTTCGCCGCTCGGCGGGAGAGATTTTTTCCGCCAAAAAGCTGCCCGGGATTCTCGAGGAACTGGAACGTTCGCAGCATGCCTATGAGGAGGGCAATCTGGCCTACTTCGCGTCCACGTTGCCCAAAGACCAGCGGTGGCGGTTGTTGCCGGAGTGCTGGGGCAGTGCGGAGGGGAGTTCGGGCGCAGGTGCCGCGCGCATCGCGTTCTTCGACATCGAAACGACGGGCCTCGGCTTTCCGCCCATGGCGCATTCCACGACGGTGACGTTCTACTACCGAGGAGCGGTCCTTCAGGAGTACGAGCATGAGAAGAAACGGCGGTTGATCCGCGAAGTGCTCGACGACGCGACGATGCTCGTGAGCTTCTTCGGGCAGGCGTTTGATGCGCCCTTCCTGGAGCGAGAGTTCGGGATGCCGTTTGAGCTGCCGCACATCGACCTGTGCTTCTGGTTCCGAAGGCTCGGTTATAAGGGCGGACTCAAAAAGATCGAGAAGGTGTTCCCTGAGACTTCCGGGCGCTCGGCGATGGATATCGATGGCTACGATGCCGTGCGC
The DNA here is from genome assembly GCA_964407515.1 of uncultured Bacteriovoracaceae bacterium. Classification (GTDB taxonomy): domain Bacteria; phylum Bdellovibrionota; class UBA1018; order UBA1018; family UBA1018; genus CAYOWB01. Next base: position 12,854 of record CAYOWB010000029.1, read on the forward strand.
CTGTGGCGCATGCATGAGCGGGGCGTGTCGGGCGCTCTCGAAACGTTGCTCACTTATAACGCGGAAGATACTGTGATGCTCGAGCCGCTCCTGGCGCGCGCCTATAACTTGGAGATTGAGCGAAGCCCGGCGTGGCTGGGGCTTGAGCCGATGCCCCTTTGCGAGCCGACTCAACTTTCAACCCGGATTTATCCGGAGGTCTATGCCCTGTTGAAGGGAAAGGCCGTGACAGACTAACGGCCTGCCACGGCTGTCGCGTGTGACGGTCGTGATGGTCAGTAGGGACGCGGATTGCAAAGGGTCCTTGCATGGCGTCTTCACAAACCAGTCTCAGGATTACTTGCCGGGAGAGTACCGATACTTGACCGAGCTGACGATCGGGATGCGGTCGGTCTTGCCATTTTTCAGTTCGTCGAAGTCCTGCAGGAGCGTGGACGCGAAGATGATCACGAAAGCGGTAGTCTCCGTGCCAGCCGGGTGCACCAATGTGACGAGCTGAGTGATTCCGTCGTTTGACCGGAGCGCACCGCGGAAGATCCGTCCGCCCTTCCCATACCCTTGAATCCGGTTCGCCTCGACAAAACCGTCGGCTGGCAGAAGATCGTTCGCGAAGCGGCGCAAGGCCTGCCGGCCGGTCTCGTTTCCCGCGACATTGCAGCCGGAGAAGTGCACTTCCGGTGCACCCGACCAGTGCTTCTTCAGGGGTTTCCATAATTCGGTGTCCGACACTTCGATGAAGTCCACGCGGTCCCCGTAGACTCGGCCGGGGCTTCCATGTCCCGCGAAAATCAGGCGCTTGATCTTCTTCCCGCTGGCCGTGAGCTGTTCATCCGTACGTCGGATGATCTCCTCGGGAGTGGAGTCAGTCGGCGCTCCTGTGCGCGAGAGATCAATCACCACGAACTTTCCGGGCGCGAGCTTTTGAAGTTCCTCCATCCGAAGTCCATCATAGAGGGACACGACGTTTCCGTCTTCTGGCCGGACCTCGGTTGCATCCATCTTCACCAGGGCAATGACTTCATCATCCTTGAGAGTAGTTGGGTCCGTGTTATCCCAGAGCGGAGCTGGATTGTTGATGGCTAAGAGGTCCAGGATTTCTCCCGTCCCCCCGAGCGAAAGAACGAGGATCACATTCTCGTGAAGGTACTTGATGCCGGACGAAAGCAGGAGTTTTCCCGGCAGGACGACGTAACGCTTTCCAGGGCTCAGGCCGTGCGCCCGCGCGATGGTAATCATCCCTTGGGCGACCTCTTTGGAAACTTGTGCGGGAAGGGTAACGACCTTCGTGAGGTCCATGACGTAGATCCCGTTCTCGATCTCATCTTTCCAAATGCTCTCGAGGAGCTTCCGGCGCCACGGCGAGTAGGGAAACGCTTGTTTCAGTCTTCGCTTGAAGTTCTGCGCCACCCCCTGTTTGTCTTCGAACTTCTTTCCGACGTAATCATCCCAAAGAACCGGATCCGCGGATTCGGACCTGAAGATCCCTGTCAGGGGCTGCCCCAAGGAGTCGAGCAGGTCCCAGAGGGCGAGCTTGAGACAGGATCCGGAAACGGGCTTTTCCGCAGCAGGCTTCTCGGCGGCGCACAGCGGGGTATGCGAGGGCAGGACCAGGCTGGTGATGACGGCCGCGCAGGCGATCTGCCAGATTTTCCGATGGATCGGTCCGCGTAGCGGCGCCATGGGCACACCCCTTCGTGAACTCATCGGAATCTGGTCGAAAAACTGAAGTATTGCGGTGCTACTTCAGCAGTGCGGCGGTCCGGGCGTAGAGATCGCTGAACCGCTTTCGGGCGTCCTTCCACGGGTCGGCCCAGGGCAAGCCCTTGGCGACGAGGCCTTTGCAAAGGGTCACGACGCCCTCGACGTCTTTCATGTTCACGAACTCGGGTGCCGGTCCGTTCGGGCCGCGCGAGTCCGGTCCGCCTTGGAGGCTTTGATTGTGGTAGTTGCCGAGCGGAACGGCGATGCCGACCGCGGGCACTCCAAAGACCGTGCAGGCCGATGCTTCGCAGCGTCCGCCATCCATGATGCGCTTCTGATGACGGCCGGGGAGGAGCTTCTCGGCCACGAGCCCGAGTACATGGAGGCCGCGCGCGTCAAATACGGTGAACTTGTCACCCAGGCGGACGATCGGGCCTTTGCCGATTTCCGCGCCCGGGAGCGTCCGTGACGCTTCGAGGCTCACGGCGAGGATCTCGCGCTTCGCACGCGAGAGCAGACCTTGCTTCAGATGGCCGATTGCACCGATGAATCCGACCTCTTCGGCTCGAGTCAGGATGCCAAGGAAGGGAACCGCTTGGCGACGAAGCGGTGCCGCCAGTTCGATCGCGGTCGCGGTAATCGCGAATGCACCGCAAAGGTCATCCGCGGCACGGGTGTAGACGAGGTCGCCCTTGCGCCAGAGGGGTGCGCGGAACTTCAGTCCTCCGTAGACTTCATTCGCGCCGCTGAGGTGGATGAGGTCTTCTTTTTCGAATTCCACCGTGGCCGACTCAAGCATTTTGCCGAACGTGGTTTTTTTGTACTTCGGCTCGCGGAGCACTCCCTCCGCTTCGTTGCCGACGAAATCACGTAGCCACACTTTCGCGCCGTCCATGTGTTCGGTCGGAGCGCCCCCGTGCCACTTCACGTTCAGTTTCGTTCCGCCCCTTGGGCCGCGCCACTGGACTCCGTGGAAGCCAGGGTGGTCCATGTGCGCGATGAAGACGCGCAAGGGCTCTTTTCCTTTTTTTGCGAGCAGCGTCTTCAATGCCTTCTCGGAGTCTACTCCCACCACGATGTTCCCCACGCCGTCCAGGAACCAAGGGACGCGCGCCTCATCGAGCGACTCAAGAATGACCGACGCGACCATCTCTTCACGAAAAGGCGCGGTGGGTTGTTCCAGGATCCGTTCGAACAGGGGCTGGTGCTTCTTCATGCGTTCTTCTCTCCTGAGGCGTGAGCCTACTGCGGGGAGGAAGAATACGACTTCGAGGGCGCGGTTGTCGAGGGCAGACTGCGCACGGATTCGCCTGCCTCGTCATTGAGTTTGAACTGGGCCAGCACTGTTTGAAGCTTCTGTGCCTGGCTGGCCAGCTCCTGCGCCGTCGAGGCGGTCTCTTCGGAAGTGGCCGTGTTCTGCTGCGTCACCTGGTCGATCTGTTGGAGTCCTTGGGTGATTTGAGAAACGCCCTCTGCCTGCTCGGAGCTTGCCGTCGCGATCTCGCTGACGAGCTGAGCGGTTTTCAGGATTCCAGCAGCCACTTCCTTGAAGACTTCGACCGTTTCGTCGGTGGCGCTGATACCGCGTTCGACGTTTTTCGTGGCTTGCTCGATCAGTTCGGCCGTTTCGCTGGCCGCCTTCGCGCTTCGGCCAGCGAGATTGCGGACCTCGTCGGCCACCACGGCGAATCCTTTTCCGTGCGCGCCGGCCCGCGCCGCCTCGACCGCGGCGTTCAGTGCCAGAAGGTTCGTTTGGAATGCGATGTCGTCAATCGCTTTGATGATCTTGGCGATTTCCCGACTCGATGTCTCGATTTCCTTCATGGCAGTCGAGGTGCCTTGGATCTTCGTTTGGCCGCGCTCCGCGGAATCGCTCGCCGACTTGGAGAGCTGCTGGGCTTGCGAGGCGTTTTCCGCGTTGCTCTTTGTTTGTGAGCCGATTTCGGTCATGGAGCTCGATATCTCTTCGAGTGAAGCGGCCATCTCCGTCGCCCCCTGGGAGAGCGCCTGGCTTGCGGAACTGAGCTGCGAGGACCCGCTGTTCACCTGATTCGTCGAATCGCGAATCTGTCCGATCATCTGGGTCAGATTGCGGACCATGCGCTCCAATGCGCCGCCGAGAATGTCCTCCGCGGAACGGGCGCGGACCTGAGGAGTGAGGTCATTCCGGCTGAGCGATTCAGCGGCTGACGCGATCTCGCGGAGATACACGATCGTTTCGCGGAAGGACTGAGCCAGCATTCCGATTTCGTCTCCGGACTGATAGGTGACTTCCTCTCTGAGGTTTCCCTGGGCAATCTGTCGGGCGGCCTTCGCCATCGCTGCGACGGGCCTGGTGATAGCTCGAGCGATGAGGATGCCTGCGAAAAGTGCAGCGATGAACCCCAGGATCGTCAAAGTGACGGTCGTTGCCTTACTTCGGGTGACGGAGGCCCCGGCGTGGGCGTTCAGCTTCTGGACTTCCTCTTGAATGATGCGGCGGAC
>CAYOWB010000029.1:17061-27661 GCA_964407515.1 uncultured Bacteriovoracaceae bacterium
CACCTCCTGGACGCGAGGAATGCTGTTGGTCGCGTAATACTTCACCGCCTCGGCGTGATAGGCCGGGCCCTTCTGGAGAATCGCTTCGATTTCCTGCGCGGAGCGGTGCAGATTGCGGTGCGGCTCCTCGATATCACGGAGCGCTGGAGAGAGCGCGGGAATGGCGGCTTCGGCTTTCTTTCGTTCTTCTCCGTAAAACCACTTGCCGAAGCCGCAATTGTGCTCGTTCTTTTCCACCGGGATTTGCGTCATGGCATGGTCCCGTTGAAACTCCGCAAGTTTGATGAGCCATTGCAGGTGGGCTACCTCTTTATCGAGCATGTCGGCGAACAGATGTTCCGAGTTGCTCACGTCCTGCTGCGTGCGGACGAGGGATGAGAGGGAGAAGTAGCTGACGCCTCCGATGATCAATCCAACGGATGCGATGGCGGTAAAGGCGAGGACGAGTTTCTGACCGAGTCTAAGTTGTGTCACGAGGAGCCTCCATGCGATGTATCGAATGATTATAACCGAGCGGCCTCGGATAAGGGGTGGAAGGGTCTTAAGGGTTCATGAAAATAATGTTAGCACTCTGTAAAGGCAGCTTCTAGGAAGTCGGCGGTTTCTTCTCGATTTTGAGAATGATATGAGCACGCGGATGAGTAACGTCGATGTGGCGCACTGTGTCGTCGTGGTGGCGCTCCTTGAGGAAATGCAGCGACTCTCGGAGCTGGCGGAGGAGAACCCGTTCAAGGTCCGCGCTTATGGGCGCGCGGCGGACGCAGTTCGTGTTCATCAGGGGGCCCAACAGGAGCTCAATGACGACCTGGTGAAGCGTGCGCGCCAAGGGACTTTGACAGAGATCCCGGGGGTCGGCAAAGGGATCGCCGAGCTTCTGACCGAATTCCTGCTCGAAGGGACGTGTTCCGCCCGTGATGCCCTGGTGGCGTCTTTTCCAGCCGGGTTTCTCGAGCTCGTGAAGATCCCCGGAGTGGGCCCGAAGAAGGCCAGACGTCTAGTGGAAGAACTCGATGTCCATTCCATGGACGAACTGTATTCGGCTTGTCTCACGAACCGCGTGGCGACGCTCAAGGGCTTCGGTGAAAAGGCGCAGGCGAAAATTCTGGCCTCGATCGATTACCTCAAATCGGGAGCCTGCCGCCAACGTTGGGCGGATGCGGTCCCGACGGTCCGCGCGCTGGAGCGGGCGTTGCGGCAGGCTGTGAACGAAGGCCGGCATCCGGCCGTGCACGATCTTCGAGTGCAAGTCGCGGGAGCCTTTCGTCGACGCCTGGAAGTCATCTCCGAGGTGGACTTCCTGATTGAGATGCCGCTCGGGACTATCGCTGTGAATGCGTTGCGCTCCCGGATTGAACAGACGCTTGCGACGTTTCGTGCCGCGAATCCGGATGCTTTGCCGGTTCAGGTCTTCGAGGCGACGACAGCGGATTGGGGCTCCGAGCTGGCGCGGCGGACGGCCAGTGATGCGCATTGGGTGGAGATCGGTGAGGTGGCAGCCGCTAGGTCGGAAGAGGACCTTTACGGATCCCTCCGTTTGCCGGTGTTTTCTCCTGAGACCCGCGAGACGGGTGAGGAGGTACGCCTGGCGCGCGCGGGTGAGTTCCCTGAGCTCCTTCCGTGGGATGGGATCCGAGGGGTTTTTCACAATCACACGACCCGTTCGGATGGAGGCATGACGCTCGAAGAACTCGTCATCGCCGTGAAGAAACGCGGAGTTTCGGATCACAGCCAGTCGGCGTTCTATGCACAAGGACTTAAGCCCGACGCGCTTCGGGCGCAGGAGCGGGAAGTGCGCGAGGTCCAGGCGCGGTATCCCGAGGTGCGGATCTTCTGGGGCATCGAGAGCGATATCCTCGCGGATGGTTCGCTGGATTACCCGCCCGAGATTCTGGAGCGCTTCGACTTCGTGGTGGCTTCTATTCATTCACGCTTCGCCGGGGATCGCGACGCGATGACGGAACGGATGGTGCGGGCTGTGCGCAATCCGTTCACGACCTTTCTCGGGCATCCTACCGGAAGGTTACTCCTGGAGCGTCCGGTCTACGAGGTGGATTTGGATGCCGTGATCGAGGAAGCCGCCAGGAACCGGGTCATCGTGGAGATCAATGCGAATCCCGCGCGTTTGGATGTGGATTGGCGTCTGGGGCCGGTCCTGCGCCGCACGGGCGCGCTGGTGTCGGTGAATCCGGACGCGCACGGCGAGGCTGATTTGGATTGCGTGGAGCTCGGTGTCGCGGTGGCGCGCAAGGCGCTGTTGCCGTGGACACAGGTTTTCAACGCCCGATCGGTGGAGGAGGTGGAGGCATGGCTCAAGACGAAAAGAAGCGGATAGCGAGCATCACGCGGATTCTCAGACGCGAGTACCCGATGGCGACGACGAGTCTCGATCATAAGAGTCCGTTCGAGTTGCTGGTCGCGACGATCCTCTCCGCGCAGTGTACCGATGAGCGCGTGAATCGGGTGACTCCGGATCTCTTCAGGGCGCTCCCGACACCGAAGGCCTTTGCCGAGGCGGAGCAGCCGGAAATCGAGGAGCTGATCCGTTCGACAGGATTCTTCAGGAGTAAAGCGCGGGCGATCAAAGAAGCCTCGAGGGATATTATCGAGAAGCACGGGGGGAAGGTCCCGGGCACGATGGAGCAGCTGGTGGAGTTGCGCGGAGTCGGCCGAAAGACTGCCAATGTGGTGCTGGGGAATGCGTTCGGCGTTCCGGGCGTGGTCGTGGATACGCATGTAGGGCGTGTGTCGCGTCGTTTGGGGATCGCGAGTTCGACCGATCCGGTGAAGGCGGAGCACGAGATCATGGCGGTGGTTCCGCGCAAGGACTGGTCCGAGTTTTCGAACCTCCTGGTGCTCCATGGGCGGGCGCTCTGTACTGCTCGAAGGGCCTTTTGCGAGAAGTGTCCGATCGCAGATTTATGTCCGAAGGTGGGCGTTCCTAAGGGTTCAGAATCTAAGAGAAAAGAAGTGACAGCCTCCCGTAAAAAGGCGCACACGTAGGTTGGTGTAATTAACTGAAGCAAAATACTCAGGTATGAGATATAAGGTGCGGCGATGAAGCTCAGGCAACTAGTCAGAAAGCAGCTGAGTGTTTGGATGGGGTGGGTAGTCGTATCCTTCGGGGTGACTACCGCCGCGCATGCGGAAGTCATTCAAATCCTTCACACGAATGATCTCCACTCTTCGTTCGATCGCGCGGATGACCCGAGTCGCGGCGGCTATGCCGCCGTGGCGAGCACCCTTCATCGGCTCAGGCATGAGTCTGCCCAGCAGGGGATCTCGACCCTATCTTTGGATGGTGGAGACTTTTCGGAGGGTACGGCTTATTACCTCGCTGACCGTGGCGTGTGGTCCTGGAGACTGACCAACGAGCTGGGACACGATGCCGTCACTCTCGGGAATCACGACTGGCAGGCAGGGCCCGGACATCTCGACGAGATGATCGCGCGCAGCCGGCCGACTTTCACGCTGCTTGCGGCGAACTTCCATTGTCCGAAGAAGTATCGTTTCATTCGCGCCAAGTTGCGAAAGTCCACGGAGCTTCGGATCGGAGGCGTGCGCGTCGGTATCGTGGGCGTCGCTCCCGCGACGATGGAGTTCGAGTGGATGGCCGAGCCTTGTCAGATCACGAACCCGGTCGTCGCCGTGAACGATGTCGCCGAGACGCTCCGTCCGCGGAATGACGTCGTCATCGCGCTAACTCATGTCGGGCTTTCGAAGGATCGCGAACTGGCGAAGAAGTCCAAAAACGTCGATTTAATCATTGGCGCGCATTCGCATGATGAGCTGCCCGCCCCTCTTTGGATCAAGAACCGGAAGGGACGGCGGGTTCCCGTGTTTCAGACGGGGTCTCGTGGCGCCTGGGTGGGCCGGATTCTTCTCGAAGTACTTCCCGGACAAGCTCCTCGGGTGTTGTCTTCGGAGTTGATCCCGGTGGACCGGACGCAGGGCGAGGATTCGCGCATTCTTGGGTTGATCCGGGAATCCCGCGAAGCCCTCGAGAGGCATTACGGGGCAGGTTGGCTCGAAGAGCCGATCGGAGCAAGTGAAGTCCCGATCGAGTGGAATCATGGCGCGGTATCGAGCGACTGGAGTCGCTTCACAGTCGAGGCGATTCGCGAGGCGGTCGGAGCTGAGGTTGCCATTGATTCGCCTGAATTCCGAGGAGTTGGTGCACCGCCTGGATTGATCACCCGTGAGACGCTTTTCAATTCCTATCCCCGCGTGTTCGGGTTCCAGCATCCTGGGTGGACAATCTGGACGATCCGCATGGAGGGCTGGGCCTTGGAGATGCTCCGTCGCCAGACGAAGCTGCTCGGTCTTCCCATTGTTTTCTCGAAGCGCGGGGACCGGCCGTTCAGTCCGTTTCGCGAATACGTGATTGCCGTTCCCGAGGGAATCGGGACCATGGTGAACCTCTATAAGACGGTGGTTTTTCCGACGATCGGCTTTGCACGGGATACCCAGATTCCCCTGCTGACGGCACTCGAGGCACGCCTCCGGCGACTCGGCACGCTCAGGGCGAACTAGCCTCTCGGGCCCACCCGCGAACAGGGAAGCTGGTGTGCGAGAGGGGGCCGAGGGGCTAGGCCGCCCGTTGTTCGGTTCGCATGTTAAACACCTGTTCGAGCACCTGATCGATGTTCTCCACGAACACGAAGTTCAGCTTGCGGCGCGTTTCATCGGGGACGTCGACGAGGTCCTGTTCATTGCGGCGAGGGAGGATGACGGTCTTCAGATCCGCTCGATGAGCGGCGATGACCTTCTCCTTGATGCCGCCCACGGGCAGGATGGTCCCGCGAAGCGTGATCTCACCCGTCATCGCCAGGGTCGGGTCCACGGGCCTGCCGGCGAGCAGCGAGATGATCGTGGCCAGTATAGTGACGCCGGCCGAGGGGCCATCTTTCGGGATTGCGCCCGCGGGAACGTGAATGTGCAGGTCACGTGATCCGAAGTCGAATCCCGGGGCCGCGCCGGTGAGTCGCGACCGTGCGAGACTCAGTGCGATCTGCGCCGATTCTTTCATGACGTCTCCGAGTTGCCCGGTGAGGATCAGGCTGCTGCGTCCGGGCATTTGGGTCGCTTCGATGAAGATGAGGTCGCCTCCGTGCGGAGTCCAGGCGAGCCCGGTCGCGACGCCGGGGCGCGAAACGTGCTCGGGCCGTTCGGCATAAAATTTCTCCGGGCCCAGGAGTTTGAAGAGGCGGTCGGGCGTGATGTCGATCTTTTCGCCGGGAGCGAGTTGTCCCTTCTCGACGATCTCTTCGGCGGCACCTCGGAGAAGCGCCGCGATCTTGCGTTCCAGTTCGCGCACGCCGGCCTCACGCGTGTAGTGCGTGATGATCTTGAGGATCGTGTCGTCCGGAATCGAGACCTGTTCCGCTTGGATCCCATGGGCTTTCAGTTCGCGGGGGAGGAGGTGCCGTTTGGCGATATTCAGCTTTTCGATCGTCGTGTAGCCGTTGACCTCGATGATCTCCATGCGGTCTCGCAGAGCGGGTGGAATCGTGTCGACGACGTTCGCTGTCGTAATGAAGAAAACGTCCGAGAGATCGAAGGCGACGTCGAGGTAGTGGTCGACGAAGCTTTTATTTTGCTCGGGGTCGAGGACTTCCAGCATCGCGGCGGAGGGGTCGCCGTGGAAGTCCGCGCGCAGTTTGTCGATCTCGTCGAGCATCATGAGCGGATTGCGGGTGCCCGCGCGCTTGATACTTTGAACGATGCGTCCGGGCATCGCGCCGACGTAGGTGCGCCGGTGACCGCGGATCTCGGCTTCGTCACGCACGCCGCCGAGCGAGGTGCGGATGAACTTGCGGCCGAGCGTCCGGGCGACTGATTGGCCGAGCGACGTTTTGCCGACGCCCGGAGGGCCGACGAGGCAGAGGATGGGACCGTGAAGGTCGTTCTTCAATTTGGCGACCGCGAGGAACTGGAGAATGCGTTTCTTCACGACTTCCAAGCCGTAGTGGTCTTCGTCCAGAATCCTGCGGGCGCGCAAGAGGTCAATGTTGTCTTGCGTCGTTTTGCGCCAGGGCATCGCGGCAAGCCATTCGATGTAAGTCCGGACCACATGGTATTCCGCCGAGGCGGGAGGCAATCCTTGGAGTCGCTTCAGCTCTTCGGCCGCTTGTTTAGCGGCTTCCTCGGGAGGTTCCGCCTTGCGGATTTTTTCCGCTAGTTCAGTGACATTGTCCTCGTTGTTTTCCTCGCCAAGTTCCGAGCGAATGGTGCGGAGTTGCTCACGGAGTAGAGCGTCCCGTTGTGCCTTGTTCAGCCGCTCGGACATCTTGTCCCGGATCTCGCGTTGCAGATTGAGTACTTCCCGCTCTTTTCGCATATGATGCAGCAGCATCTCGATGCGCTTCTCGACCTCAACGGTCTCGAGGATCTCCTGCTTCTGGGCGAGCGAAAGGTTCAGGTACGTCGCGCAAAGGTGACTGAGGTAGGACGGGTCTTCCACGCGCTCGATCAGGCTGACCAGAGGTTCCGTCGTTCCTGGCAGCAATTCCAAGACTTCCTGCGCCAAGGTCTTGAGGTTGGCCATGAGGGCCTGGCCACGCACGATGTCGGAGGTGTGAATGTCCGCGACGATCTCACCCCGTGCTTGGAGGTGCCCCGTCGGTCCTTCCGCCGTGCTTCGGAAATCAAAGATGTGGTAGCGCGCAATGCCGGTGACGACAATCTGGCGGCTTCCGCCGTCGCTCGTCGACGCGTTCTCAACCTTACAAAGGGTGCCGATATGGAACAGGTCGTCCGGGGAGGGGTCACCGGGCGTTAAGACGCGCTGGGTGACGATCACCAGAAGATGATTCGCCTGATCGGAATGCTGCAGAGCTCTGAGACTTCGCGGACGCCCCACGACGAGGGGCATCGAAATCGCGGGAAAGAGGACTGCGTTTCGGATCGGCAACACGGGAAGCACGGAAGGAATCTGTTCCATGCTTCCGCGTAGAGCAAAACGTGCGCCGCGACCCTTCAGGTCATTAGGTCATCGGATAGGCTTTTTTCTTGAGAGCCTTTTTGCCCAAGGGGTCTTGTTGGCGCTGTAAGCAGTAGCTTGATCACGACGACGTTTACGATTCTTTGCACTGAGAGTTCTAGCCATAGTAGCGGGAACCTAGCATGGCTTGGCCCATGGCGCTAGCCCCTGCCTCAGAGAATCTTCTAGGCCTTAGTGGACCTCGGTTTGCCTCAGCTTTTCGGTCCGGAGGAGAATGAACCACTGGCGTTCGCGTCTCGTTCCGCTGTCGTAATCCAGGAGGTCGATCCCGCTATCCTCCATGATGAGGTCGCTCAGCACATGGAAGCGGCCGAAGCAGGCTTCTTTGAGTCCCGGAATGGCGGTGCTGAGCTCTTTCTTGACAGCTGCCCAGAGGTGATCAGGCGGATTCAAGACTCGGGCATCCTGGGCAAGGATCAGGCGGACCTGGTGCTTGCCGTAGCCCCGGGACGATTCGGAGTCCTCGGCCACGTACAGGCCCGGAATCCAGACGCTGGAGGCACGGCCTGCGGTGCGCAGGTAGTGTTGCATCTTCCCGTAGTCGTCATCTTTGAGGGCCTTCTTGTGCGCGGCCTGGCGGTCCTTGATGTGGGGGCTGAACTGGGCCGCGGCCTCCGCGGAGTCGGTGTAGTGGTAAAAATCGAGGGGAGCGCCGCCACTGAGAAATGGATAGCTTTTAACCGGCTTGGACGCTTCCCATACGGCGCTGCTCTTGAGGGTCTTGCCGCTTTCGTAAACCGTCTTGAGGAAGTTCACGCATGACTCGCCGAGGTGCTTCGGGATTACGGGGGCGCCCTGCTTGATCAGCTCGGAATACGACCCGCGGCCACTGGGAAGCGTATTGGGCTTCTGTTTTCGGGCCGGGGAGGAAGCGGCACGGGGGGGGGCGGCTTCGGAGTCGCAAGAGTCCGGTGCGAGGAGATTCACCTCTGTTGAGAGCGGGAGCGCTTTCTCCACCGCGGATTTCACTTCGTCGCCGCTACGCCCTTCGGCCGATACGTGCGCGGCAAGACAGATTCCGGCCGCGAAGATCGCGGCCACTTTTGGAGAATAGAAGGTGGTTCCCATACTGATGACTGATCGGAATTCTCAGCTAAATTCTGAAGTGCCTGCCAGTCTTGGCGTGCAGGGGTGTGTCCATCCTGACGCTTGTGCGAATCATGGGATTCTCGATATAACTTCGGGAATGAAAACCTCGCTCAAGTGGAATGGAAAGATGTCGTTCGACGCCACGTTCGGAAACCACGTGGTGAAGATGGATACTTCGGCTCAGTCGGGGGGAGACGATTCCGCTCCCACGCCTAAGCAACTGGTGCTCGCGGGGGTTTGCGGCTGCACGGCCATGGACGTCGTTTATGTCCTGAACAAGATGCGCCTTCCGGCGGAGAGTCTGACGATCGACGCGGAGGCGGAGACCACCGAAGGGCACCCCGCGGTTTTTCGTCATGTGCACCTGATCTATCGCGTGAAGGCGAGTGCGTTACCGGTGGACAAGCTTAGACAAGCCATTGAGCTTTCGCAGACGAAGTATTGCGGTGTGAGCGCCATGATCGCCAAGAGCGCGCGGATCACTTACGTTGCCGAACTGAACGGCGAGCGTGCTTTTGAAGGCGAGGCGCGGTTCCCGTAGTTTCTGGCCCACGTAAGCCGAAGGTCATGGTGTCACCTTTGGTGTCACCTCGGTCCCGGTGATTGCGTGCGGGCGAATGAGCTGGAACCATCGATGGGTCCAGTACCCAACTTCGCTTGAGCAGTAGTCGAAGAGATCGATTTCGCTGTCTTCACCGATGAATGGAGCGATGACAGGCGTCTTCACACGGGAAAAACTTACAACTGGGGCCTCAGGGCAAGCGGCTTTGAGGCCGGGGTGTCGGCTCTCGAGTTCATTCAGGACCTTGGGCCAAAGCTCTGGATCGCCGTCAGGAGTGACCTCGACGATGCGAGCGGATGGGGAGAGGAGGACGCGGATCCGGTGGGGGCCATAGACTTTCGAGGATTCTGGGTCCTCGGCGAGGTAGAAGTACGTACGCCAAAAGTCGGGGGCTCTTTCTCTTAAGAACTGAAACATCTTCCCATAAGCCTCTTCTCGAAGCGCCACTTCATGAGCCTTTTTTCGGTCAGGGATTTCCGGGTGAAACTGCTCAAGGGCGGCGAGAACATAGGTGTAATGGAAGAAGTCAAGCTGGTCGCCGCCGCTCGGGAGCTTGGCTTCTGAGAGCGGAAGGGAGGCCCCGATCAGGGTTTCGCTGCGGAGGTTTTTGCCTTTGGAGTAGAGCTTTTTGAGGAGGTTGGCGCACTTGGGCGGGAGGACGTCGGGTTGCAGTTTATCCGAGAGGAGCATCGAGCGTAGGCTGCCGACTGAAGTGGGCTTCGGGGCGGTCGTACATCCGGGACAAGGCGCCTCGGGAGGTAACGTCCCCTGCTTGGCCGCCTGGAGCCCTTCGGTGGCGGTGTTCACGGTCTTCTTGAGATCGGGCTCCGTGATGAGGACTAACCAGTCCGAATGGGGTACCGACTTGAGCTTGCCGCTAGCGTCTTTGAGAACGACGTAGCCCGTTGGGTAAATGGCGAGGACCGTGTCGGGCTTGGAAGCAGTGGAGCCAGTGTTCTTGGGGAGGACCTGAGCTCCGACACAGAGCTTGGGGTTCTCTGCCACGCAGACGTTCTTTCGTGTCGATGCGACGCGGTTTGAGGGAAGAACGTCTTTGGTGCCTTGAAGCGTGATTTGCTTCTGAGCGTTCACGGCAGCGATGCCATTCACCAGTTTTCCGTCGGCTCCGCCCACCCAGGTGTACACGGGGTCACCCGAGCAGACCCTGCCATCGGAAGTACAGAGGGGCTTGGCCCACACGATCTCAGCGCTCACCCCAAGGAGCAGAAGAGTCGAAATATGGAGATAGGTTCTCATCCTTCTATATATCGGAGTTCTTAATGTTTCTCTGAATGCAGGGGGCCTGCGTCTCAGGCTACATCTCAGGAAAATGCCGGCATTATTCAGGATTTTCGGCAGCCCGGAGGCAAAACCTGGACCGCGAACAGGGCCCTGGCAGGGCAAACGCCCTATCCCGGGTTTCCTTCATGGGATCACAGAATTTGGCGATAGGTCCCGAGACCTATCCGGGGTTTCTGGGACGCCATCACAGATTTGGGCCATAGCCCCCCCGGGGCCGATCAGGCCTGCTTGCTGCGCGCGCGCCAGGTGATGAGCCAGGGAGCGAGGAGGGTGGTGACCGTGACCATCGCGACGACAGCGGCGTAGTCGGCGTTGTGAATCACGCCGAGCTTCAGGCCCATGATCGCGAAGATGAGGCCGACTTCGCCCCGCGGCATCATGCCGAGGCCGATCAGCCAGCCGTCGGCGCCGGCCGTGCGTGATTTACGGCTGATGAACCAGCCGCACGCCAGCTTGCCGAGGATCGCGCAGACGATCAGCACCAGCGCGAGCCCGAGCGACTCGGGCCGGATGAGGTCGGCGAGCTTCACCTTCATGCCCATCGCGATGAAGAAGATCGGCACGAGGAAATCGGTGATCGGCTTCATGAGGTGCTCGAGGCCCATGTCGCCCGCATCAGCGAAAGCCGGGTCGGCACCGTGCAGCGC
>CAYOWB010000030.1:0-1410 GCA_964407515.1 uncultured Bacteriovoracaceae bacterium
CACCCCGACCATCTCTTTCAACAAATCGGTACACCATTTGCGTTTCAGAGCTCCATGTCCAAGCAAGGACCTGCTCGCTTGCCGTTGGCGGTTGTGATGATCTCGAGGAACCGAGCGGAGAGTCTTCTCAAAACGCTCGAGAAGCTCACGGCTTTGCCTGAGCAGCCTCCCATAATCGTCGTGGACAACGCCTCATCCGATGGGACGGTCGGACGGGTGCGGGTCCGGTTTCCCAAAGTGCGCGTGATTGCTTTGGATCAGAATCTCGGAGCAGGCGGACGCACCGTGGGAGTCCGTGAAGCGCAGACGCCTTATGTTGCATTCAGCGATGATGACTCCTGGTGGGCACCGGGTGCGCTGGCCCGTGCCGTGGACGTTATGGATGCGCATCCTCGTGTTGGATTGCTGGCCGCTGAGGTGCGGGTCGGTCCGACCGAGAAGCGGGATCCCACCTGTGTCGAGATGGCGAAGAGTCCCCTTCCCCGGTCTGCTGACCTGCCCGGCCCAGCCGTGCTGGGGTTCATTGCCTGTGGCAGCGTGGTGAGAAAGTCCGCCTACCTTGAGGTGGGCGGCTTTGAAGGGCGATTCGGCGTCGGGGGCGAAGAGACGCTCCTGGCGGTGGACTTGGTGGACCGAGGGTGGCGCCTAGTTTACTCGAACGAGATCGTGGCGCATCATCACCCGTCTCCAGTCCGAGATCTGACCCGGCGGCTTCAGACAGACACGCGAAACGCGCTTTGGTTCACTTGGCTGCGAAGGCCCTTGGGAACCGCATTGCGAACCACTCTGGGAGTGACGCGAGAGGCGTTCAGGCAGGCGTTCGTGCGACGGGCGTTGATGGAAGCTCTGCGGGGCTTCCGATGGGTGTTGAAGTGCAGAAGACCCGTCTCGCGCGAGACTGAGTACGAGCTGAGACTGCTTGGAATGTGATTACGGGCCGCAGGTTGCGTTTGAGAAGCGGCCAACCAGACAAGAAGGGTAGCGAAGGTCAAGAAACTAGTGAGCAATGCGACTGGGTTCTTCACGGGCACGGTCATCTTCTCTATCTTCCACAAAGCAATGGCCGAGTTAACCCATGTCGTAAATAACCATCCGAAAATAAAGAATAAAACTCATCGGTCGATGCGCAAACTCTGGACCCTGACCAGTGGTTGGGCGCTAACATGATAAGCTGAGGAGGGACCAAGCGGGGGAAGAATGCTCTGTAAGATAATATGTTGGATCGTTGCTTTCATGATGCTTATGTGTGCCAGTGCGGGAGCGGATCCCAATCGAATGCCCACGCAGCTCGGAGTTACGTATGGAACTGCCAAACTGTACGTTAACAGTAATGACGCTCGCCTTGTAGAAAACCCCGTGCTCGTCATCGGCGATTCCATCACACGAGCTGATTGTCGTGCGGCGGACCAT
>CAYOWB010000030.1:1420-8318 GCA_964407515.1 uncultured Bacteriovoracaceae bacterium
AGCTGCGGTTGGAGACGGTATCTTGCCGAAGCTTGTGGCAAGCCTCCGGGATATCTTGGTTTCGACACTCTTTCGAAAGTCGGTAGAACGGCTGACGCTTACGCCCGCGAGCTTCCGCGTCTCAAGCTGGACGGCGTACCCATTTCCTTTATCACCGGCAAGAAGTATCGGGCGGTATTCGTGATGCTGGGCGTGAACGACATCTATGACGGAAAGTCGGACTCAATCCCGAAGCTGAAGAGTAACTATGAGAAGATCGTCCAGACGTTGCGCGCCACGCTTCAGGAGCCAGCCCCTCCGATCGTATTCCTTTCCATTCTTCCATACTGCCAGTTCGGACAGCACAAGAGACCGAATGCGGCAAAGAAGATCGTTGAGGTGAATAAGTTCCTGGCCGAGCTGGCCGAGAAGTCTTCCGTGGAAGATCTTGAGAAGGTGAAAAGCCCCTCCTCGCCTGAGCGCGGGTGTGTCCAATGCGATCCCTCACTTAACGGGGTCAAGAAGCGGTCTTCGGGGGGAATCCGATTTGTCGATATTTACCCGAAGCTTGTGGAAGGAGACGGTTGCCTGGCGGACTGGGCCGCGCGTAAGGGCGACTACCTTCATCCAAAGACTGATAAGGAAACGCAGTCGCGGATCGCCAAGTTCATCGCAGAGGAGTTGACCAAACAGGGGCTCCTTGATTGCAATAGCTGATTTGGCACCTCACTTGCTCCTTTTCCCGCGGCATGGCGGGGCTAAAAACTGCAGCGAGAAACTACGAGCCGGAACGAGCGGAATGCCCATCTCCGGAGGACCTTCAAACTCCCTATCTGAACACCATTCCGGTGGAGGAGCAGCCGGACTTTCCTGGGAATCCCGATGTCGAGCGGCGCATCTCCAATCTGGTCCGCTGGAACGCGATGGCGATGGTCGTGCGCGCCAACCGGGAGGAAAGCGGGATTGGCGGTCACATCTCGACTTATGCATCCGCTGCGACGCTGTACGACGTCGGCTTCAACCACTTCTTTCGTGGTCCTGATCACGACTCAGGTGGTGACTACGTTTACTTTCAGGGACATGCCTCGCCGGGGAACTATGCCCGCGCTTATCTCGAAAGGAGGATGACCGAAGAGAATCTGAGAAACTTCAGGCGAGAAATCCGTTCGCGTGACGGACTGTCTTCCTATCCTCACCCGTGGCTCATGCCGGATTTCTGGGAGTTTCCAACCGTGTCGATGGGGCTCGGTCCGATCCAAGCCATTTATCGTGCACGGTTTCTTCGGTACTTGGAAAACCGCGGGTTGCGCAAACGCACCGACGCTAAAGTGTGGGCATTCGTTGGAGATGGCGAAACCGATGAACCGGAAACGCTGGGCGCCTTGACGCTCGCTGGCAGGGAGCGGTTGGATAACCTGATCTTCGTAGTGAACTGTAATCTGCAGCGGCTGGATGGTCCTGTGCGAGGCAACGGAAAGATCATCCAGGAGCTGGAGACCGCATTCCGTGGCGCCGGATGGAACGTTATCAAGGTGATTTGGGGAAGTGAGTGGGATCCGCTTTTCGCGCGTGATCATGATGGAGCTCTGGCAAAGAGGCTCAGAGAGCTTGTCGACGGAGAGTACCAGAAGTTCTTCGTTGAGGGGCCGGGCTATGTGCGCAAGGCTCTGTTTGACAGCGACCCGCGTCTCGCGGAGCTGACTCGCGGCTACAGTGATGATCAAATTCGGAAACTGAGGCTTGGCGGTCATGATCCCGTGAAGCTCTACGCGGCTTATCACGTAGCGACGCATTACAGGTGTGGACCTACCGTAATTCTCGCGAAGACGATCAAGGGATATGGCTTGGGCGAGACGGGAGAAGGACGGAACATCACCCATCAGCAGAAGAAGCTGACGGAAGAAGAACTTCGGAGTTTTCGTGACCGATTTCTCATTCCTGTCTCGGATGAAGATCTGGCCAGAGTTCCGTTTTACCGGCCCCCCGCCGATAGCCCTGAGATAAGCTACCTACAGCAAAGAAGAAGGACACTGGGCGGATATCTCCCGAAACGAAAGCGGGGCCCGGAGCCGACCGTTACCGCGCCCAACCCGAATGTGTTCGCTGAGTTCCTCCGAGGGACATCACGTGAGGTGGCGACGACAATGGCCTTTGTCCGGATGCTCTCGAAGCTGACTCAAGACCCCTCCGTCGGAAAGTACATCGTTCCGATCGTTCCTGACGAGGCAAGGACCTTCGGAATGGACGCGCTCTTCCAGCAGTGGGGAATCTATTCGAGCGTCGGACAGCGTTATGAGCCTGTAGACGCGGCGAATTTACTTTTCTACAAGGAAGCGCGTGACGGCCAGTTGCTTGAGGAAGGGATCACTGAGGCCGGTTCCATGTGCTCTTTTATAGCGGCCGGGACGGCTTCAGTGCTTCACGGTGTTCCGACGCTCCCCGTTTTTCTATTCTATTCGATGTTCGGGTTCCAGAGAGTGGCTGATCTGATTTGGGCCGCCGCCGACTCGCGTGCTCGGGGATTTTTGATCGGAGGGACGGCTGGCCGGACTACGCTCGCTGGTGAAGGGCTTCAGCATCAAGACGGTCAGAGTCATGTCCTTGCTCTTCCGGTCCCTAACCTTCGCGCGTACGATCCCGCATACGCCTATGAGATAGCAGTGATCGTCGAAGATGGAATCCGCCGGATGATGGTCAACAAGGAGGACATCTTTTATTACCTCACGGTCGGCAATGAGCCTTATGCGCAACTCGCCATGCCAGGTGACGTACGTGACGGGATTCTTCGAGGGATCTATCCGCTCATGAAGTCTCCGCTCGGTTCAAGCGGCATCCCGGCGCAGATCCTCGCCAGTGGATCGTTAGTCAATGAAGCGATTCATGCCCAGCGCGTTCTTGCAGAGCGCTATGGCGTGGCGGCCGACCTCTGGTCGGTGACCAGCTACAAGGAACTCCGACGTGACGCTCAGGAAACTGAGCGCTGGAATCTATTGCACCCCGATGAGCCACCGCGGTTGCCGTATTTGACTCAGGTGACCCGGGATGCCGCCGGTATATTCGTAGCCGTATCGGACTACATGAAGGCGCTTCCGGATCTGGTCGCAAAATGGCTTCCTGGTCCGCTCTATTCCCTTGGTACGGACGGGTTCGGCAGAAGCGACGGAAGGGCTGCCCTCCGGGATTTCTTCGAAGTCGACCACCGGTACATCACATACACGACGCTCTATGGTCTGGCCGTCCACGGCTCGACCACGCCAGCGATCGTTTCACAGGCGATCCGCGACTTATCCATCGATCCGGATCGAGAAAGGAAATGACATGGCAAAGGAAATCCGTCTGTCGGAGCTCGGAGAGAACATCAGTCATGTGCAGGTGGTCCGGATTCTTGCCAAGCAGGGCGAAGACGTGGAGGAGAAGCAGCCAGTTCTGGAGGTTGAGTCCGACAAAGCGATTGTCGAAGTACCCGCTTCAGAAAAGGGGAAGATCGAACGGTGGTTAATCAGGGAAGGCGATTCAGTGTCCATCGGGCAGCCCATCTATGCACTGACTGCCGAAGAAACGGCGCAGGCTGTTCGTGGTGAGGA
The DNA here is from genome assembly GCA_964407515.1 of uncultured Bacteriovoracaceae bacterium. Classification (GTDB taxonomy): domain Bacteria; phylum Bdellovibrionota; class UBA1018; order UBA1018; family UBA1018; genus CAYOWB01. The sequence continues at coordinate 4,984 of CAYOWB010000030.1, forward strand.
GCAGGAGCTTTCCATGTTGGCCCCGACGGGCACCTCGGGTGCGCCCATTGCGGCTCGAAGTGTTGCCGAAGTGGAGCCTGAGGTCGCATCCCCATCCGGAGGCTTCCGTGAATCGGAGAGCGTGGGCCCCGCTCCAGCCGGCCCGTACGTGCTGCAGCTTGCCCGTCGATTGAATGTGGATCTCGGAAAGGTGCGTGGGAGCGGTCCTGGTGGACAGGTCACGGCGGAAGATGTCGAACGATCGGCCTTTGACAAGTCCCCTCCAAGAACAGAAGGCGAGGCGCCCGGGCTTCGAGTCGAGAAGAAGAAGTCGCCACGACCGGCGGAAGCAGGTGCGACGCGAGTTCCGCTGGAGCCGATTCGTAAACGTGGTGCGGAGCATGTGCAGAAAGCCTGGAGTTCCATTCCTCATGTCACGCTCCACGAGAAGGCTGACATGACACAGCTTGAAAGCTTTCGCAAAAGGCAGGAGATGAAGCCGACGGTAACCGCGCTCCTTGTGAAGATCGTTGCGGGCGTTCTCCGGGGATACCCCCGGTTCACCGCCCGGCTGGACTGGGACGCTCGTGAACTGGTCTATGGCGACAAGATGAACATCGGCGTGGCTGTCGACACCAGCAACGGGCTCATGGTCCCGGTCATTCATGAAGCAGATGGAAAAAGCGTCGCGGATATCTCACGCGAACTGGCGGAGAAGGCATCCGCCGCGCGCGAAGGACGCCTATCGCCGTCCGATATGCAGGGCGGCGTGTTCTCCATTACCAATCTGGGCGGCATGGGTACATCGGACTTCAATCCGATTATCAATTCCCCGGAGGTGGCGATCCTCGGAGTGGGACGGGCAGTGGTTGAGCCGTCTTTCGTATCGGGCGGGAACTGGCGTCCTCGTTTGATGCTTCCCCTTTCGCTGTCATTCGACCATCGCGTCATCGATGGTGCGGAAGCGGCAAGACTCCTTCATCGAATCGCGTCTGTCCTCCAAGACCCCTACACTCTTCTTCTGATCTGAACTACTCAGCGTTCGGTCACAAAAAACGGGGAGGACTTAAGTCCTCCCCGCTTTCTATTTGAGTCTCGCTTCGGTTTAAGCGGCGCGAGTCTTACGAGTCGCGCGAGTTACGCGGCTCATGGATGGCGAACGCCGAGCCTTGGAGACCGCCGAACTCACCGCGGACTTCGCCTTGTTGCCGAGGCTTGAGGTGTTCCTGCGAGAACTCGTCGCCGGCTTCGCGCGTGATGTGATGGACGTCACCGAGGTCGTACGGGGCCGGCCCTGACGGCTGGAAAGAGCCGACTGAACCCGAGACGAACGAACCGGAGATGCCATTTTTCTAGATTTAGTAGCCATGTGGTGTTTCCTCCCGCGTCGCAATAATGCACAAAGCGGGCCGGTCTGATTTACTTCAGTCAAGATTGTACGATTTCTCCGCCGTTCGGGTGCAGGACTTGTCCCGACATGTAACTCGCATCCGCGGAAGCGAGAAATACATAGCTGGGAGCCACTTCACTCGGCTGTCCGGGCCTCCCCATCGGATAGTTCTTTCCGAACTGCTCGATCTTCTCCCCGGGAAATGAAGACGGAATCAGTGGAGTCCAGATCGGTCCCGGCGCGACTCCGTTCACGCGAATATTGCGTTTAACAAAGTTCTGCGAAAGCGATCGGGTAAAAGCCACGATCGCCCCCTTGGTGGCGGCATAGTCCATGAGGTGGGAGCTGCCAGCGTAGGCGGTCACCGAAGTGGTGTTGATGATGGAGCTTCCGTCCTTAAGGTGCGGGAGCGCTGCTTGAACCATGTAGAAGTACGCGAAGATATTGGTGCGAAAGATGCTCTCGATCTGTTCTGGCGTGATCTTCGTGAGATCTGTCTCGGAATGTTGTTGGCCGGCATTGTTCACCAGAATGTCGAGTCTTCCAAAGGCGTCGATGGTGTTCTGAACTGCATTTCGGCAGTTCTCCGCATAGCCGACATCCAGGGCGAATGCGACACATCTTCGTCCCTCCGCCTCCACCATCGCGCATGTTTTCTCGGCATCGCGGTGCTCACTCAAGTAGACGATCGCCACGTCGGCGCCCTCACGCGCGAAGTGGACAGCGACCGAACGGCCGATTCCGCTGTCGCCACCAGTGATCAGGGCCACCTTATTCTCCAGGCGGGCGCTCGCCCTATAGTCTGGCCGGATGATTTCCGGCTTAGGTTGAAGATCGGACTCCGACATCATGGGTTGCACATTGCGTTGGTTTGCCATGAGCTGGGGTGAGTGCAAGACGCGTTCTATCGACTAGAGGAACGCCACCCGAAACTTAATCGCACCCTTGAGCCGCCAGTAGATTGAGAGCGGCGGGATGACGACAGAGGTGAGAATCATCTCGGTCACGTGGGAGAGGCTCTTGCTTGTGCCAGCCAGTCTTCGGGAACAAAACCTTGCCGTGATTGAGAGCCAGGCGGCCGCCGCCGCTCCGGCAACCCAGTATTCGGCGGCGATCATCGAAAGGAAGAACAGAAGGACGGCTGCGCAGTAGAGGTAGTACATCCAGGGCGGAGAGCTCTGGATCCGTTGCCGGTAGAGCTCTGGATGCTTCTTGTAGAGGAGAGCGTTGAATTCACTCTTCCGCTGTTGCCGGATGCTTTCGCCCCAGCGACCGGGGCGAATCGGGTGAACGACCAACGCCGATTCCTCACGGACGATCTTCTGTCGGCGGCGTTCAGCGTCCAACAGCAAGGCAAAATGCAGATCGGAGTCCTCTCTCCAGGCCATCTTGAAGCGTTCATCGAATCCGCCGCATCTTTCGAGCGCCTCAAGCCGAACGAAGCAGTTAGCGGTGATGAACTCGGACTTCGATAGCAAAGCCGCATCCCGCTCATAGTCCGTCGGGTCGGTGCTCACCGGCAGCATGGTGTATCCCGCGACGGCCAACACCTGTGGGTCAGCGAACCTTTTGGCTCCGTTTTGAAGCCACCCGGGTTGGGGCAGAGTGTCGTCATCCGTGAAAGCGATGATCTTACCGGCTGCGTGTTTCCAGCCGCGGTTTCTGGCCGCGGCGGGACCATGGCTGCCGGTCACCGCGACGTAACGCAAAGTGAACCGGGCCTTCTTTCGCCAGGATTCGACCTGGGAACGTGTTGCCTCCCTCGCGGCGTCATCAGCGACGATGAGTTCCCACCGGCTCGGGTCGAAACGCTGGAGCGCCAAAGCGCCCAAGCATCGTTCCAGCAGGTCGGGCCGTCTGAATGTCGGCACGACCACCGACACCTCGATCATGCTCAGCTCCTCCGAGGCGACTTCTCAAGGATGAAGCTGCCGATAACCAGAGCGTCGAGTGGTGAGGTCCAGGA
>CAYOWB010000030.1:8335-27324 GCA_964407515.1 uncultured Bacteriovoracaceae bacterium
CGCATCTCTGGGAGTACAAACGATCGGCTCTCCGCGAGTGTTGAACGATGTGTTCACCAGTACGGGAACTCCGGATTTCCTATAGAACGCCTTGAGCACCTGGTAATAGGGACGGTTCTGTTTCTCGTTGATCGTCTGAATTCGGGCCGTTCCATCGACATGTCGGATGGCGGGCATGCACTCCGCCTTTTCAGGGGGCACATCATGAATGAAAAGCATGAACGGCGAGAAGTGGGCGTCCTTGAACCAGTATGGAGCCTCCTCTTCGAGCACCACTGGGGCGACCGGCCGGAAGTCCTCGCGGTCCTTAATGTCGTTGAGCTTCGCTTGCATCGCCGGGTCCACCGGTGACGCGAGAATAGAGCGGGCGCCGAGAGCCCGTGGCCCGAACTCCATGCGGCCCTGGAACCATCCGATGATCTTCTGCTGAACGAGAAGGTCGGCCGTCTCCTCGGCCGTATTACTCAGCCTTCGATACGGAACCTTCGACCAGTCCAGGAACTCCTGGATCTGTTCGTCGGTGAACGAGGGTCCCAGGAATGCGTGGTCCATCTCATAGACGCGTTCCGATCGTCCGGACTTCCAGGCATCCAGCCAGAGCGCGGCACCGAGTGAAGTGCCGGCATCGCCGGCCGCGGGCTGCACCCAGATGTTCTTGAAGGGCCCGCGGTCGCGGATACGGGCGTTCATGACGCAGTTCAGTGCCACCCCTCCCGCCAGGCACAGCGACTCAGCTTGTGTCTCCTTGTGCAGCCAGGAAACGATCTCGAGCACGGCCTCCTCGAGTACCAGTTGAAGGGAGTGCGCGATGTCGTAGTGCCGCTGCTCCGTGGGTCCGCCTTTCAGTCGTGCGGGTCCGATCTTCTCGGCCAGGTGCTGGGATGCGATCTCGTACTCGCCGCGCTCTGATAGCCGGACCATTTCTCGGAACTGAGCCAGGTAGGTGGGTTTCCCGAACGAAGCGAGCGCCATGACCTTGTACTCATCGGATGAGTGCAGGAATCCGAGATGACGAGTCACGTCTTCGTAGAGCAGACCGAGCGAATGCGGCATTCTCACTCCTCCGATCCGGGAAAGACGATTTCCCTCCCCGAGCCAGTAAGTAGTGGTGTCCTGTTCTCCTCTGCCGTCCAAGGTGACGACGGCCGATCGACGGTATGGCGACGGAAGAAACGCGCTCGCAGCGTGTGCCAGATGATGCGGGACGAAGTGCCACTGACACTTTCCTGCCGTGGGGGATCTTCGAAATCTCGCCTGGGCGTGATGCGGAAATCCGCCTCGGAGGTGGCGGGGAGCGTTTACGATCGACGAGAGAAATAGCGGGTCCCAGACCGAGAACCACTCATCTGACTTCGGGTGGGCGCTCGGTTCGAGCGGGAGCGAGATCGTCGCGTCGTGGCGACGCTCACCGAGGAGCAAATATGGATCGAACGAATACGCGATGTGATCGACGTCGGCCATCTCTATGCCCGCTTCCTTCAAGCAGTAGTCAATCGCATGAAAAGGAAGCTCATAGGCGGAGAAGGGGGTGGGACGCTTGCCGTGCTTGATCCGCGTGAAGCGTTCGTCCTCCGCTGCGGCGATGACCTTTCCGTCCAGGATCAGGCAAGCGGAGGAATCATGAAACGCGGCGTTCAATCCCAGTGTGTACATAGGCACGAGTCTCCTTGGTTCTCCAGTAGAGGTCCACGACGGCCTCCACCACTTCTGAGGGAGCCACCAGCGTCAGACAGTGGTGGTGACCTTCGGGGCAAATGCTCTTGTAGCAAAATCGGCACGAGACATCGTGATAGAGGACCCGTGAAGGGATCTGCCACGGCATGTGCTGTGGGTTCGTCAGTGCGTACAGATCGACGACCGGAGTGCCGGTTCCTGCGGCGAGATGCACTGGGCCTGTATTATTAGACAGAAGCAATGGCGCTTCCTGGATCGCCGCCGCCAGTTCCTCGATGCTCAGTTGTCCACAGAGCGAGATCGACGGCCACTTCATCGCTTCACGAATCGCCTCTACGAGCGGCTTTTCCGATTCGTCGCCGGTGAATACCGCCTGAAATCCATGTCGGATGGACAGCGTTCGAAGGGCGGCGGCGAAGTAGCGCGCCGGATACTGACGTGAAATCGCGCGTGACCCTGGATGCACAATCAGCCACGGATCAAGGAAGTCCAGGCCGCAACGTTGCAGCCGCGCGCCGACTGCTCCCCGTGCCTGCGATGGAACGGAGAGGCGAATGCGATCATCCAGCGACACAAAGCCGGCTGCCTTGACCAGTTCCAGCTGGCGCTCCACTTCGTGTCTGACAAACTTGGTGGGCTCCGGGTCGGAAAGCCAGTGAGTCAGCAGCTGATAGGGGTTTTCTCGGCAGTGCGCGGTTCTCAGCGGAATACCGGCCAAGTATGCCGATAGAGCGGCAGGGAGAGGACTCTGGCTGTATACCGTGAAGATGAAGGCCGCATCCAAGCTCATCGTCCGAAGCTTAGAGATCAACTCGAAGTCGCGCGATTCATTCCGTGCTTCGCTCGCCTTCATCCAAGGAGCGTCATAGACGATCACCTCGTTGATAGAGGGGATCAGCTTCGCCGCTTCGGCACCCGACTGCGAAGTGAGAAGGGTGACTCGCCGGTTCCGATTCGAATCCTTGATGGCGCGGATCGCTGGCTCCGTCATCAAGACGTCACCCATTGCGTCGAGCCGGACGCAAAGAACATGGGCGACGTCTTGCCAATCGGTCGGGCCGGTCATTCGGCATTCCCGTTCAGTGTTGAGGCCGTAACGGCGAATGCTGCCCCGAATACGTCGGCATGTACGAGGTCGGGGACACGGTTCTCCGAGTACTCCCACTCCGTCTCATTTCCGTTTGAGATCAGGACGGTCTTGCATCCGGCGCGTCTTCCCGCTTCGACGTCATCAAGAATATCGCCAATGAACCACGATGATTCCAGATCGATGTCGTACTGCTCCGCTGCCTTGAGAATCATTCCTGGGCGCGGTTTGCGGCACTCGCAATGGGTGGCGTATGCCTCTACCCTTCCCTCTGGGTGATGGGGGCAGAAGTGAAACGCGTGCAGGTCGACGCCACCCTCGGAGAGCAGTTCGCGAAGTCGCGCCTCCACTTTCGATAGATCTTCGAGCGGAAAGTGTCCGAGAGCGACGCCCGGCTGATTGGTGACGATGTGGATTTGGTATCCCGCGCGTTGCAACATCGAAATCCCCTCAAGGACCCCGGGCAGGAGTTCGATCCGCTCAGGGTCCGAGTTATGGGGGATATTCCGGACGACGGTGCCGTCCTTATCCAGGAATACGGCCTTTTTTGACGTCTTACTCATGGCCAGGATGTTTCCTTCATCGGGAGCACCATGACCTCTGGGATGACGGTGTCGCCCGGAGCTGAAAGCACGTACTTGATCGTCGTGGCCACGTTTGCCGGATCCTGGAGCGTGGAGACATCGATATCGGGGAAGCGTTCAAGCAGGAAGGGAGTCCTCATACCTCCAACCACGAGCGCCGTAACTTTCACTCCATGTGGACGTGCCTCGGAGTGAAGGGCATGGGTAAAGCCCAGAAGTCCCCATTTGCTCGCGTGGTAGGCGGATGCGTTCGGCCAAGCGCGTTTCGCCGCCGTCGATACCACGTTTAAGATGTGGCCCGAACGCTTCTCGCGCATATGCGGGAGCACGGACTTCGATAGAATGAAAGGGCCACGCAGATTCGTCGCCATGATCCGATCCCAGCTGTCGAGCGACAGCTCCTCAATAGAGACCGTTTCGTCGACGCCGGCGTTATTGATGAGATAATCGATCCCGCCGTGTCCGGCGACCGTTTCTTCGATCGTTTTGCGGATCTGTTCGTGGTCCCTGACGTCCAAAGAGAGGGCCTTGGCCCTTCCTCCGCGACCACGAATCTCCGCAACCACGGCCTCGGCATTCTTCAGTAAATGATCCGCGACTAGCACCGTCGCATCCGACTCTGCAAGCCCTTCGCAGATGGCACGTCCAAGCCCTCTGCCTCCGCCCGTCACTAGTGCCACCTTGTTCTCGAAGTGCTTCATATGAATCTCCTGTTTGAGTTAAACGGCGATTGGGGTTCCGGTCTGTCCGAGCGGAAGGCCAGGGTAGTTGCCCTTGGCCGTGGACAGACCCATTCTGGCTGTCTGTTCGTATAGAGAGGCGATGTCGCAGGCCACCTTGCGCCAGTTGAAGTGGCGTACTGCCCGGCTCACTGATTGGAGTTTGAACTCAATCAGCAAATCGGGGTTGTTAAGTAGCGTCGCTAGCCGGTCGGCGATCGCTTCCGGGTTCCTGGGGGGAACGAGGTAGCCTGTCTTTCCGTCCAATACGGTGTACTTGATTCCCCCGACATCGGACCCCACGACGGGCGTACCGCAGGCCATCGCTTCAACGACAGTTAAGCCGAAGGGCTCGTACCAAGGCGTCGTCACGAAGACGTCCGCGGCGTTGTAGAAGTATTTCAGCACCTCGTGAGAGCGCCGGCCGATGAACTCCACGAATGGGCCCACGCCGCTCCGAAGAGCGATCTCCTTGAGGTAGAGCAGTTCCGGGGTACGCGCTTGCCCGGGAAGCTCTTCCTCTCCGCCGACTATGAGGAGTTTCGCCCGGACATCGTGGTGATGATGAAGTACTCCAAGGGCCTCGATGACGCTATCGACGCCCTTCCTTCGCACCATTCGTCCGACATGTAGTACGACAGGGGCGTCCGGACGCAGTCCAAGCTTCCCGCGCGCCAGTCGCTTGTTCATGGGTCCAAAATGCTCCGGATTGAATCCGCATGGGATCATCACGATCTTTCCATCGGACCCCGGGTAGTAGGTTCGGAGGTCTTCTTCGTCCTGGGGGCATTCCGCGATGATGCAATCCGCATTCGCTATCACGGCGTCTTCAGCCTCGAAGCGATGATCTGAGAAGAGGTCGGCATTCTTAAGGTTCGCCCGCCGTACTCTCCCCAGAGCGTGAAATGTGACGACATAGGGTATCGCGAAGGAGTCTTTGATCCGTCTGGCGACGATTCCGGACATCCAGAAGTTAGCGTGGACCACGTCGTAGCTTCCCCGTCCCGCGGCGATGAAGTCGACGACGTAAGCGCTGAAGCCCTCCATAAGTGGCAGTAGGTCCTCCTTCCGAACGAAGTCCGCCGGACCGGAGGGGACGTGAATTACCCGGACACCGGGGCACCACTCGACAATCTCCGGCTGGTCCGGGGAGTCTTTGCGCGTGAACACGTCCACGGAGTATCCGAGCGAGGCGAGGTTCGTGGCGATCTGGGCGACATAGACATTCTGGCCCCCGCTGTCGACGCCACCTAGAGCGGCGAGCGGAGAAGCATGATCACTGATGATAGCTATGTTTCTCACCATGCGTTTCCGCTCCTTTGATCAGACTGAATGTCTCGTTCCAGTCGCGAACGAATCGATCGATGTTGAATCTCTTCTGCGCTGTCGTCTTCGAGTGGCGGCTCAAAGCGGTGGCTTCGTCCCGGGAGTTGATGAGTCGCTCCATGTGTCCAATCAGTTTGTCTAGGCTTGTATCGACGTAGCCCTCCTGTCCGTTCCGGATCACCGTCGCCATTTCAGCCGTCGCGAATCCCACGACGGGTAGTCCCACCATCATGGCCTCGCAGATGGCGAGGCCAAGACTCGTGTAGCGGATGGGGTTGAACACGAATCGGTAACGCGAGATGAAATGGGGAATCTCGGCATGCGGCACTTCGCCGATGCCACCCGCCTCTTTCCATCCCATTCCGATCAAATCGATCGGTACCCGCGAACGGACCCGATCGAGAACATCGGAGCCCAGGCGTCGGCCACGTAGCCGAATATTGTTTACGATAGCGATTCCCCTGGGAAGCTCGCCGCTATAGTGCACGCCTCCGGGAATGACTACGCCATGGTCGATGACCCGTGTCGAGACGCCTGAGCAGTCCCACATGAGGTCGTTGAAGGCAGTCACATGAACCACCTGCACCGCGGGGTCATCTACTGGATGACGTGTGTCGGTCGGATGCTGTCGCGGCGGATCGTGTTCCAGGTAGATCCGGGGCAGACATCTTTGGCGATGCGAGAGCACCTCAAACTGGTCATGAAGATAGTTTTCGTGATGCTGGAAGAGCACGCAGTCGAAGTCGAGGTCGCGGACCTGATCGGCGTTCACCTCATGAAGATTCCTCGGCCAGGGGTAGCTTGGCGTGATCCCGACATACCGAGGCGGCCTACCCGGCTTCACAGGCACGTAGAAGTCATGGCCCGTCTGCAACAGGTAATAGAGATAACTCCCATGGATGTGCCAGGTGAAGACCCGAAGTGGGTGTTCGGGTGTCCCTGGGATCAGCATGCAAGGTCTCCTTCCGGGGGCATTGCCCGTGATGCCCCGCGCATGGCAGGGCCCGGCCACTGGGGCTGGTCGGCGACATTGCGAGCAACTTACGTGCCGCGACTCTACCTATTGCGCCACTTAGGCGCTGTTGCGGCTGTGCGACCAAAGCTTTGCGTAATGCCCCTCGGAGCGCTTTGATAGCTCGCCGTGAGTCCCTATCTCGACGATGCGCCCTTGATCCAGGACGAGAATGACGTCGGCGTTCATGATGGTGCTTAGCCGATGCGCGACGATGAACGTCGTTCTCCCGGCGGACAGGCGGCGAAGGGCCTGCTGTAGCCCCGCCTCGGTGATCGGGTCGATCGCGCTCGTCGCCTCGTCAAGAAGCAGGATCCGAGGGTCCGCGATCAACGCTCGGGTGAAGCAAATAAGCTGGCACTCTCCGAGGGAAATCGAGCAACCCTTCTCCCCTACCGGCGTGTCGTATCCATGCTCGAGCGAGAGGATTCGGTCATGGCATCCCAGGGTACGTGCTGCGGCAAAGACTTCCTCATCAGAAGCGGAGGGACGAGCATACTTCAGATTGTCCATGATCGTGCCTCCGAAGAGAAAGTTCGACTGCGGTACGATCGCGATCTGTTTCGCGAGGGAATCGCGGGTCGCGTCGCGGATGTCTTTTCCGTCGAACAACACTCGGCCCTGTTGCGGTTGGTAGAAACGGGCAATCAACGAGACGATGGTACTCTTGCCTGAACCTGTGGCGCCCACCAGCGCCACGGTCGCTCCAGCCTGCACTTTGAAATCGATGTTATGCAGGATGGGACGGTCGGCAAAGTACCCGAAAGACACGTTTTCGAAGCGTACGTCGCCCTTGACCGGCGGGAGCGCGATCGGGTTCTTCGGCTGCGAGTCGTCTGGCCTGAGCTCCAAGAAAGAAAAGATGCGTTCGGTGGCGCTAATGGCGACCAACGCGTCGTTGAATAGAGCACCGAAGGCAATGGCGGGCTGCATAAGCCACTCCCAGTAGAGCGAGACTGCCACTAGAGAGCCCGCGTCCATCCGGCCCGTAATGACTTTGAAGCCGCCAAAGGTGAGAAGAATCGCCTGGCCGCCGAAGCGCATCCACTGGAGCAACGGCTGGAACATTCCGCTCAGACGGCTGGCTGCTACATTGTTCTTCGTGTTGATGTGCTGCATTCGGGAGAAGTGCCGGAAATTCCGTTCCTGGCGGTTGAATGCCTTAACGATCCGAATGCCGCTAATGTTTTCAGCCTGGATGCTGCCGACGAGTGCCGAGTGTTCCCGCACGGAGTTCCAGGCGGAGTTCACCCTGCTTCCGTAGAGATAACTGATCACCGAAACGGCCGGAACCAGCCAGATGACCGCAAGAAACAGCTGCAGGTCGGTCATCAGGATCATCAGAGAAGAGAGAATGATCAATGCCAGGTTCGCGAAGAAGAGATTCAGTCCCCACGACATGAGGTTTTGGAGCGACTCCAGGTCGTTTCCACTATAGGCCATCACCTTTCCGATGTGGTTGCGATGAAAGTAGCTCATCGGGAGGCGCTGCAGCTTCTCGAAGATATCCATCCGGATGGAAGCCAGGACGCGCTGTCCCGCCCGATTGGCGTGCAGGATCTGCATGGAGTGCATGAGCTGTGTCGTCACCATGACGAGTACCCATGCCGCCACGCAGGCGATGAGGACGGAGACCGAAAGCTGCTTGCCTCGGATCAGTTCGTTCGTAAGGTGCCCGGCCAGTCTTGGCGGGAGCATTTCGAGGGCAGCGACCAGCAATCCGAACAGACACACGATCGCATAGCTCTTCTTCTGCGTTGCAAGGCGTTTTCCAAGGCGGGTGACCGCGAAGGCCAGCCCTTGTCCGACGTTATACGTTTTGTGCAAGGAGACTCCGTAAGAATGGATGAGATTGTTCGAGCTCACAGGATGAGCCTTGTTCCACGACCTGACCGTTTTCCATGATGAGTACCCGGTCCGTGCGCCCGCCTTGGCTCAATCGATGAGCGATGATCAGAACCGTGCGTCCGCCAAGGCCGTCGACGAGATTCCGGTAGACGGCCGCTTCCGTTCCTGTGTCCAGCGCTGACGCGGGATCGTCGAAAATGAGGATCGGAGGGTCGTATGCGAGCGCTCTGGCAATCGCGAGCCGTTGGCGCTGGCCGCCCGAGAGGGCCACTCCACCCTCTCCAAGAAGGGTGTCGTATCCTTTAGGCAGCGTGCGGATGAACTCATCGGCGTGCGCCATTCTTGCCGCCTTGATCATCATGTCTTCGGACACGTCGTCGCGACCATAGCCAATGTTGTTGCGGATTGTGTCGGAGGAGAGAAAGGTATCTTGAAATACGAAGCCGACTGCCCGTCTCAGCGCGATCGTATCGACCGCGGAAATGTCCTGGCCGTCGATGAGGATTCTCCCTTCCTGGGGCGAATAGAATCTTCCGATCAGGGATGCGAGCGTGCTTTTTCCGGACCCCGTTGGCCCCAGAAGAAGCGTCGTTCTTCCGCCCTCGAGGACGGTATTGATTCCTTTGAGGATTGGCCGTTGAGGCTCGTATCCGAAGGACAGTCTCTCGATCTGGATCTCTCCTTGAGTGACGATGAGCTTCTGTTGCTGTGGCTTGCGCTTCGAGGGCGAGGGGGACTCCAAATCGATGATTTCGAACAAGCGTCGCGCGGACACGCTTGCCTTTCGGTACGCGATGACGATGCTGTTGACCTGCTGGAGCTTCGCGAGCATCGCGCCCATGGCCACGCCAAGAATCATCAGGTCCCCGATGCCGGCTTGCCCATGGCGAATCAGGAAGACGCAAATCGTGAAGAGAATGATGTGCGCTGAAACGGTCACTACCCGAAGAAGAGGCATCAGTCTCGACTCGATTCGGATGCCCTTCTCCTGTTCTCGGAGAAGTCCCGCGTTGAGACCACGATAACGGGCGATTTCGCGGGCCTCGGCACCCAGTCCTCGTACGACCTGGATTCCGGCGTAGTTCTCCGTCATGGAGACCATGAGGCGGTCCAGGTTCTCTTGCTGCGACCGGTAAGCTGGTTGGAGTTTCTTCCCGAAGTAGACGATGACGAGCGTCCACAGTGGGATTGGGATCAGCGCGCCAAGCAGCAGCCAAGGTGATCGCAGGCCGAGAAGCGTCAGGTACGCAGTCAAGGATGCCACGACATCGAGCGCGCCCAGGAAGCCGAGGTTCAGGAACATACGGACGTTCTGAAGGTCAGAAAGGGCCCGGTTCATGAGCTGTCCGGAGGTAATCCGGTCGTAAACGCTGAGGCTCAGCCGTTGAAGCTTGTCGTAGACCTCTCCGCGCAGGTGGTAGACCGCGCGCATGCTGAACTTGGTGTCCCAGATGGACTTTAGAAAGATCAAGGCACCCAGCCCTAACTGGGACAGTCCCATCCACAGCAGCGTCATGCGAAACTGCCGTCCCGCGTTCGTGTTCATGATCCAGCCTAGGAAGTCCGGATGCTTCCCGCCGGATTCAGTGATTCCTTGAACGACTGTGGAGACCGTCGGGCTGATGAAGTAGACGGCCGTGACTTCCATGGCGGCTCTCGCCAATACGATCGTCGCGGCGATCGCTGTCGTGAGCCAAACCAAGCGCAGGTAAGTGAAGATTCTGAAGGTTGACTGACCGGACTGCGCCCCGTCGGGGTCGGTGGCGCGACTGCTCCTGTTCTTCATGGGCGCATCATGAACTATTTCGAGAAACCATTGCAAGATGCCCAGAAGCGGGCGGCATACGGTTTGTATCGGATCTTGCCGGTCGCCGATGAAGGGGCATGAGGATCAATACAGATGAGCACAGAAAGTTCGACACTCTTGACACTACAGAATGAACAACTCTCCTTGGAGGTATTGCCGAACCCCGGCGGGCGGATACTCAGACTTCAAGACCGGGCGTCCGGGAAGGACTGGCTTTGGCGGCCTGTTGCCCCTCCCGCAAGCGTCGTTGGAGAAATCCCGTATGGAGCGCCGTTTGATGACCACTGGTTTGGTGGATGGGAAGAGATGTTTCCCAATGATGCGGCCACGCAGATGGAAGGAAAGGCGTATCCTGACCATGGAGAGATCTGGAGTCGAGCGTGGAAGCTCGAGTCATCCAGTGATCTCGAGGTGAACATGTCAGTCCGATGTCGTACCGTTCCCGTGGAGGTGCGCAAAGCGATCCGCCTTCATACCTCTGAACCGAAAGTTGAGGTCCATTACACCTTCAGGAATCTCTCTGATCGTCTCGTGCCGTACATGCTGAAGCTCCACCCCGCTCTCGCAATCGAGCCGGGGGACCAGGTGCTCATGCCCCCGTGTCGAATTGAGCCGGTGGAGCTCGGCTTCAGCAGTATTATCGGGCGTCCGGGAAAGACAAACTTTCCATATGCGTACACTCGTGAAGGGTCTCCCGTGCGGCTGGACCGGGTTCCGCCGAGAGACGTCAACGAACAGGAGTTTGTTTACGCCTCAGACCTGGCGGATGGTTGGTGTGGACTCAGGAGCGCTTCGACCGGGAGGTCGCTGATGTTCCGTTTCGACCGTGCAAAATTGCCCTACGTTTGGGTCTTCCAAAGCTTCAACAAGTGGCGCAACCACTTCGTCATGATGCTGGAACCGTGCTCCGCCGTGCCTTATGACCTGGGCGTAGCTTACAAGAACGGAACCTGCTCACTGCTCCAGCCGAATGCGAGTGAGACGGTTTCGGTGCACGTCGAGATGGTCGCCTAGGCAGCGGCCTGGTGCTCACGCCTTGACTTCTCCAGTTCGAATCCGAGCCGTTCGAGTTCTTCCGGATTGAGAGTCTTTTCCACCTTGAGAAAGATATCCTTTTCCTCTTCGTTCACGTGATGGGTGACTGCGTCGATCAGATCTTCTAGCAGATCGTCGAAGTCGTTATCGTCGCGAGTGCCGCGCATTTCCGCGATGATGTCCTTGATCTCTTGGTGTTCGTCCAGTGCCTCGTCGATCAGATCTCCGAATTCCCGGTTTTCCGAGAAGAGCGGATAGAATTGCGTTTCCTCCAGTTCCATATGGAGCAGGAGTTCGGAGCGGATTTCGTTGAACAGCTTCCGGCGCTCGGTGCGGTTTCGGGCTGGCTCGATCTTGGTGAAAAGATCCTTCACCCGATTGTGGTCGTCCTTGAGCATGGTAATCGCGTTCATGGTTGTCTCCTGGCGTGGAAGCGTCCATTGCCGACAAGCGGCATTGGGCGGTTATCTGGATTCGGTGCAGTTTTGGCGAGCAACGCTTATACCATTCGCTATGTGTCGAGGATGCGCTCCGCAGCGGGAACGGGGAACCGGAATTGCAGGAGCCACCGGCATGAGAACAAAAAATTTTGCTGCCATTGCTCTTTTCCTTGTTGCTGGGATCACGGGATGTTCATCGATGTCGGGAACCAAGTCCGACGCCGGCAAGGACATTTCCGCGACAGGGCCTACCGTTCTTAATGAACGCGTGATGCCTGGTACCGTTGAATTGGACAAAAGCCTTCAGTCCAAGGAGCCGGTTCAGGTGGTCGCGGACGTGAAGGACTTCCAGGCGCCTGTCACCGACGTGAAACTTCAATTCCTCCATGTGCCGCTAACTGTGCCCATGGAGAAGGTGGGTGGATCGACCTGGAGCGCGACGTTGTCCCCTGAGGACCTGAGACAGCTCGCGGTCAGTGGCCAGACGATGAGTTACCAGGCCCAGGTTATTGCGACGAACGAAAGCGGAAACATCGGTACGAGCGCTGACCCGGTCTCCATTTCCGTGAAGACCGAGGATCTGGCTCAGCGGGATACCGGTTGATAGAGTCTCCGGAATCTCAAGTTAAGGAGCAACAAAATGAAGCACGGATTGCTGGTTGGAATGATAAGCTTAGCTGCACTCATTGGCTGGAGCGGCAGTGTTCAAGGCGCAACACGTACCGAGGAAATGGGTTACGTGGGCGCACAGCTCGGCCTTGGATTCATCAATAACGGTGTTGGCATGCAGCCGACCTTTGGTCTGACCGGCGGGTACAATCTACTTCCCGATCTGCTGACGGTGGGCGCCTTCGTGGACTACATCGGCGGCGGTCAGATCGAGAGTGCGACGCTTGCCCTGAAAGACAGCGGCCAGACCATCATTTATTACGGTCTGGAAGGCAACTATCCGCTTACTTTCCTCATCGAGGGAGCGAGGGTCGGCCTGAAGCTGGGTCTTGCGAGTTCATCCATATCGGGTGCGACGCCCGGCGTATTCGTTGATGACGTCAGCAAGACACAGTTCTTCATCGGTCCCAAGGCCGAATACTACTACCCGATTGCCCACGGGTTCAGTGTGGGTGGGGAGGCGAACGTGCTCTTCAAGACGACGAATGACGAGCCGGCCGCTGGCTTCGATACCGTGATCGGCGCGTCGGTATTGGGAAACATCCTTGCTTCGCTGAAGTACTCATTCTGACGTGACTGAGGGCCTTGTGGTGTATGAGGGGCGGGCGAAAGTCCGCCCCTCAGAACCGGTATTTGATCCCCAGGCACAGATAATCGGACCCGCCTACCACATCGTTGAAGAGGCCGAATACTCCCGAGCGATGCTGCAGTCGGAATACTGCTTCCCACCGTTTCGAGGTGGTGACCGGAAACGAAGCCTCGAACAGCAGGTGATAGAGCAGCTTATTCGTGCGCTCCAATCGTTCGGCTTCCAGTTTCGGAATTCCATTGGCGTAGGAGAGTCCGTTCCCGAATCCGAACGTCGCGCCAAGCCCCTTGCTCCATGGGGTTCTGAGCCAGCGAATGATGAGCGCGCCGTTTACCGAGAAGAGATTCGCCTTTTCCAGAAACTTAGCGAACTGACCTTCGACTTCGAGGGCGAGAGCCTCCTGGTCTGTCCAGATCTCGCGACTGAGCGCCGCTACGGTGACTGTGTCGGATACCAGTTCGATATTCTTGAAGCGAACGAGGTCCACCAGCACGGTGGGGACTCCCGGGCCGGCGTAAATCGTGAAGGCGTTCTTCCTCGGTGTGTCGGGGCTTTCCGCCCACGCCTTAGCAGTGGCAAGTGGAAGCACGCTCAAGGTACAGTAAACCAGTATGAGAAGTCGTGTGGCGATGCTCTTGGTGTTCATGATCCTTCTTGCCTCGTGCGCCTCTACCTCCAGTCTAAACGAATTTCAGGACCAGGCGATAGAGAGGACACGCACTCTTCCGAAGGATGTGTCGGCATGGAGATTCATTTACGCACAGTCGCTCGACCGCGAGCGGAATAACTACGTCTATCCTCTGTATTGGGAGCACGGCATCACGGAGCGGCTCACCCTGGTGTGGATGCCGCTTCCTTTTGAGTTTCACTACCTGCTGCAGAAAGACGAGCGGCAGTCTTTTACGCTAGGCGCCAGCCTGCTCGGCTCGGCGTATGCGCGGGATAAAGACTTCGTATGGCGGCCATCGCTTCAGGTCGGCTGGAAACGCCGTCTAGCGGATCGGCTGGCGTTCGAGGGAGAGCTATTCGGGCAGTCCGAAGTGAAAAGAAGCACGAAGAATACGCTCGCCTGGGATTTCGCCTTGCGCGGTGGACTCCAGTATCAGCCGTTCCGTCGCCTCGCGATCGGAGCATCTTTGCTCGTTCTGGAAGAATACGGAGAAACGTTAGCGCGCTACCTGGGGGAAGTGCCTCCTGGAAACCGAGGCGAGGAGTCCCAGTCGTGGCGCCTTCGATATCCGGTGGAGATCGATTTGACACTGACGCTTCACCGGCAGTGGGAGATTCAAGGAAACCTCCAGATCTTCCGGTTCGGCTATCCGGCTGGGTATACGGGACTACCGCTTTATCTCTCGCTCGTTCACTACTGGTGAGGAAGGTTCTCACCGAAATCGAAACGTAGAAAACAAGAAAGCCGGCTTCGGGAGTGCCCGAACGCCGGCTTTCAAGCTTTTTCTAAAAAGCCTGGATTACCAGTGCTTCTTGTTCGCGAAGGTGTCCTTCAGCGAGCGGGGGAAGCTCCAGCGGGGCTTCTTCGTCGCGGGACGGGCCTTGATCATGATTTCTTCGCCGGTGAAGGGGTTCTTGCCCTTGCCAGCCTTGCGGGCCGCGACGTCCTTGCGGACGAGGGCGCCGATGATCGGGAAGCGAACGCGCTCACCGCCGGCAGCGGCCTTCGCGCCGTTTTCGAAAGCTTCTTCGATGACCTTCTTCAGGTCAGAGCGCTTCAGGCGGATGGTGCCCTTGCGGGTCACTTCCGCGGCCTTCAGCAAGCCTTCGTGAACGACGTTGATGAAAGAGTATTTCTGCTTTTTCTTAGCCATGAGTTCATCTCCTTGACCTAATTTGTATGGGCGTTCGCTCTCACTGGCAAGAAAAAATCACGCAAAAATGCGAATTTTTCGGGCAATCCGAGCGAAATTTGTTTTGAGTTCTCTTATCCCACTACGAAATTGATGATTTTCCCGGGGACAAAGATGACTTTTCTCACCTGTTTGTCCTTCAGTTGGTTCATCACCGTGGCTACTTCACGTGCGGCTTTTTCCACCGTGGCTTGATCGGCCCCCGGTTCCACTTCCACCGTTCCACGCGTTTTTCCCATCACCTGCACTGCGATAACGATGGTGTCGTCTTTTGCAAGCGCTGGGTCAAACTGCGGCCAAGGCGCATACGTGAGCGACGATTTTTCGCCAATCCGCTCCCAGAGTTCTTCGGCCATGTGCGGCGCAAAGGGATTCAGCAGCTGGATAAACGGACGCAGGCAGTGAATGGACCGACGTTCCGACTTCGTCACGTGGTTGATAAACACCATCATTGATCGCCGTGTTGAAACGGAGGTTTTCAATGTCTTCCGTCACCTTCTTGATCGTTTTGTGGAGGATCTTCAGGTCTTCCGGTGTCGGATCGACGTCTACCACGAGCAGCTTCGGTTCAATCGGGCGATCTTCGTCGCCATCGTCGATGAAGGCGCGCCAGGTCCGCTGAAGGAATCGGTAAACGCCCTCGATGGCTGAAGTGGACCACGGCTTGTCGCGATCGAGCGGTCCCATGAACATCTCGTACATGCGCAGCGTGTCAGCACCGTACTTTTCGACGACGTGGTCGGGATTGATCACATTGCCACGCGACTTCGACATTTTCTCGCCGTCTTCGCCAAGGATCATCCCTTGGTGAACCAGCCGCTGGAACGGCTCGTCGTGCGTGACAAGCCCCGCATCGTAAAGCACCTTTGTCCAGAAGCGGGCATACAAGAGATGCCCCACGGCGTGTTCCGGGCCGCCGAGGTAGAAGTCGACGGGCATCCAGTATTTTTCCGCTTCCGCGCTGAAGGGTGCCTGATCGTTGTGGGGGTCGATGTAGCGCAGGAAGTACCACGACGAACCTGCGCTTCCCGGCATGGTATCTGTTTCGCGCCGCGCCGGTTTTCCCGTGCGTGCGTCGCAGGTTTCAACCCAATCCTTAATAGCGCCCAGCGGACTTTCGCCCGTTCCTGAGGGCTCATAGCTCTTCACGTCCGGGAGGAGAACCGGAAGCTGATCCGCGCTCAGGGCCTGCGTCTGACCGTCCTGCAAATGAATGATGGGGAAAGGTTCGCCCCAGTAACGTTGACGGGAGAAGAGCCAGTCGCGTAGCTTGTACTGCACGCTGCGCTTGCCCAGTCCTTCCTTCTCCGCCTTTTCAATCACCGCTTCCTTCGCCTTGACGGTCGGCATTCCGGTAATGAAGCCGGAGTTCACTGAAGTGCCGTCGCCGCTGAAGAGCTCTCCTTCTTTCAATTCCGAGGGGCCCTGGATCACGGTCTTGATCGGCAGGTTGAACTTCTTGGCGAACTCATGATCGCGTTCGTCGTGGGCGGGAACGGCCATGATCGCGCCTGTTCCGTATCCCATCATGACGTAATCCGCGATCCATACCGGAATCTTCTCGCCGGTGAAGTAGTTGATCGCCGTGGCCCCCGTGAACACGCCGGTCTTTTCCTTGGTGTTGTCCTGGCGGGAAATCTCGGACTTCCGTGCGGCCTCTTCGCGGTAGGCCGTGACGGCTGCCTTATGCTCGGTACTCGTGATCTTCTCAACGAGCGGATGTTCCGGAGCGAGTACCATATAGGTAACTCCGAAAATCGTGTCGGGCCGGGTGGTGAAGAACTCGATTTCGTCCGAAGATCCGTCCACTTTGAAGCGCATCTGCAGTCCTTCGCTGCGACCGATCCAGTTGCGCTGCAGTTCCTTGGTGCTTTCGGGCCAATCGACCTTATCGAGGTCCTTTAGGAGCCGCTCGGCATAGTTGGTGATCTTGAGCATCCACTGCTTCATCGGAACGCGGAAGACCGGATGGCCGCCGCGCTCGGACTTGCCGTCCACCACTTCCTCGTTCGCAAGGACCGTCTTCAGAGCGGGGCACCAGTTGACGGGCACTTCCTTCTGGTAGGCCAGGCCGCGCTCATACAGCTTCAGGAAAATGAACTGCGTCCATTTGTAATACTTGGGGTCGCAGGTGGCGACTTCGCGCGACCAGTCGTAGCTGAAGCCGAGCATTTTGAGCTGGCGGCGGAAGTTGTCGATCGCCTCGAACGTCGTTTTAGCCGGATGCACGCCGGTTTTCAGCGCGTATTGCTCGGCTGGAAGACCGAAGGCATCCCATCCCATCGGATGCAGGACGTTGAAGCCCTTGGCGCGCTTGTACCGGGCGATAATGTCCGTGGCGGTGTATCCTTCCGGGTGGCCGACATGGAGCCCCGAGCTACTCGGGTACGGGAACATGTCGAGGATGTAGTACTTCGGCTTTTTCGAATTCATTTCAGCCTTGAAAACCGCTTGCTTTTCCCAGGACTGCTGCCACTTTGGTTCGATGGATTTAGGATTGTACGCCATAGTGAAGCCGATCATACTTGAAAGCAGCTGCGGCGAAAAGCCGCGAAAACTCGTATGACACCGAAATTCCGCGGCGACTTTGAAGACTGGTTGGACGATCAGGCCTCCTCGGGCAAGGGAAAAGGTGCGCGGAAAAAGAAGGCGAAACCGCTCCGCGAGGTTCTTCCTCCGGAAGAAGCGAATGGAACCGTCGTCGAGGTGTTCTCCAATCAATGTCGCGTCAAGTTTGATGACGGGAAAGCTGTCCTTTGTAGTTATCGTCGCTCGAGCGTAATGCGCTCAAGTGCCGAAGGCGTGCGTGAGCGTTCGCCCGTGGCCGTGGGTGATCGGGTGAAGGGCGAGCTGGCTCCGGGCGGTCAATCAGGGATCGTGGCCGGGGTTTGCGAACGAAGAAGCCAACTCGCTCGGCCAGCTCCGGATCGCGAGGGCAAGGCCGTCCATGTGATTGCTTCCAATATCGATGTCCTGGTGATCGTGACCGCAGCGAAGAATCCGGATTTTTCCGCTGGTTTGGTCGATCGATTTCTGGTGGCGGCCGCGGCGGGTGGAATTCAGCCCATCCTTTGCGTGAACAAGATCGATCTTGCGGATGGGAACGGCCCACGTCCGTGGGAGATCTATGCCTCCCTGGGAGTAGAAACTTTCACCCTCAGCGCGAAATGCCGCCTGGGCTTGGATGCGCTAGGTCGCAGGCTCGAGAATGCTGCCGCTGCTTTCTGCGGGCATTCGGGCGTCGGAAAGACTTCTTTATTGAATGCGCTTCTCGGGTCACCAGTGGGGCGCGTCGCCACAGTCAGCGGTGCGACTGGTAAAGGCAGACATACGACGACCGGGGCAGTTCTTCTGAAGAGTCCTGGGAATGGATTCTGGATCGATACTCCCGGTGTCCGGGAGTTCGGGCTTGCTGCCGTGGAGCCGGAGACGCTCGCTTCCTATTTTCCCGAATTCGTGGGCCTCCAGTGCGGGCAGACGGGATGCCTCCATTATGATGAAGCGGACTGTCATGCCAGATCTCTTGCGCGCTATGGCAGTTATCGTCGTATTCTCGAGTCTCTGATGTCAGGCGAGTATTGATCTTGCTATCCCCCGGACAGGGGTAGGACGTGTTCGCTTACAATCTCGATTATTTCAGCTTCGGACAACATTGCATCGCGGTTCGTTCGGGCGGTCCTGGTCCCCTCCGCCCCTCCATGGACTTTGTCTTCATTCACGGTCGTCGTTCGGACAGTTCCTATTTCGACGGCATGGCAGCGTTCTTATCGCTTTCTCACAACGCTATTCTCGTCGATTTGCCGGGTGCAGGCAGGTCGTTCAGTATCGGGGACGAGCGGCTTTCGCCGCTCGAAATGGTGGATTTCATCGTCAGGCTCGCCAAGCGACTAGGAGATTCGGGAGTGGTGCTCGTCGGGCATGATACCGGAGCGGCTCTCGCCCTTCTCTGTGCGGTCACCTGCCCTGCCTCGGTGCGAGGACTTCTTCTCGGGGCACCGGTTCTTGGATTCGGAGAAGAACTCCACTTAGGATCCGCTGAAGGCCTCTTCTGGAAAAAGAGAATCGCACGAATTCAGTGCCCGGTGTGGGTCGTTTCTTCCTTGGCGTCGTGGGACTTCCTTCCGCCAGGAACGAGGATTCTCACGGATGTCGAGTCGACGGGCTGTCCGTTGTTTGAGCGGCCGAAGTGGTCGGCCACGCTGGCCGGAGCGCTTGTGGGCCGGGTGCTCTCTGGGAAAAATCCGTCAGATGGGTTAAAGACGTCTCATGCGAACCTTCGTCTGGCGGATTCTGAAGCGCTGGGTGGTGGCGGCGGGCAGCGTGCTGCAGGCTCGTCT
>CAYOWB010000031.1:0-226 GCA_964407515.1 uncultured Bacteriovoracaceae bacterium
CTCGTCACAGCCAAGAATGGACAGTGCGGACATGCCAAGAGTGATGAACCCGAGAACTCGAGAGAGAGATACTTGCGGGCGGCTCATTTTGGCCCCCAGGCTTTCGCCGGGATTAACGATGCAGTTGGCGCCTCCAGTTCAGCTATCTCTTTTTCATAGATTGTTAACTCCTCGGACAGGGTGTCTCTCAGCTCCTTGAGCTTGTCACGGATTCGCATCAAGTTCG
>CAYOWB010000031.1:264-14213 GCA_964407515.1 uncultured Bacteriovoracaceae bacterium
TACACTCTTTCCCTACAGATCGGAAGCGGCTAGTTGTTTTAGCTCTGGGGAGCTTCCATTCGTGTCTGTCAGGGCTGTCACGAGTGGGCGGACCACTGTGTACAGCTCGTTTAGGTCATAACTTTCTTCGTCGGTGGCTAGGGCCATTAATCGGGAGATCTCTTTTGAGATTCTGTCTTCGGGTATGAGCTCAAGGAGATGCTTGCGATCCTCAACGAGAAGGCGAAGCGTGGGGAGTGTCGTGTGGCGGGCTTCTTCCGAGATGCTTATGCGGGCAAGTTCCAGCTGGTGTCTGCCGGTAGCAGATAGGGCCAGGCTCTTTTCCTCTAAGATGCTTTGAATTGCAAAGAGGCGACCATAAGTGCGGAAGAGATGGTTCTTAAAGTTGCTTGGCGACTGACTCAGGCCCTTGGCTAGGCGGAGCGCGATTCTAACCCCAATATCGTCTTCCTCCGAAGGCCGCTCGTAGATCGAATCACTTATATTCGTGAATAATTTTTGAAGAGTAGCGCTTTCATCTGTTGTTTGGAAGTCTGTGGTTAAGAAGTCGGGTTCGTCAAGATCAGGAGAATGGACTGAAAGGTGGGCGTAATGCAGAAGAGTAGGAGGCTCTCCCGATGCCCCCACATGAGTAAAGGCCCTTGAGAGCGAGATCGTGATGGAAACTTGTGCGTCGCTGCGGTCGACGAGAAGTGGTTTGTCCGGCGTGAGCCGGACGCTACCACCTAGGGCCGGAGACCTAACTTCCACAAAATCGGAGGTTCCGAGGCCATTTATTGGATTTCTGGAATCATCGGTGACTCCTCTCTCAAGCGTCAGAACTAGAGTTGGGCTGCAAACCGCAGGATTGTTGCAGGTCGGAATCGTAACGGAGCCATTGGCATCGTACTGTATGCGTGTCGTTTGGTCTTCTGCTGGCTGCCCTGAAAAGATGCCGCCACCATCGCGGCGTCCTCCGCGTGCGTAGGAAAAAAGAAATGCACGAAAGCAGGGAATTCGTGTGTCGAAGCCAATGGAACAGGCGCTCGTCTCGAGCTCACCTACCCCAAGGCTATAGAGTCCCGGAGTACCTCCGTTGAGCGTGCATTGTTTGCTTGCATGAAAATCATGAAGGCTAGAGCCGTTGAGAGTGGGGGACTCCCCAAAGCAGCGTCCGAGGCTTGCACTCGCCTGATAGCGCCACTGCATGGGTGGAATTCCTGGGTCCTTTGTAATGAGAGGATCCTTCTGTGGGGGAGCCACAAGCTTTCGGTTAAATAGGGTGTTCTCAAGCGCACGTCTGGCGACCGCAGGATCGCCGTAGATAAGACTTCCTAGGGCTTGGACCTTCTTTGACGCAGCAGTAATTTTTTCTGCGCTATCCGAGTCGCCGGTCTCATCGTCTATGTCGCCGCCCGATAGTCGGATCGTTTCTTTGAGGACTTGACGATTCTTTTTGAGTCGATATTCGAGCGGGTGCCAGGAAGTTCCATACGGCGGTTTATCGAAGTTGCACTGAGTTTCGTCGTACACGCTGCTGGTGGGTACCTCGCCCTTACCAGATGGGAGTCTCCAGTCGGGATAGAGCGTTAGAGCTAACTTAGCGGCGCCGCTGAGCACGTATGATCCTTGGGCAAGGATGTCCTCGAGCCATGGGCGAAGCCGGGCCAATGCCTTGTCCCGCTCTTTGGCATTGTCCGCCGCAGCAACCCGGTTCCAAAAAACCTGACGGAGGAACAGGCAGCCGTCGCCCCTTGGGTCCCATTTAGAGCCACGTGCAAGCTCTCTTAGGTCCGATAGAATGGACGATTCCACAAGGCGAAGTGCTTCCTCGGAAGTGAACTGAAAGGTGGTCAGGGGGTCGTTATCTGCCGCCTTTGGCACCGACTTTAGGCTCTTATCGAGTTTCTCGAGGGCCTGCTTTTCAACGGGGAGGATTGTGGGCTTCTTTTCTGGAGCTGCTGTAGGCGTGGATGCTGAAGGGGTATCTGGGCCAGGTGGAGAGGGCACTTCTGTGATCGGACCGTTGCTTCGGCCGCCGCTGCAGCCATAGAGGGTCGCGAGAACCAACGAGAGCGGCAGGAGCGGTCGAATGATCAGCTTCATTTCTTTCCACCTTCCGACGGGCCTTGAATACCATTAATGGAGTAAATTAGTCAAGTAAAGATAGATCGTCTGTAATATCGGGTCATTGGGGCTGCCTATTTATCGGGACCTGCGGGGTCAGGTGAAGAGCTGTCTAGATGCTGAAATTTTGGTGCAGACTTTGAGTGGGATGGGACTGTTCCGTCCCACCTCACCGACGACACTTTTGCCGGTCTGATTCCCACTTAGACGACGACACTGGGAATTGGGCCATTCCCAGTTAGGCAACGAGACTTGAGTGGGACTATTCCCACTTCGTGACGACACTTTCAGGGGGCCCTTTGACCCCGTGGAAGAAGCTGGACTCTCGTAAGTCATTAAAGCAGATTCTATACCATGCAGACTAACGAATGTTCCAGGTGCATGCTTACGACCTCTGTGGCCGGATTAAGGATTTCCGAGAATGGCCTCTGCGATTACTGCCGCGCCTTCGACTCCGACGGAAAGCAATGGACTGACTATGCCAGGGGCCGTGCGCTTTTTGACGAACGCCTTCGAGCAGTGAAGGGGAAGTATGAATTCGACGCCCTGGTTGGCGTGAGCGGGGGGAAAGACGGCGCCTATGTCCTCTATAAGCTTGCCGTTGAGCGGAACCTCAAGGTTGCGGCCGTCACCTGTGACAACGGCTTTCTTACAGACGAAGCCAAGGAGAAGGTCCGTGAGTTAGTTAGGAAAACCGGAGTTTACCACGAGTTCATTGCTCCGGACTTCAAGGACTTCTATCAAGGGACCCTTTTGACGATGTGTAACCCCTGCGTTGCGTGCAGTCTTGGTGGCTACTATCTAAGTTACAAGAAGTGCGTTGCAATGCGCATCCCGTTCTTCATTCACGGGCGTAGCACTTATCAAATGTATCGGAACATGACTCCGGAATCGAAGCTCCGCGATTTGTTCGTGATGTTGTCCGCGAGCAATTACAGGGAGTATTCTCAGGATACCGTGCGAAGCTGTTATGCCTCGGCTTTCCAACTGCTCAAGCAAATGGTCGGATCATTTCCAGTTACATCGAGACAGCGACAAGCTGTTCTGGACGAATTCTTTCTACCGCCGGAAAAGATTCCCGCTGGCTTCATGCCTGAAGCGTTCGCCTACTTTCTAAGTGAGCCGTACGACGAGCAGCTGATCAGGGACACTTTGCGGGCAGAGCTTGGATATGAAGCCCCCCCTTCGCATGCTGACTGTAGCGTGCACAATTTCGCAAATTACGGTGTGTCACTGAAATTAGGGGCGTCATTTCGGAGGCTCGAAGCGGCCACAATGTTACGTTGGGGAAAAATCGACCGAGAGGCGGCGCTCGAGGTGTTCTCGGAAGACGAACATGACGTTAATCGTAACCGAAGTGTTTTTCTGAGAGAGCTGTCGATTCTCTGTGAGCACGCTGGCGTTACTCCAGTCGAGATCGCGGAGCGTTTTCCGGCGCTCAGGCCGATGCTTTGAGTGGCTGACTGTCCATGGAGGGCGCTACTTGCCAATCCGAAGGAGCCGGATCGCTTCTTCTTGTAGCGCACTTCGGCCGAAGGCGCGACCGTACGGCTCGTCTTCCCGTGCGCCTTTGATAAAAACGATATCAGGACGATAGCGCGGCTGTTGTCTAAAGAATGCTTCGTCTGGGGCCATTACAGTAACCAATATGGCAGGGATCCGCCGAGCCTTTGCTTCGGCAATGACCTCCAGGCCATCTGTCCCAGGCATGAATAGATCTGTGATCACCAGATCAACGTGGCTTGATGCAATCAGCTTAAGCGCCTCGTGGCCGCTAGATGTTGAGACCGCGTTTACTCCTGGCAGAGCCTCCACGCACTCACGTAATACCCAGATCCCGCTTTCGTCATCGTCTACAAGCAGGACATTACAGGCGCTGGGCGATTGGAATGGTTGTTCAGACACGATCTAGGGCCTTCATTTGTTGGCGGCGCCGATACACCACATCCCCCGAAGTTTGGCGCACGTTGGCTCCGTTATTTCTCTTGAAAGAGCTGCCCGCAACTTTTCGGATTTTCAAAAACATCTAGTTAAAACAGAATATCCGGAGGCGGCTGGAGTTCGGCTGTCACTGCGGTGGTCGACGATTCCGGCCACTAGAGTAGTTAGAAGTAACTATTTGCCGATAGCGTCATTTCAAGAGGGGGGGAATATGGATTCTGGACTTCAGCTTCAAATAGTAGTGATCGAGCGGCCCATCGATACGTGGAACGATCCGCTGACTGCAGCGATCTTTCACAAGATGGTCAGTCTCAAGTTGGACGGATACAGTCAGCATCATGTCTACGGGACGCTCCCCGTAGATAAGACGGATTTCTTTGCGGATCACATCGTCGTCGGAAATATCGCTTCCGGTACTTTTGAGCCCATCACCGGTTGGCGATCGGTATCCATGGACGCCTGTCGTACGTTCTGCCACGAGTTCAGCGGACTTGCAGTCGCTAAGTCGGCTCCCGAGCACTTCGAGTCCATATCTCGGCTAATCCGTCAGTATGAAGGTCGGAAGATTCGATACTGTTCAGCTTACACGATCAACCCACAAATCAGGGACCGCCGGTTATTGGTTCAGATCAAGCCAATCATCACAGCGCTTGGGTGCCTGTTCCATACTACTTACCAGACCGAACTATCGTTAATGGCGGGCTCCGTAAAAACGAAAGTAGATAAGATGTTCGAACAAGGCGGATACGTGCCGATTTCGTTGGAGGGAAGAGAGCTTCCAAGTTTCGGTATCCAATCTCTCAACGATATGGAGGTGCGTATGGTCGTTCTTCGCGAATGGAGCCAGTACGCGCGCGAGTGTGCCGATCGTTACAATGACCTCTGGAGTCGTCGAATGACCCTCCGGAAGGCAGTTTCGGACGCCCGTACGACAGTACGAACCACAAACTACGGGCAGCTGGCGTTACAGCCTTAGTGTAGACGCCGGGTGCTCCCAACGTCGATCTCAAAGCGGCATTCAGAATCGCCTTGATGAATGCAGGCCACCTTTCTTGCTGGGGCCAGTGGCATGCCGAAGAGTGCAGACATTGCTCCAAGGGTGCCGCTCCGGTAAAGGCAAATCTCTTTGCTTCCGAATGTCTTAGCGCGGATTGCTTCTGAGACGTCCGGACGACACTTCGACGTGACTGTCGCCACGCCGTTCTTGAGACCAATCTGCGCGTATTGGTGGTTGCGGTCGAACTTTTCGGCAAGAAGCTCAATGCAGGCTGCGCCTGCTTCGCCGAGGTTCGTGAATTGCGACAAGAAGCGGACGATGCCGGCATTGTAGCTGGAGTGCATGGTGCCGAGCCCTGCAAGCACGATGGCCTCCATTCCCAACTGAGTGGCCAGGTGACTACAGACGTCCGTCACGAGGTGAATGTTCGCTTCACGTTCCGGGTCGTCAAAGATCTTAACTGGGACTTGGAACTTGCGAAGCACGCTGTTGCGATAATCCGGGCCGCCGACTTTTGCCGCCATATCCAGAAGCGCGATTGTAGTCCGGACTTTTGACTGTGCTCCGACGGTGTATCGCTCTGGCAGCATGGCGTGGCCGCGATGACATGAGCGTATCTGTATATAGTCAATCTTGCCCGAGACCAGGCTATCGAGAGAAATGTGAAAGCGTTCGGCGATCTGCATTGCAACGGTGATGGGGAGTCTCTTTCGCGATACAAGTCGCTTGTACTGACTTTCTTTCAGTTCCAGTTCGTCACAAAACTCGTGAGGCGAAAGCCCAGCTGCCTGTCGGATTTTTTCGATATTTTGCCAAAGCCTCATTGCATCACGAGCTGATACAGACATGTGCCGCCCTCCTGAGATGTCGTTTCGAGTTGCCGTACAGCGATTTTGTGCCGAGAGAGCTGTCCTACCTTCGGTATTATCGTTTTTCTTACAGATGAGAGGAGGGGTTCAACGTCTCCAAATCTAAAGGGGCTCAGTCCAGGGTTGGGTGTCACCTTCAGATCAACAGTTCGCTTTGTCTCATTGACGATTGAGTAATTGAAGTTGTCCTCAAGCAGAGAGGCATGAAGAACTGTAGAGCGTATCGCTTGGATTGCCTCGGCCATCGGAGAGCTGAGGGTCGAGTTTCTTGGCCATTGAATGTTCGAATAGTATTGGGCCAAGTGAAACCCAAGCGCTTCCGCCCGGGTACGGCTCTTCATAAACTGTCGGAGCATATCGAGGCAGAACTGGAAGCTCAACTTGTGGTCATGGAAGACGAAATAGTCCTCATCAATCCGGTTGCATTCCAGCCAAACCTTCAGGTGTTCTTTACTAAAGAAGTGTTCGAAGGCTCGGAGAAGTCCCAAGGAAGCGCGGACTCGAGTCCCCTCGGCGGAAGTCCGGTATCTCTCCGGCAAGGAAAATCCGCCCGCGCCCACTTCGCTTCCCGTGCTAATGAAGCCGTGGTTGAACGACTCCAGCTCGATCCCGGCCGCTTTGGAGATCTCAATGCAATCGAGGATACCAGGAACGAGAAGGCCGCGCTCATACTTCGAGATATTGCTCTGGGAACTCCCCAGCCGAGCTGCCATCTGCGCCTGGGTTAATCCGAGCTGCTTCCTCGCGGCTCTTATAATGGCGGCGACCCGCCTTACCTGCATCATAGTCGGGACGGTATAATGCAGCGTGTTGGGCTTGTCGAGCAAAACCTTTGTCTTTACTGCCGCCATAGCCGGGGGAATTAGACGGCGGCACTGCTACCGAAATTGCCTTGGGGCGTGAAGCTGGGCGCCACGACGGCTTCCGTCCACTGCTTTGTATAATAGTAAAGTTTAAAGCGCGTTAGGATAAATATTATGCCGAATGCCCCGGCGTAGCGCCGAGCTGCGATTCGCCATAGCGGTGCGCAGACGGGATTTGTTATCCTAGATTTATGCCGAATCATGGTCTCCGGCTTCTGGAAAAGATCAACACCCAAATCGGATGGATATCTCAGTTTGATCCAAATACCGGAGCTTATTGTGTCGCCGAGTCGCAAGACGTGTTAGCGCGCCTTTCCGCGACTTGTTCAACTTTAAGCAGGCATCCTGCGCCTCTAATAGAACTCAAGCTACTCTTAAACGGTTTGTCAAAGGCAGGTAGTGCTACGGTCTTTATTGCCATGCCTCTTGACGGGAGTCGATTAGTCTACGGCTGCCTAGGGGTACCTCACCTCGTAGAAAGGTCAATGCGCGCTGGCGCGATCCGGACGCTCCACCGGCCGGGTCTACCGGTTCCGTTATCTTGTGGTGAAGTTGCTGTCGAGCGTGGCGATTCTTTAATTCTTATGCATCCGGATCTGCCGAAGCAGATTGCTGACCAAGTAGTTTTACTGGCTCCAGACCGCATGGAGGGCTTTATTGCGCAGCTTCCATCCGACAAATCAGGCATTGCAGTCTTATTCTCGGATCATTCCTGGCACATCGCTAGGGAGATGGGATTTGAGAAGGAGGCTTTGGCCGTCTCAAAGTCCGTACTGTTTAGAAATCTTACGGAGGAAGAGATTCGCCTCCTGCTATCCATTGCAACCGTTCGAGAATACAACCCTGGCGAGTATGTGATGGTACGAGGAGACATCGGTGACCGGCTGGATGTATTGGTATCGGGTGAACTCAAGGTCCATACGCATAGAAAGAATCAGCCGATACGTAAAGATGTTGGTGACTGCTTTGGAGAGCTTGCATTTTTTGATGCCCATCCACGATCTGTCACGGTTGAAGCTCTTACTAGAACGCGGATGCTCGAGTTTTCGTTCGATGCACTTCGAGACCTCATGCGAACTCGTCCGGAGTTTGCTGTCGAGGTGTTAAACGCCATGGGGTACACCGCTGCTGTTCGGTTGCGACAGAGCGGCGATTCGAGGCAAAAGGTGTTACTGAGTCGATATCCTGCTCGCTTATTGCCTCCCAGGTCCTGAAACAGGGTCAACGCTGCAACCTAGACAGTGACATCGGCGGTTGCGCGATAGCAATTCCATTATGGAAATAGAGACTTAGTTCCGTCGGAACATCTCCCTGAGAATGGTTCCTAGCCTGTGTCGCGGGTGACACCGCCGTTCAACGTGGCGTTTTCTATCACGTCTGGGGCGGCACATGCGCTGCAATACTATCGGGCAAGAGGAGAACAAGTATGAAAACGAGAGCCGTTTTAATCTTTGGTCTGATTTCTATTATCTCACAGGGCGCATTCGCTGCCGACCAAGCGTCGGGAAGTCCGGCCGCCGACAGAAGTGCCGCCCCAGCCATACACCAAGGCGCAAAGTCAGGCTGTGTGCTGCTTGGAGACGGCTCGGTGAGGCTGATCCAGACAACTCTGGAAGAGGCGGACAAAGCAGGCGCAAAGTTCTGTGCTTCCTCCAGCGAGGACCTTGGTGATCCCCGTATTTCGGAGACTTGGAAAGAGAAGCTTGTTGCACGACTTCAGGAAAACGGAGTGAAACTCGCTGATGTGGAGCCGATGTTACCCTTTCTGGGAAAGGCTGCAATCGGCTGTACTGGGGTGGGATACCCCTCCGGCGAAGTAAAGGCTTTTATCTCCGTAAAGGTCCGAACGCTCGATGGAGAGCTTGCCGAGTTGACTTTCGATAGGGCACCCGGCGGCCGGATGCACATGATCGGAGCTGGATGTAGTTCCGGGCCGTCGCCCTCTAGCGCCCCTCGCGGCCATGGCGTCGCTGCGATTGCTCAAAGCCGAATGCCGAAGGCAGATTCTGACCAGGGCGATTACATTGTGACGGGTTCGTACGTCTCACCCGCCCCGAGCGAGGCTAAGTTGGCCAAGTAGCAATAACTTGAAGCCCTGGATAGTTCCCCGGCTCCATCCCTCCGAACGTATGCTCGGAGTCCGGGGAATGAGATGGGCGAAGGAGGGAAGTCATGAGAACGCTAGTGTGCCTTCTGTTGGTCGCAAGTTCTTCCGCTTGTTCCACTATCACGCCAGACGCCGCCCGGGTGAGAGTCGTCTCCCCAGCTTCGGTAAAGGAAGCATCTACCTGTCGCACGATCCGCTCCTTCGCGCGTTCTAGTGCCTTCGGGCTGGACTCGGTCCTCAATGAGCTACGTGAAGAGGCGGCCGAGCAGGGGGCCAATGTCATCTCGGCTCGGTTTCGAACAGATCGAAGTGCCCTATTTGGCGAAAGTGTTTTTATTGTGGGTAAGACATTTCGATGCTCGAAAGACATTATTCGAAGTATTGCGAGTCAGGAGTAGTTTATGAGGTTTCCATGCTGTCTTTACGCGCTACTGCCTATTCTGGTTGGCTGTGGCGCAGCTCAGGACCTCCCTCTCTCTGGTGGCGAAGCGAAGTCTGCAACATTCGCTCCTCGAGTGAATGACACTCGGCCGCCCGTCGTGGCTGACGGCGGTCTTCCTGAAAGCGGGGCAGGTGCGGCGGCATTGCCACACGGAGATCCCGCCGGAGACGCAGGCCCCCAGGTGTCGGCGACCGGCAGTCCTCCAGCGCTCGCCGCGCCGGACGCGATCTCTCAAACTGAAGCAGACCAGGAGTCTGTTACGTTTGTGGTGGAGGGAGTCCAGGACCTTGAAACAAGCGTTCGTGTAGAACTGTGCAAGGGAACGAGCGCGGCCTGCTTCCGGTCAGGCGCGTTTTCCCTGGTAGCGCTGTTGAATCGGCCGCAGGCGGAGCGATATCGTTTGGGCGGATTAGACCCTCTATCTGTTTACAGCTTTCGAGTTCGAACAGAAAAGCTGGGGCAGGTGTCGTCCTGGAGGTATGCGAGATACGATTTCCTAACCATGGGCGCCGGGAAGCAGCCGCTCATGGACCTGCAAATTTCAGGCATTCTCTGTCCGGGGCCGCGTCTCGTCTCGGCGGCAGGCTACTCAACCGCCGAGTCTGCTTATGAGTACGCAGTTGCGAAACGCATACGATGCCGTGTTCAAGCGTCTCTTCCCAATACCGGTACGGCAGAGAAGGCCGTCTATTTCTTCACCTCCGAGGAAAGTTGCGAGACGGCTCTATTAGCTCGCAGGAACTTGGAAAGCAGTTATGAAGCACCAGTCTTTCTCGCAACAGGGAGACACTTTCCCCAGTCCAAGATCATTCCAAACACTTCACTGCCAAGTGGATATTCATTCCTAGTGGAGACCCTTTCCGGCTCTTACTGTCGAGGCGAGCCTTATTGGTTCTCTTTTGTCAGTACATCGGCGTTCTAGCTGAAAGAGCGTCTACTTGAACGGATGACGGTACTTCCTCTTGGTGTGCGCTTTTCGTGTAACCAGTGCCCGTGCTCTTGGATGCGTCAAGTGACTGGACTGCTCGGTCGATAGCGGCGATGAGTTCATCCATTTTTGCCGAGGCGTCGATGCTAGAAGTCTGATAGCCCAAGGTGTCCTCGCGTTTAGTCTCGGCACTGCAATAGACGCCGCTGTATCTGCTTTTGAACTGGACCGCTTTGTCCCTCGCTGATTGGGCGTAGTTCCGGAACAACTCATCTGACAGCGCCATCGCTGCGTTTTGGGCCGCACGCATGACTTCATTGTAGTCGCTAATAAACGTCGAGCTGCATGCGCCAGCAACGCCGCCGCGACTTGCATCTTGGTACGCGTCCGGGTTTCCGGGACCTTTTCCATCGTCACAGGCGGCGAGTCCAATCGTCGCAAAAAGAAGAACAATAAACGTCTCAACTCGAATTGACATATCGGTGACCTCCGTCGGGAGGGCCCAGAGCAAGTGGTGTGCCGAAGCAGGGTCCTTGCGGAAGTCACCGGAGTTGCGAGGAAGGTAGCTGTTCAGAGCTTGTCCTCTGAAGGTCATCGTCCTCACGATGTGGCGTATAAGCTACAGACGAGGGCAACTCACGGGGATATTGAGCTGAAATTGAAAAGGAATAGCCCGGCGGTGCCGTTTTTTGGCGCTTTCCTACCCTTTTACAGCCGGAAGGAGGACTCGTATATTCAGGATAAGTGCTTATAAAGATCGAGATTGATGTAGTTTTTGACCGAGGCGGCCAGAACTTTTCGCAGGGATTCCATGTCACGAGCAAATTCACGATAGGCGTATCAATCCGAGTTATCGCAGACTATTTGCCATTAAAGCTACTACCACGCGTAGTTCTAAGGCGGATTCACAGCGAGGTGGCTTGAGGCGCTTTCGAACGTGGGACATCTCCAGGCTTTTGCAGCTACATCTCTCTCCTGTGGGGTCTCGGATGAGCCGACAAGATATAGGCTATTGAGGACGTAAGAAGCATCATTCCAGCGGCAAACCACCATTTTTGAACGGTCTCGCGGTTAATCGCTAAGCCAAGCACCAGGCAGCTGCAGGCAGAAGCGACTTTCTCCATCATGCTATCGAAGGACAAGACTGTGGCCCGGCCGTTATCGGATAAGAGTCCGTTAACGTAAGAGCTTCGCATGGGGAAGTACCAGCCGAGCATGAATATCGCCGGAGCGTAGAACGCCACAAAGGTCCAGTAGGACTGCACCTGTGACGCGACCAGCTCTCCAAGGCCGAAGACGGCAAGAGCGAGAGCACACATGAATACCGGCTTATTGAACTTGGCGAAGTAATAGCGATAGGCCAGGATGCCGCTGAGGCGGACTGCGGCGAGGGTAACCTGAAAGTAGGCTAGGTAGTTGAGGTTGCCGTGGCTGAGATCCAGAATGAACGGCTGGAAGATTACGTTCCTGATTCCGGACTCAAACCCGAAGAGAGTCCCGGAAGCGACGACGGCAGCGACAGCAGGGATTGAAACGGCCGACCAAATTGTCGTTCGCAGTCCTGTCATGATTTCCGCTGCATCGGACTTCTCCTCCGCAGCGCGGCTTTCGTCAATTGATAGCCCGATCATAAAGGCGAGGCTGGCAACTCCTCCGGCGACCCACCACATAAGCGCCGGACTCACCGCGAGCAACTTAACGCCGCCAAAGGCGCCGCAAACCATGGCCAGTCGCCCGACAAGGTCCAGCTCCAGGAAGAAGTGGTCCTGTTTGAATCGTTGCACCTTTTCACGAGCGTGGGCCAGGAACCATGCTGTGTTGGCTCCTGACATCAGAGTGAAGCCGATTCCCGACAAGAAGAACGCCAGCACCTTGGCTCCTGCTGGAAGTGAAAATCCGTTCAAGCCAAAGCCGGCCCCCACAAGCCCTACTCCAAGTAGGGTTGCCAACTTTCGGCCAAACCGGTCCGCGAAGTATCCGGTCGGCACTTCAAAGGCAGCGTTTGCTAGAAAGAAGATAGCCAAGGCGATGCAGGCTTGGCTCAGCGTCCGTCCTTGTTCGAGAAGGCTGACCGCCCAAGTAGTCCAGAAAATGGACATCAGGAACTCTTTGGCAAACTGGAATCCGAATAACTTAACCATTGCCGAATCTCCTTCTGGAGGCAAAGACGCCGATCGTATACGGAGCTGACTCCGGAGGTGTGACTTCCTTCATATCTACTACGCTGTGGGTGAGGGCCACGACCTTTGCCTCGACTTCCTTCCACTGTGCTGGCGTAAGCGGCTTGGTGATCGTAGTTCGGAACCGCTCGTCCTCGGACTGATGCCAAAACTGGTCCAGGGCTCGGCGGAAGTTCACATCCCTGAGGCTGTTGAACTCCTGTTCGTAGGGAATGAAGAACCACTCCTTGGAAATGTATTTGCCGTTTTGCTTGTCGAGGAGTCCGTGGTCGTAGAGGGTTTCCAAGTGCTTTCTAAACTTAGTTGGAGCAACTCCGAAACACTTGGCGATCGCCTTGTCCTCTGGAATTCCGAAGGTGTGATAGGTGCTAAAAAATACCAAGATCTCCCAGTAAATTGGGTCCGACTCTAGGAGCTTGGCTTGCATCCGATTGACGACGATTGCCCGTGAGGTCGAGTGTTGCTCTGCTGAGAGAGGGGTTTCATCGTCGAGTTCCGCGAAGAACGCCTTGGTCTCCTTATCTGGCATCTGCGAGCGTACCCAGGCGTAAAGGCCTTTTCGGAGGTTTACGCCAAGTGCCCTGAGGATTTCGATCGCCAGGGGAAGCTCCGGAACGGTCCCAGACTCTACCTTCGAGTAATAGAAGTAGCTGCACGAGAGCTTGGCGTTTCGGTGAAATTCTTTTGCGGACGCAGCTTTCTCCGTTCTTTTGGTCCTGATCAGTTCGCTAAATTCCATATGCGTTGATCATTATCAACATAAAGTTGATTGTGCAACTTTTTGTTGACCGAGCGCACGCGACCCTGTATCTCATAAGCAAGCATGAAACCTGGAATCCGATTGGATCCGAAAGGGGGTTTATATGAAGAAGTCCTTATTGCTCGTATTGGTCATGTTGGTTGCGCTGTCTTCGTCGGCTTTTGCTGGAGGCGGAAACGGCGTGGGCGCGGACACGGCGGGCGGAGTTTCAAACGTGAAGCTCGTCCTACGCGGTGGCGCAATCGGTCGGCTCCTCATGGGCGGCGGCATTGGTCACTCGTTGCGCGGTATCGACCACAACTAAGCATCGTTAGAACAAGAAAACAGAAAAAGAAAAGGCCCGCAGCCGGGAGTCCTTCTGCTGTAACAGAAGGCGGTGCGAGCCGAGTCAATTAGACCTGACTCCGGATATACACCATTTTCTCCCGGTTGTGAGCCTTGTTTTTGGGGAACGGTCCTAGCTGCGTCTAGGGCCACGAAAAAACAGGGGGACTTATGATGGGGAGTCGTCTCAAAGACTTTCTCAGTGGCCGCATTGCGGTCATCATCTTCTTATTTCCAGCACAGGCTTATTGCGCCGACTTCGAAGCGTCGGTTCGGGACTTAGTGACGGGAGTCATCGGCCGGATTTTTCCTGCCCTAGGAATGTACTACCTCGCCGAGGCAGCCTTGGCTTGGATTCAGGATTTGCCCGAGGCCAAGGATAAGATCAAGAAGGTCTCCATCGGCATCATCGGACTTTTGGGTGTGAACGGA